>QBYL01000002.1:0-50000 GCA_003282835.1 Pelagibacteraceae bacterium AG-325-J13 | reverse complement strand
CTTTCGCTCCTCAGTGTCAGTAGTGACCCAGTAAGTTGCCTTCGCATTTGGTGTTCTTTCTAATATCTACGAATTTCACCTCTACACTAGAAATTCCACTTACCTCTATCACACTCTAGCTAAAAAGTTTTGATGGCAGTTCCAAGGTTAAGCCTTGGGATTTCACCATCAACTTTTTTAACCACCTACGAGCTCTTTAAGCCCAGTAATTCCGAACTACGCTAGGTCCCTTCGTATTACCGCGGCTGCTGGCACGAAGTTAGCCGGACCTTCTTATTCGGGTACAGTCATTTTCTTCCCCGACGAAAGAGTTTTACAACCCAAAGGCCTTCTTCACTCACGCGGCATCGCTGCATCAGGGTTTCCCCCATTGTGCAAGATTCCCCACTGCTGCCTCCCGTAGGAGTCTGGGCCGTGTCTCAGTCCCAATGTGGCTGGTCTTCCTCTAAGAACAGCTATTGATCATTGCCTTGGTAAGCTTTTACCTTACCAACTAGCTAATCAAGTGCGGGCTCATCTTTCGGCATTAAAACTTTCCCCGTAAGGGCTTATTCGGTATTAGCACAAGTTTCCCCGTGTTATTCCAAACCAAAAGGCAGATTCCCACATTATACTCACCCGTTTGCCACTCAGTATTGCTACTGCGTTCGACTTGCATGTGTTAGGCGTGCCGCCAGCGTACGTTCTGAGCCATGATCAAACTCTCAAGTTTAATAACGGCGCACACTAGCTTTAATAACTTTAAGGTAACTTAAAGTTATTTTTCGTTAAAGCGTGTACGACAATTTCTTAATTAACCTAGCCGTCCACACTTCTCTTCTTAAAAATTTACAATTTAAAAAAGCTAAGATTTTAACAATAAAATCTACACACCTCTGGCGTTACTGAAAAATATTAACGTTGAGGTGAACGGTGGTTTTATTACAATTCTGTTATAAGTCAAGGCGTATATTGACTATAAAACCAAGTAAATATTGGACTTTTTTGCTGTTAGTTATTGCAAACATCACTTAATTTTAATAGAAAACAACTATGACGTTAAATGATTTTTTTAACCGTTTTCCCAAGTTTCAGGTCATTTTTAGATTAAAAGACGAAAGTTTCAAGCCTTCATACTTCAGTTATTTTTTATATACCTCCATTATAGTAATCTTTTTGATCATTTTTATGGTTTTATCTAACACTTTTGATCAGAAAAAAAGGTCAGAAATTGAAAATCTTAACACTGTAATAGAATCCACTGAATTTAAAAATTTGGGAAATTTTTTATTTTCTAAAATTAATAGTCCTTATACTGAAATAGAATATTTAATTCAAAATAATGATTCTGTCGAAAAAATTTTAAAAAAGTTTAAGATTAATTCAATCGATACTAATAATATATCAAAAATTTTAAAAGAAAAAAAATTAGCTAACATTTATGCAGGTAGAAAACTCTCTTTAATTATCAAAAAAAATGATACTAAGACTAATTCAGTAGTCAACCTCATCTATCCAGTAAATAATACTTTGAGTATAGAAATAAGAAAAAATAAAGACAGCTTTATTCTGAAAGAAAATTTTATTAAATTAAATAAAAAAGAGGTTGTGCTAAAAGGTGAAATTAAAAATAATCTATACTCTTCAGCTGTAGAAACTGGGATTGAACCAAATATAATTGTAGAATTTGCAAGAGTATTCGGTTTTGAAGTCGATTTTCAAAGAGATATAAGAAAAGGTGACTGGTATGAAATTCTTTACGAAAAGTTTTTAGATGACAATAATATTGTAAAAGATACTGGAAAAATAATTTATGCCTCAATGTTTGTTAATGGGGAAGAAATTAATCTTTATAGTTATAAAGATGGAAAGGAAATTGGTTTTTACGATATTAATGGAAAAAGTATTGTAAAATCTTTAATGAAGACTCCAATTAATGGTGCACGTCTTTCATCCTCATATGGAATGAGAAAACACCCAATTCTAGGATACAATAAGATGCATAGAGGAACTGACTTTGCAGCTCCGAGCGGAACACCTATCATGGCATCTGGGGCTGGAAAAATTACTAGAGCAAGGTGGTGCGGTGGTGGAGGAAATTGTGTTAAAATAAAACATAATTCGACTTATGAAACTGTTTATGCACACATGAAAAATTTTGCTAAGGGAGTTAAAGAAGGCAGAAGAGTAAGACAAGGTCAAATAATTGGATACGTTGGATCGACAGGTTTATCTACGGGACCTCATTTACATTATGAGGTAATTGTAAATGGTAAAAAAGTTAATTCACAAAAACTCAAATTACCTTCGGGGAAAATATTAAAAGGGCAAAATAGAGAAAAATTTGAATTGGAAAGAATTAAAATTGATTTAAAGCTATCTAATCTAAGATAATAATCGCTACCTAAGTATTTGATGAAATATCTTTAACTTCATCGGCTTCTTGATTGCTCAAGCTGTTTTTTTCAGAGTTGCTCTTTTCTTTGCCATTTAATTCCGCAAGTCTCCTTGAATAGTGATCAGCGTGTTGCAGATAGTTTTCTACTAAAACTGGATCCCCACTACTTTGTGCATCCTTGGCTAACTCTTGAAACTTTTGAATAGTCTTCTCAACATTACGTGGGTTGGTCATTGAGCCATTTCTGCTGAAACCTCTGTTTCCATTATTAAAATTGCTCACATTAGTAGAATTCAACGAGGCGCTTCTTCTTCTAAAATTATTTTTTTGCGTTCTAGGTCTAAAATTTCTTCTTCTATTATTCATGTTAATTTAAAAATTAATGTTATTTTTGTAAAGTTGACAATATACATCTGATATTTTCTCGATAATCTCTAACTAAAAATTTAGTTTTAAATTTTTTCTCTTTTAATATTTTTGAAACTTTTTTATATTGCCCGTATCCAATTTCTATTGCGAGCGTACCATTATTTTTTAAAATACTCTTGGATTTGTAGATAACTTTTTTGATTACGTCAAGCCCATCATTTCCACCGTCTAATGCTATTTTTGGTTCAAATTTTTTAATATCGTCATCTAAATTGTTGTAGTCCTTTTGAGTTATATAAGGTGGATTTGAAACAATAAGATCAAACTTGTAACCATAAATTCTATCTATCGATCTAAGCAAAAACTGACTTCTGTTAGATAAATTTTGCTTAATTTGGTTATTTTTCGCAACTTTAATAGCTTTTTGGCTTATATCAATACCTATACCTCTTGAATTCTTCAATTCACTCAAAATACTTAACAGAATGCATCCTGACCCTGTTCCAACATCTAATATAGAAATATTCTTGTTCTTAAATTGCTTTACTATATTTTCTACTAGCAGTTCGGTTTCTGGTCGAGGAATTAAGGCGTCTTTGCAGACATAAAAGTTTTTACTCCAGAATTCTTTTTCTCTTAAAATATAAGCTATTGGCTCTCTTTGAGACCTTCTTCTAATGAGGGCATTAAAATTTTCAATATCTTTTTCTTGAACAAATTGATTAAGGTTCAACAAAAGTCTGCTTCTATCTTTTTTTAAAGCCTTTGAAAGTAAAATTTCTGAGTCTAGCTTGTGAGAAGAAATATTTCTTTTTTCAAGAATTTTTGAACCATCATTTATAAGTTTAAAAATTTCCATTAATTTAAATTCTTTAGTTTTAAATCTTGTTCTTGCAGTCTTAACTCATCATTCATTTCTTCATGAATTTCACCATTCAAAAAATCACTTAGTTTATGTAAGGTCAAATTAATTCTATGATCCGTTATTCTGCCTTGAGGAAAATTATAAGTTCTAATTCGTTCAGATCTATCGCCAGTTCCAATTTGACTTCTTCTATTTTCTGATCTTTCTTTATCCTTCTTTCTTTTTTCAGACTCATAAACCCTGGATCTCAAAATTTTTAATGCTTTGGCTTTATTTTTATGTTGAGATTTTTCATCTTGTTGACTAACAACAACTCCTGTTGGGATATGGGTTATCCTAACCGCACTATCAGTCGTATTAACAGATTGTCCTCCCGGACCGCCAGCTCTAAATACATCAATTCTTAAGTCAGTTTCTTTTATTTGTATATCAACTTCCTCTGCTTCAGGCAGAACTGCAACTGTAGCTGCTGAAGTGTGAACTCTACCTTGAGTTTCAGTTTTTGGAATTCTTTGTACTCTGTGTACCCCAGATTCATATTTTAAGTAGGAATATATATCGTTACCACTAACAGAAAATATAACCTCTTTAAAACCACCTGCTTCACTTTTAGAAATGCTAATAATTTCTAATTTCCATTTCTTTTTTGAACAAACTTTCTCATACATCTTAAATAAATCAGAACAAAATAGGGATGCTTCAAGACCTCCTGTACCTGCTCTTATTTCAACAATGGCATTTTTATCATCATCTGCATCTTTCGGTAGGAGGAATATCTTAAGCTTACTTTCGTAATTTTGTTTACGTAATTTTAAATCATCTAAATCTTTTTCAGCCATTTTTGTAATTTCATTATCACTATCTTTATCTTGAATAATTTGTTCTAAATCTTTTTTTTCTTTTTCAAATTTAAGATAATTTTTCGCTATTGTTATAATATTTCCTAAGTTAGAATACTCTTTAGATTTTTGAGCATAAAGCTTTGGATCAATATTCCCTGAGGATAGTTCTCTCTCTAAATTATCGTGTCTTGCAATTAAATCTTGCACTTTTTCTATTGGTATCATTGTTAAAGTTTTTTACTATTTACTTTATTTTCTACAAGCTGAACAACTTTATCTATGATTTCTGCGCTAGCTACTCTTTTGTGTGGAATTCCTGAAATATATAATAAGTTATTATCTTGACCACCGCCCGTTAATCCAATTTCAGTTTGAGAAGCTTCGCCTGGACCGTTCACCACACACCCAATTATTGATAATGTAATCGGTTTCTTAATATGTGATAATTTTTCTTCAAGTTTTTTTACAGTCTCTATAACTGGAAACGCTTGTCTTGCACATGAAGGACATGAAATGATATTAACTCCTCTTGATCGTAGTCCTAGTGATTTTAATATTTCAAAGCCAGATTTAATTTCGTCAGTTGGGTCTGAAGAAAGAGATACTCTTATTGTATCTCCAATACCTTGCATCAATAGCTGGCCTATTCCTATAGAAGACCTAATACTTCCAGATAATAAACCTCCTGCTTCGGTAACACCGAGATGTAAAGGGTAATCACACACTTCAGATAATTTTTTATATGATTTTACTGTCAGAAAAACATCTGATGACTTAACACTTATTTTGAAATTAAAAAAATCATTGTCTTCTAGAAGTTTTATGTTATTTAAAGCGCTTTCTACTAGAGCTTCTGGACATGGTTCTTTATATTTTTCAAGTAATTTTTTGTTCAATGATCCTGCGTTAACACCTATCCTTATCGAGCAGTCGTTATCTTTTGCTGCTTTAACAACTTCAAGAACTCTATCTCTTGATCCTATATTCCCTGGGTTGATTCTTAGACAGCTAGCTCCCATTTCCGCAGCTTCAATTGCTCGTTTGTAATGGAAATGAATATCTGCAACTATTGGAGTTTTGACCTCTTTAACTATTTCTTTTAACGATTTTGTTGAGTCTTCATCAGGACATGAAATTCTCACAATATCTGCGCCGGCTTCTTCTAAATCATGAACTTGATTTATTGTAGCTTTAATGTCTGTAGTAAGTGTATTTGTCATTGACTGAACCGTTATTGCTGAGTCTCCTCCTACAAAAACAGTTCCAACTTTAATTTTTTTTGTTTTTTTTCTTGATATCTTTCTATGTGGTCGAACTTCCATTTTTAATCCAAATTAAACACTGTATGTAATTTTTTTACAGCATTTAATGTATCATCTTCATCAATAATAACCGATAGTTTAATTTCTGAGGTAGATATGGCTAAAATGTTAATTTTTTCTTCAGCTAAACCTTTAAACATTTTAAAAGTTATCCCTGGAGTAGAAACCATTCCAGCACCTACAATTGAAACTTTCGAAACTTGATCTTTATGATGCATATTTAAATACTCTATCTTTTTATTGCTTTTAATTAATTCAATAGCTTTTGATAGATCAGTTCTTTTGACTGTGAACGTTAAATCAGTTGTTTTTTGATCAGAAGATATATTTTGTATTACCATGTCCACATTAACATTATTTTTACTTAATGGTTCAAATATACTAGCGGCTACTCCAGGTTTGTCTTTTACTCCAACTAAAGTAATTTTAGCATCATCTTTAGAGTAGGCAACTCCAGTAACACTTTTTGTATAATCAATATTTTCTTGATCAAATATTTTAGTGCCAACTCTATCTGTGAAAGTTGATTTTACCTCAAGCGGTATATTATACATCATTGCTGTTTGAACTGCTGAAGACTGCATAACTTTGGCACCTAAAGACGATAGCTCAAGCATTTCGTTATAGGAAATTTTATCTATTTTTTTTGCTAATGGTATTTTATTTGGATCTGTAGAAAAAACTCCATCTACGTCTGTATAAATTTCACACGAGTCTGCATTTAATATCTTAGCAACAGCCACTGCTGTAGCATCGGAACCACCTCTACCAATAGTGGTTATGTTGCCTTCTTTAGAAATTCCTTGAAATCCTGGAATTATTACAACTCCATTCTCTGATAGGAAATTATTAATCTTAACAATATTCATATTAATAATTCTTGCATTAGAGTGATCACCTTCTGTTAAAATTGGTATTTGCCAATTTAACCAGGATTTTGCTTTTATGCCTAATTCAATTAAGGCACCCGCCAGAAGAGCACTAGTCACTTGTTCGCCTGAGGATAAAAGTACATCAAGTTCTCTTTTGTCAAAATTTTTAGAGACATCCTCAGAATACTTTAATAGTTCATTGGTCTTGCCTGACATTGCAGAAACAACTGCTATGATTTCGTTATTAGCAGCATGTTCTTTTTTAATTATTTTTGCCACATGTTGAATTCTCTCAATAGAACCAACAGAAGTGCCACCAAATTTTAATATTTTTTTTGCCATTAATAGATTTTATATAATATAAATTGAGTTTTATAATGTATTATTAATATTTTTAAATTATATGAGTACAATAAATAAAGACGAAATTCAAAAGTTTTCAAATCTAGCAGATGAATGGTGGGATGTTAATGGTAAATTTAAACCTTTGCATATGTTTAACCCTATTAGGATTGATTATATCTTAGAAGAAATTTCGAAACATTTCAAAATAGATCGTAATGATAAGCAATTTTTAAAAAAGCTTAAAATACTAGACATTGGATGTGGAGGAGGATTGATTAGTGAACCAATGGCAAACTTAGGTGCTAGTGTGACTGGTATTGATGCTTCAGAAAAAAATATAAAAGTTGCTTCAGTTCATAGTAAAAAAAATAATCTTGAAATTAATTATATTAACAAATCACCTGAACAGCTTATGGAGAAAGAAAAATTTGATATAATATTAAATTTAGAAATTGTCGAACATGTTGACAATATAGATTTATATCTTCACTCTTGCTTCAACTTATTAAAGAAAGATGGATTAATGTTTACTGCCACAATAAATAGAACATTTTCATCCTATATTAAAGCAATTATAGGAGCTGAATATATCTTAAGATGGCTACCTATAGGTACTCACGACTGGAATAAATTTGTTAAACCTGAAGAACTACAAAAAAAATTATCTGATATTAGTTTCACATTCGTAGATATTAAAGGATTAGAATTTAATCCTATTTTGAGAAAATGGAAAAAATCTGAAAATTTGTCTGTAAATTACATTATTTGTAGTTCAAAGAATTAATTGTCTTTACTTACCCAAGGTATACTTAAAAGATCAATTCCTTCGTCGGCTAATTCTTTTCTTTCCTCAGGGGTTGCAGTACCATAAATAGCTTTATTTTTTTCTTTATTATAATAAACATCTCTGACCTTTCCTGCAAAATTATCACCAACAAATTCAAAATTTTTTTCAACATATTTTCTTAATTTTATAAGATTATTTTTTTCTTTAATTTTTCTATTGTCAATTTTTTCAAGACTTTCTTTAGTGATATTAGTGCTCGTTACCATTGGAGACATTATAGATTTTTGAATATCTGTAGATGAACAATAAATACACTCGAGTAATTTTTTCTTTTTTAACTTTTCAAATTCATTGGAATCTGAAAACCAACTTTCAAATTCATGTTCGTGATTGCATTTTAAATTATATTTAATCATTATTATTAATTTCTATAATCAGCATTAATATCAATATAGTCATGAGTAAAGTCACAAGTGTAACACTCAAATGCATCATTGCCTAATTTCAAATTAACTTCAACTACTATTGAGTCCCATTGCATGTAAGTTTTTAATTTTTCCTCATTATAACTATCTGAAATTTTTCCATTTTCAGCTACAATAAAATCTCCAAATTTAATTCTTAACTTTTTCAAATCTATAGCTTCGCCAGACTTTCCAATACCCATTACAACTCTTCCCCAGTTTGGATCTTCACCTGCTACTGCTGTTTTAACAAGGGGAGAATTAGCGATAGAAAATGCAATTTTCTTAGCGCTACCTAAAGATTTTGCATTTATTACTTTAACTGTTAAAAATTTTTTTGCTCCCTCACCATCAACAACAACTTGTTTAGCTAGGTTTAAACATAACTTTTTTAAAGCTAATTCAAATTTTTGAATGACTTTATCATTTAAGGAAAGATTTTGCCCTATCTTTAAATCCCTCGTTGAAAAAATTGAAACCATATCATTAGTTGATTGATCGCTATCAACTGTAATTGCGTTAAAAGAATTTGCCACTGCTCTTTTCAAAAGAGACTTAAGCAAATTAGAATTGATATCAGCATTAGTAAAAATAAAAGATAACATCGTTGCTAAATTTGGAGCAATCATCCCTGATCCCTTTGCTATTCCACAAATTTTAATTAATTCATCGTTTACAATAATTTCTTCGTAAGCTAATTTTGGTTTTGTATCAGTCGTCATCATTCCAGATGCAACTTTTAACCAAAATAATTTATTATGCTGACTTTTTAATTTTTCAACAAGATCTGGTAGGGTATCTTTTATTTTTTCAACTGGAAACTGTTCTCCAATTACTCCAGTAGACGCGAAAATTAAATCTTTAATTTTAACAGTTTCAGACGTTCCACCTTCTGATTTTGACTCTCTAATTGTTAATATTCTTGACAAATTTTTAGCTAAAATATCTAAACTTTCTTTTCCTTGTTTTCCTGTGAAGGTATTCGCATTCTTAGTATTTACTAGCAATCCTTTAATTAATTTTTTATGAGAACTATTGTTCCACAAAATAGACTCTGAGGTTATAGTGTTTGTTGTAGCTACCGTTGCATAATTTGCTCCCTTGCTAAAATAGAAAAGTGTCAAATCATCTCTGCCATTACCATATAAATCTGCTGATATTGATGACATTTCGAGACCTTCAATTTGTTTAAGTGTTTGAAACTCACCCATTTTCGACATTTTGTTTTTGTTGTTAAGAAAATTTTTTAAATTTATCGTCATAATTACTATTTAATTTAGATTATAAATACATATATAGAAGTATAATGAATATATTTACAAGAACTTTTAGTAAAATATTTAAAAGTTCTAATCAACAAGAATTAGATAAAACAAAAGAACTAGTTTCTGCGATAAATAATAAGGAAGAATCGATAAAACTACTGTCTGATGGAGAGTTTAAAGAGAGAACACAAAACCTAAAACGATCATTAAAAGAGGGCAGATCTATAGACAAGGTAATACCAGAGAGCTTTTCCCTTGTTAGAGAAGCTGCAAGAAGAACATTAGGTGAAAGACATTACGACGTTCAATTGGCCGGAGGGATTATTTTGCACCAGGGTAAAATCACAGAGATGAAAACTGGTGAAGGTAAAACGTTAGTTTCTACTCTTCCAGCATATCTAAATTCATTGAGAGGTAAAGGAGTGCACATTGTAACTGTAAATGATTATTTAGCGAAAAGAGACTCCGAATGGATGGGAAAAATCTACAATTTTTTAGGTATTACTACAGGATGTATTACCAGTGATTTAGAAGATGGTCTAAGAAAAAAAAACTATGACTGTGATGTAACATACGCAACTAATAATGAACTTGGCTTTGATTATCTTCGAGATAATATGAAGTATGAGCTTAAAGACATGGTTCAAAGAGATCACAACTATTGTATTGTTGATGAAGTGGATAGTATTCTAATTGATGAGTCTAGAACACCCCTTATAATTTCTGGTAAATTAGAAGATAAAACTAATTTATATTCTATATCAAATGAATTTATTAAACACCTTAATAAAAATGATTTTGAATTAGACGAAAAAAATAGAAATGCAATTTTAACAGATGTTGGAATAGATAAAATTGAAAAATTATCTTTACAAAAAAAGTTACTTAAAAATAATAATTTTTATGATCCTGAAAACTTAAGTTTAGTTCACCATGTTAATCAAGCTTTGAAAGCTAATTTATTATTTAGAAAAGATACTGACTACATTGTAAAGAGCGGAAAAGTTCAAATTATTGATGAATTTACAGGAAGAGTTTTAGACGGAAGAAGGTTTTCTGATGGATTACATCAAGCTTTAGAGGCAAAAGAAAATGTACAAATCGAGGAGGAAAATCAAACGTTGGCCTCCATTACTTATCAAAATTATTTTAGACTTTATGATAAATTATCTGGAATGACCGGTACGGCTATTACAGAGTCAGAAGAATTTTTTGATATTTATAAACTGAATGTAGTTTCCATACCTACAAACAAAGAAATGAAAAGAAAAGATTTAAATGACCAAATTTTTAGAACTGAACCAGAAAAATATAACGCTATAACAAATAAAATTATTGAGTGTAATGATAAAGGTCAACCTGTATTGGTTGGTACAACTAGCATTGAAAAGTCAGAAAAAATATCTTCATTACTTCAAAGACAAAATATTAAACATAATGTTCTCAATGCTAAACACCATGAACAGGAAGCAAAAATAATTGCTGAAGCTGGAAAAATTGGAGCTGTTACCATAGCTACCAACATGGCTGGTAGAGGCACAGATATTAAATTAGGAGGCAACAAAGACTATGAAGGAGAGGGACAAGTTGCTGATAAAAATCAAATAAAAATTGATGAGTCTAAAGTCAAAAAGCTGGGAGGTCTTTTTATAGTTGGAACTGAAAGACATGAAAGTAGAAGAATTGATAATCAATTAAGGGGTAGAGCCGGTAGACAAGGTGATCCTGGCAGCTCAATATTTTTTATAAGTCTTCAAGATGAATTGATGAGAATTTTCGGAGGTGACTCTATCGATGGAATGCTTAAAAAACTTGGTTTAAAAGAAAATGAGTCAATTGATCATCCTTGGATAAATAAAGCAATGGAAAGGGCACAAAAGAAGGTAGAGACAAGAAATTTTGATATTCGAAAAACATTGATTAAGTTCGATGATGTGATGAACGATCAGAGACAAGTAATATTTTCACAAAGACTTAAAATTTTAAAAAATACAAATATTGATGAAATTTTAGATGATTTTTTACAAGAAATAGCAAACAAACTAGAAAATGTAAAAAATCTTTATCAAACATCAAATGATAAAAAAGTTTATTTAGCTTCAATTAAAAACGCGATGGGAAACGCAATTGGTGACGAAGAGCTAATATCTATGGCGACACTATCTAAACAACAATTTGCTGAAAAAATAAAAAAAACATACTTATCAAAAAAGAATGATAGAATTAAAATTGTTGGAGAGAAAGAAAATAATATTTTAGAAAAAAAAATATTTTTACAAATTATAGATTTTACCTGGAGATCACATTTACAGTACCTCGAACAACTTAGGCAGGTAATAGGTCTGAGATCTTATGGACAAAAAGATCCTTTATCTGAATTTAAAAAAGAAGCATTTACTTTATTTGAAGGGTTATTGGAAAAAATTAAGAACGATGTAATTAAATTTTTACTTAATTTAAATATTGTGCTTACTGCTCCAGATCAAAAGGAACAAATTAAACAAGAAGATAAGATTATAGAGAATAAAAAAATTGGAAGAAACGAAAAATGCCCGTGCGGATCAGAAAAAAAGTATAAGCATTGTTGTGGTTTAATTTAATTAAAAGATAGGATCATAAGCCCACTGCAATAGCGCCTGTCTTTGTCTTTTTCTACATTCTAAGTCGCCAGGTTCACAATTCTTTTTAACTGCTGGTCCGTGCCGGTCGCCAAAAGCTTTCCATCTTTTAATTTGAATAGTATCTATTTCAATAATTCTTCGACCATTCTTAAATCTGCAATACCACTGAAACCATCCAAGAGGATCTTCCTTAAAAATCCATCCTTTATCTATCCATTCTTTTCTTGATAAACCAGAAGCTATTTTAAATCGATTTAAACTTACATTAAATTCTTTACTAACTTTGGCTTTTACAAACCAAGATTTAGGAAATTCACTAGTATCTCCATCAGTAAAATAGGATCCTCCAAACACACCGAGTTCCATCATTTTTTTTGGAGTTAGCTGAGGTTTAAATATTTTATATATCTCTTTATCGGTCCTCATTGGGCTTAATTAGAAATTTAAAGGCCTATTTAATTTCTCTAGTGTTTGCATTGTAAGACTGAGTAAAAGGTAATGGCACTACTACAGCATCAACAGGTTTACTTGAGTATTTTTTTGGTAAGTGAACTTTATATTTTTTTCCATAATTACCTGTTGGAAAACCGTTTGCATTCACATTGCCTTCGTAAGGAACATAGCCCATTGCGATATTTTTTCCTTTCTCAGGGTGATACCATGGTGAAGTAATATAACCCACGGGTTTACCGCCAGTCGCATTTGATACTAACCAAAAATCATTTGCATAATCTTCTATTGGTTTTCCTCCAAGTTCTAAACCAACAAGTTGAAGTTTATAAGGTTTCTCTTTATTCGTTATTTGTTTCTTCATTTTTTCAAGAGCTTCTTTGCCAACATAATCTGTTTGTTTGTTCCATTCGCCTTTTCCAGATAAAGAAACTTGATAACCTAAATTACATTGAAATGGATTGTGTTCATTATCCATATCTTGACCCCAAGATAATATTCCTGCCTGTATTCTTCTATGATGAGCAGGTGCTATAACCATTAACTTGTGTTTTTTACCTGCTTTGAGAACTGCATTCCACATATCCTCTGCATAAAGGGTAGCATTTCTAAGATAAATTTCGTACCCAGCTTCTCCTGAAAATCCAGATTGAGATATTACGCAACTTCTGCCTCCCACTTTAGCTTCCGCTAAACCATAAAAAGGCATTTTATCTAAATCGACTTGATCTCCAATCAAATCTTTCATCAGAGCTTTGGATTTAGGTCCCTGAATTTGAACTGGGCATGCGTCTATTTCATCTATTTCAACATTAAATCTTTTATCCGCATTAACACCCTGTAAATATAGTCCAATATCAGAGTCAGATAAACTAAACCAAAATTCGTCTTCGGCTACTCTTAATAAAACTGGATCGTTTAAAACCCCACCTTTATAATTGCAAAGAATCACATACCTTCCTCTCATTGTTGAAATCTTGGTGGCATCTCTTGTAATTACAAAATCGGTAAATTTTTCTGCATCAGGTCCTTTTACTCGAATTTGTCTTTCAACTGCTACATTCCACATAGTTACATGTTTTTTTATAGCTTCATATTCAACCATTGCCCCACCTTTTTCAGGTCTAACATATCCTCTAGGATGATAAATACGATTATAAACTGTGGCTCTCCAACAACCTGCTTGCATTGATAAATGCCAATATGGTGATTTTCTTACTCGTGTTGAAATTAACATTTCCACTTTTGTCGGACCACTTTGCCTTAAATTGTAGGGAACATTTCTATCTGACTGATCTACAGATGTTTCGTGTCGAACTTTACTATAATCAACTTTTTCAGGTTTAAACGAAATTAACTTAAATTTTTTATTTTTTTTAATCTTTTTACTTTTCTTTGGCATAATTATTTTTAAGTAACCATTTGTTTGTTTCCTTTAACCCTCCAAAAGTATAAATATGAAAATTTTCTGTGGACGTCTTTAGACTATTAATTAAATCATTTGGATCTTTTGGTCTTAGTAAGTCAACAGCTTTTGTCGCATTAGATTTAAGAAAATTGAAAGAATTTTTTGCTCCAACAATACTAGCAAACTTAATTAAGCTGCTTATTTTTAAAGGCCCAGTAATCCCCACATGAACTGGTAATGTTTGTTTCGAAATAAATTTAGCTATAGACTTGGCATCTAGTAACCATTGAGTAACTATGTAATCAGCAAATGGTAATTTATCTTTCATAGCTTTTTCTAATTCTGAGTCCGATATATCAGGGGACCCATCTGGGTGTCCAGCAATTCCTATTTTCATCCCCTTAAATAATCCTGTCTCCAAAATTTGCAACGAGCAGTGGTAATTTCCCAGAGGTTCTGCACTTCCGCCGATGACTAGGGCTTGTTTTACACCAAAATCCTTACACATTGATACATATTCTTTTAGTTGCGATAAATCTTTAATTGATCTCGCTGGAAAATGTGGGATTGGATTATAACCAAATTGAACAAGTTCCTTAGCCTTTTGAGCGACCTGCCTATAATCATCGCCTGGTAGCATTGTGATATAGACATCTTTTAATTTTGGTAAAACAGATAAATCTGTCTTCATAGTTATTTCTAAAGAAAACTTCATCTAATTTGGATATATCAACTATTTTTAGTTCATGTCCAGAATAATTATGAGGTGGTGGCCTTGGTAAGAATCGCACTTACGACACATACCTTTTCAGGGTACTGCTCTACTACTGAGCTACAAGGCCTAAAATCTAAAAGTTATTCTACCTTTAGTTAAATCATATGGAGTCATCTCTACCATAACATTATCGCCGGCTAGAACTCTTATTCTATTCTTCCTTAATTTTCCAGCTGTGTGGGCTAATATTTCGTGATTGTTCTCAAGTTTTACCCTAAACATAGCATTTGGTAATAATTCAGTCACTTTACCCTTAAATTCCAAAGTTTCTTGTTTTGCCAATTAAATACCTTTTTTAAAGTTTAGCTTTAAATTTATTTCTTTAGAATTTATAGCTAAAGAGTAAAATCTTTCAATATCTATTTTTAACATTTTTATTCATCTTTAAATATATAATTATTATAAAACTTTATGTTTTGGTTTATTTTTTGTTATCCAAGGCTCACCCTGATCATCTAAAGCTACCTCAATTACTTCTGATATAACTTTAATTACGGAATCTCCAGAAAATATTAATTTCAACTCTACATTATTATCAGGTTTTTGGTTGCTCTCTATTGCTAAAAAATCTAAAAACTTGTCTTTATCAGTGTGATTAATATTTTTTGAGATCACATCAATTACATTTTCAAACTTTAGTATGGTTCTAATTCTTTTATTTTTTCTAAATACTCCCTTCTCAACATCTTCCCACATAAATCTATTAAGTTGCATTAAGAAAATTCTATTTGATTTTAAATGAGCTATGTCCTTCGTTGCTACGATTGAGTCTTGTAAATGTGCCGACACAACTCTCAAATCTTCATCTGTTCTAGCTATGAGTTTTAAATTTTTAGTCTCCACTTTAGACTCTTTTAATACGTGCCTTACAATTTTTCAATTTTTTTTCTAATAATTCATAACCTCTATCTAAATGATAAATCCTATTAATTACTGTTCTATTATCTGCCACTAGACCTGCTAATACAAGACTTACTGATGCCCTCAAATCAGTTGCCATTACCTCCGCCCCAGTCAAATTTGTTGGTCCACTAATAATAGCAGTTTTATTAATAATTTCTATGTTAGCTCCCATTCTTTTTAGCTCAGGTACATGCATAAACCTATTCTCAAAAATTTTTTCAGTAATCTTCGATTGACCTTTGGCACGTGTCATCAAAACCATTAATTGTGCTTGAAGGTCAGTTGGAAATCCTGGGTAAGGTTGAGTTGAAACATTAATCTTTTTAATTTTATCGCTTTTTAAAATTATTACCGTCTCTCCCTTAACACTAATTCTTACCCCCATCTTTTTTAAAATTTGAATTTCGCTTTTAATGAAACTTGGATTTATCTTATTTATAATAATTTTTTTACCTACTAAAGCTGCTGCTATCAAGTAAGTACCAAGTTCAATTCTATCTAAAATAACTTTATGACTTATTCTTCTATTTATACTTTTTGCACAATTAACAAATATTTTTCTTTTAACTATTTTAATTTTACCTCCTAATTTATTTAAGAATTTAACAAGGTCTTTTATCTCGGGTTCAATTGCGCAATTGTTTATAGTAGTTTTTCCTTCTGCACTAAATGCTGCTAGTAGAGCATTTTCTGTGGCTCCGACTGAGATTTTAGGAAAATTAATATTAGCACCTTTTAATCCGTTTTTTGCGTCTGCAACAATATATCCATTTTTAATTTTAATTTTTGCTCCAAGCTTTTTTAATGCAAACAAGTGAAGGTCAACAGGTCGTGTTCCTATAGCGCACCCTCCTGGAAGAGAAATTTTTGCTTTTTTATATTTTGATAATAGTGGACCAAGCACTAACACCCCTGCTCTCATTGTCTTAACTAAATTATATGGCGCTAAAGTTTTTATTTTTTTATTTGTATTATTAATATTAATTTCATTTTTATCTTTTTTAATACTAATTTTTAATCCTATAAATTTTAACAACTTGATCATAGTAAATATGTCCTCAACTAAAGGTACATTTACTAGTTTTGAGGTAGAGGATAAAATTGTTGCTGCTAAAATTGCCAAAGAAGCATTTTTGGATCCTGATATTGAAATCTTGCCCGATAATTCTTTTTTTCCGTTGATAAATAATTTTTGCATTAAGACTTTTAAATCTTTGGGAGTGTCACGCCTTTTTGTTTCATATATTTGCCTTTTCTTTTGGCATAAGAAATATTTGGTTTTTCGTTTCCTTTAATAAATATGAATTGAGCAACTCCTTCATTGGCGTAAATTTTTGCTGGTAATGGAGTGGTATTTGAAAATTCTAAAGTAACGTGACCTTCCCAACCTGGTTCCAGTGGAGTCACATTAACAATAATGCCACATCTTGCGTAGGTAGATTTTCCTAAACAGATTACTAAAACATTCTCAGGTATTTTAAAATATTCCATAGTTCGAGCTAGGGCAAAAGAATTTGGAGGTATTACACATTCTTTTCCTATTTTAGTAACAAAACTTTCTTTTTTGAAAACTTTAGGATCTACGATACCTGAGTTTACATTAGTAAAAATTTTAAATTCATTTGAAACTCGAGCATCATAACCGTACGATGAAAGTCCATAAGATATTTTTCCTTTTCTAACTTGTTTATTCACAAAAGGTTTAATCATTCCTTTAAGTGCAGCTTTTTTAATCCAATTATCTGATAGAACCGTCATGTTTCTTTTTAATGTTATTCTTAAATTTTTTTCTTTTTTTTAAATTTTTTTTTAATGAAGACTCGCGAATTTTCATTAAGGAATCTTTTTTTACAAAAGATTTCATAAAATAACTAGTCTTTATCTGGATTAGTTAAATCTTCAAGCGTGATTGGCTTGTCAATATCGTGCATTTCTTTTTCCTCGGATGATTTAGGATTATTGCTAGATCTTTTCGCTCTACGCTGTTCAATTCTCGCTTTACGTTTAGCTTCCTTTTTCATAGCTTTATCGCCACGAGTAGATTTATAGTCATAGTGGATTCCCATATTAACAGCTCCTTCATTAGATACTATTTTTACTTCTTGAATTAGTTTTATGCAAGTATCTTGATCTAATTAATTTGATAATTATAAACAATAAAGACAGAATTACGGCAACTACAACGTCTTGAAATGGTGAAGCATTTGGAAAACCATAGTTCCACAAAATTACTAAAATTAACCATACTATCCAATTAAATTTTTCAAACATATCTTAGACCTTTTTTAATAATCAGCGAGAATTACTTTGATCAAATATTTTTTTCTTAATAATCGCTGATGTAAAGATAATAGCTATAAAAAAAATGATAGGCAAATACACTTCTTTTGTTGAAATTAAACTTATTAAATTAAAATTTTCAGCTTGCTTTATATACTTGTTTAGCCCAGCTCCTATAGTGTTAATTATGAAAAACCCAGGTATAAAACCTAAAAAGCTTGAAAAAAAATAATTAGATTTTTTCATACGAAATATAATTGGAAGAATATTTTGTATAAAAAAAGGAGTTCCAAGCCCTCCCATGAATCTAAAAATAAAAAAATAATAAAATTCATTTCTTTTAAAAAGATTTATATATCTTGAAAATTTTTCTCCTAAAATTTTTTGAACTAAACTAGAGAAGAAAAAACCAGCTATCGTATATAAAATTAAAGTTCCGATTGAAATCGAAACAACTGAAATAATTGTTCCAAGCCATTTACCAAACAAAATACCAGAGATAATTAATAAAGGTGATCCAAAACCTAGTAGTGTAATCCAAATAATAGAAAATAAAAAAAATAACGACAAGTTAAGATAGATATTTTCTCCAATCAAGCTTTCTAGATTAAATTGGATTTCTTTATAATACGAAAATTCATTAAGTCTATTAATTTCTACATAAGAAAAAATTAAATAGAGAAATATTAGTAAAATGGCTAAATATGAAATGCCTAAAAAAATTTTTAATTTACTACTCATTATTTACCTGTACAACAGACAACAATTAAAATATATACCTTTAAATATTTATGAAAAGAACTTATCAGCCAAGTAATTTAGTAAGAAAAAGAAGACACGGTTTTAGAGCTAGAATGTCGACTAAGACGGGTAGACAACTAATAGCAAGAAGAAGAGCCAAAGGGCGAAAAACAATTTCAACATAGTTATATTCCGATGGTTAAGCTTGAAAGTTTAAAAAAAAGCAACCAATTTAAAAAAGCTTTAAAAGAAAAAAAAATACACACAGACTATTTTTCAATTTTTTCAGCTAAAAATTTTTTTAAACCTAAATATAAAACAAATCTTCTAATTAGTTTTGTTATGAAAAAAAAAATTGGAAATGCAGTCAAAAGAAACAAAATAAGAAGAAAATTAAAAGCAATTGTACAAAAATTATTAAAAAAAAGGGGTGCAATTAATAAAGATTACACTTATATAGTTTTCGGTAAGTCTAATGCTTATGCTCAAAAACAAGATGTGCTTTTGCCATTAATGGAGAAAAGTTTTAGTAAACTAAAAAAATAAAATGACAAAATTTTTAATTTTCATTATTAAGATTTATCAATATTTTATTTCTCCATTGTTAGGAAATAGATGTAGATTTTTACCAACATGTTCAGAGTATTTTATTGAAGCTTTAAATGCTCATGGCTTAATCAGAGGACTCAAATTGGGAACAATGAGAATTTTAAAATGTCACCCATTTAAAAAACTAGGTGGTACTCATGGTGTTGACTTTGTCCCTATTCCAAAAAATATTGATAGACAGGAAAGATTAAAAAAAGTTGTAGAAGGTTTGCAAAATGCTGGTTGGAAATTAGAAAATAAAAAGGGAAGCAAAAATGGATAATAAAAATTTAATAGCTGCATTATCTCTATCTTTAGCTATCTTAATTTTATGGTCAATTTTTTTTGAAGCACCAAAACCAGTAAATAAAGATACTTCCCAAATTTCAAATAAAGAAAAAAATGAGAATAAAATTACACCAAATATAAACGAAACTTTAAAGATAAAAAAAATTACCAGAGATGAGTCTCTAAACAAATCTACAAGAATAAAAGTTGAAAATGATAGTATCATTGGTTCTCTATCTCTTGAAGGAGGATTAATTGATGACATATCTTTTAAAAATCACAAACAGAATATTGAAAATAATAAAAATGTAGAATTTTTAAATCCTGCAGAAACAAAAAATGGATTTTACGTTGAGACTGGATGGACAAGCATAAATAATAAGATTGTAGTTCCAAATAAAAAATCTTTATGGAAAATTAAGGGTAATAAAATATTAAATGCCAACCAACCAATTATTTTAGAATGGAATAATAATAATGGGATTATTTTCAATAAGATAATTGAGTTAGATGATAAATATTTATTCAAGATTACTCAAAAAGTACAAAATAATACCAAAGATACTATTGAGTTATATCCATATGCTCAAATTACTAGAAATAAGATTCCTGAAGATATTCAAAATTTTTATATCTCTCATGAGGGATTTATTGGTGTATTCGACGAAGAACTCAAAGAAGACGACTATGACGATATAAAAGATAGTAAATTAATTAGAGAAGCCAACAATGGTTGGCTTGGTATTACTGACAAATACTGGATAGCAGCATTAGTTCCAAAAAAAGGGGAAAATTTTAAGTCAACATTTTTATACAAAGATGCATTTAAGGCGAATTATATTTTAAATAATCCTACAACAGTTAAGCCAAATTCTAATAATACTAATGACGTGCAGCTCTTCGTTGCAGCTAAAGAAGTAGACACTATAGATAGTTACGCTGCCAATCAAAATATTGATAAGTTTGATTTAGTAATAGATTGGGGTTGGTTTTACTTTTTTACAAAGCCTCTTTTCTTCATAATAGATTATCTATTTAAATATTCAGGTAATTTTGGAATCGCAATTGTCATTATAACCATTGGAATAAGATTAATTTTCTTTCCTCTAGCTAATTATTCATTTAGATCTATGGCAAAAATGAAAGCTGTTCAGCCTGAAATGGTAAGATTAAAAGAATTACACAAAGATGATAAAGTTAAACTTCAACAAGCTATGATGGCTCTTTACAGAAAAGAGAAGATTAACCCTGCTTCAGGTTGTCTGCCGGTATTAATACAAATACCCTTCTTTTTTGCTATTTACAAAATGCTTTTCATATCACTAGAAATGAGACATCAACCTTTTTTTGGTTGGATAAAAGATCTTTCAGATAAAGACCCCACTTCAATATTTAACTTATTTGGTTTGATTCCGTGGGATCCACCTAGCTTTTTAATTATTGGAATATGGCCAATTCTAATGGGTCTATCAATGTGGGTTCAACAAAAATTAAATCCTGCTCCAGCTGATCCAATTCAAGCAAAAATTTTTGCATTCTTTCCAGTCTTTTTGACAATAATCCTAGCCTCATTCCCTTCAGGATTAGTAGTTTATTGGACAGTAAATAATATCTTAACCATTGCACAACAGTGGGTAATAATGAGAAAGACAAAAGTTAAAACAAATTAAATGTCAAAAGATTTAAATTTAAAGGAAATCGAAAAGTTTTGGCCTTTGGATGCTCCAAACATTAGTAATGTCGCAAAATATGTTTCAAAATATAAAAAAGAAAAAATAGTAATTAAATATGGTGGTAATGTTTTAATAGATAGAAGCATCTTCAATAATTTTATTGAGGATATCAATATACTTAATAAACTTGGTCTATCAATAATTGTTGTACACGGGGGAGGTCCAAGAATAAAAAAAAGATTAGACGAGGAAAATATTGAAACTAAATTCATTAATGGTCTAAGAGTTACTGATAAAAAAGTTATTAAGATCGTTGAGGAAGTTTTAATTGACTTTAACAACGATATTGTGAGCTCTTTAAATAAACAAGGATCAAATGCAATTTCAATTAATACAAAAAAAAATAATATAATTTATGTTAATCCAGAACAAAAAGAACTTGGATATGTGGGAATTCCAAAAAAAATTAATTCTGATATTATTGAAGAAATGATAAATCAGAACAAAATTCCTGTAGTAGCTCCGTTAGGCCTAGACGAAAATAATCAATCATACAATATCAATGGAGATACTGCAGCTAACGCCATTGCTAAGAAACTTAAATCTAGGAGATTATTATTAATGACAAATGTTGAGGGTGTGTATGATGATAATAAAAAGTTAATTTCTGAAATTAAACCTTTTGACCTTAAAAATCTCATTGAATGGAAAGTCGTACAAGGCGGAATGATACCCAAAATTAAAAATTGTGTTGATGCTGTTGAAAATGGCGTTAGAGGTGTTGTCATTCTTGATGGAAGAAAACCACATTCAATACTTCATGAAATATTTTCAGACAAGGGAGCTGGAACGCTAATAAGAAAATGAAAAACCTTTTAGATATAAAATATTGGTTATTTGATTTAGACAATACGCTTTATGATGGAGCTACTAAAGTGTTTGAACAAGTGGATAAAAAAATGACCAAATTTATTTCTGAAAAACTCAATGTAGGTCCAGAAGAAGCAAGAAAAATTCAGAAAAACTATTTTCAGGAATACAATACAACGTTAAACGGAATGATAAAACATCATAAGATTGATGCTGATGAATTTTTAGAGTTTGTGCACGATGTTGATCTTAGTTTTTTGGATAAAGACGAATATTTGAAAAAAGAAATAGAAAAATTAAATGGTAAGAAGATAATATTTACAAATGGCTCTAGAGCACATGCGCTTAATGTTACAAAAAGAATTGGAATTGATATGCTTTTTGACGGAATTTTTGATATAAGAGATTCTGAGTTTATTCCTAAACCGTCAGAAGAACCCTATAAAAAAATTGTAGAAAATTACAAAATTGAGCCAGAATATTGTATATTCTTTGAGGATATAGCCAGAAATTTAAAGCCGGCTTTTGAGATGGGTATGAAAACTGTTTGGATCAAAAATAATGAGCCATGGGCTGCAAAATTTTCTGATGCTAATTTTGTAAATTATAAAACGGATAAACTTGCTAATTTTTTAAAGGAGATAAATGAAATTAAACGAACTTGAAAGTATAATCAATAAAGCTTTTGAAGAAAAAGAAAATGTTTCTGAAAAATCTGATATTAAAATCTTATCTGCGATTAATGAAACTATAGAGTTAACTGACAAAGGTGAGGTGCGTGTTGCAGAAAAGCAAAATGGCAATTGGACAGTCAACCAATGGGTTAAAAAAGCAATTTTGTTAAGCTTTAAAGTCAACAAGATGAAAATGTCTAAGGGGCCGTACACTACTTGGTATGACAAAGTTCCAGGCAAATCAGTTTTATGGGATGAGGGAGATTGGAAAAAAGCTGGCTACAGACACGTTCCTAATGGCGTAGTTAGAAAAGGATCGTTCATAGCTAAAGGAGTTGTTTTAATGCCCTGTTTCGTTAATTTAGGAGCTTATGTTGATAGTGGAACTATGATTGATACTTGGGCTTCCGTTGGATCATGCGCACAAGTTGGAAAAAATTGTCATGTTTCCGGAGGCGCAGGCATAGGAGGTGTTCTTGAACCTCTACAAGCCGGACCAGTAATTATTGAAGACAATTGTTTTATAGGAGCTAGGTCAGAAATTGCTGAGGGGGTGCTTATTGAGGAAGGTGCAGTAATATCAATGGGTGTTTATATTGGAGCTTCAACTAAAATTGTAGATAGGGAAACAGGAAAAATAACTTATGGAAAAGTTCCAGCATATTCAGTTGTGGTTCCAGGCACTGTACCTAACAAAAAAAATCCTGATGGACCTTCGTTATATTGTGCTGTTATCGTGAAAAAAGTTGATGAAAAAACAAGAAGCAAAACGTCAATTAATGATTTATTAAGAGATTAATGCAAAATATAGATGAATTACATTTAGCTAAAGAGCTTATTACCTTTCCAAGTGTTACACCTAAAGATGCTGGAGCGATAAATTTTTTAAGCAAAAAATTAAAGTCATTAGGTTTTAAATGTAAAATTTTAGAATTCAGAGATAAAAATAGTAAACCTATAAAAAATTTATATGCAAAGTTTGGGTCTAAACAACCAAACTTATGTTATGCTGGACATACAGATGTAGTCCCCCCAGGTAATATCAATAATTGGACTGTAAACCCTTTCAAACCTAGAATTAAAAAAAATCATTTAATAGGAAGAGGTGCAAATGATATGAAAAGTTCTATTGCTTGCTTTGTTTCTGCTGTGAGCAAATTTATTAAAAAAAAACCAAAATTCAATGGGTCTATAAGTTTTCTAATAACTGGCGATGAAGAAGGTTATGCAATCAATGGTACCAAAAAAGTTGTTGAATATTTAAAAAAGAAGAATGAAAAAATAAATTTTTGTATAGTTGGTGAACCTACAAATCCAAATAAATTGGGTGAGATGATAAAAATAGGTAGAAGAGGTAGTATGTCTGGCACTATTGAAATATATGGAATTCAAGGACATGTTGCTTACCCACACCTAGTAAACAATCCAATAAATACGCTTGTAAGCGTCTGTAAGAAGCTTAAAGATAAAAAATTAGACAAAGGAAATAAAAATTTTCAACCGTCTAATCTCGAATTCACGAGTGTGGATGTGAATAATAAAGCATATAATGTAATACCTGGAAGTGCTAAAGCTCAATTTAATATTAGATTTAATAATTTACATACAGCACTTTCTTTAAAAAAGAAAATAAACCTAGTTGTTAAAAAAATTTGTAAAAAAAACAAATGTAAATTTAAAATAAATTACACAGTTAATGGTGAGTCCTTCCTTACTAAGCCCAATAAGACTATTATTTTAGCAAAACAAATAATTAAAAAAGTTACGCGAATAAGTCCTAAATTCTCTACTACAGGTGGCACATCTGATGCAAGATTTATAAGGAAAATATCACCTTGTTTGGAATTTGGTTTGGTGAATAAAACTATGCATAAAGTTGATGAATGTGTTTCAATATCTGATCTTAGAAAACTTACTGAAATTTATAAACTTATCTTAATAGAGTATTTTAAGTGAAGTTATATAAAATTAGAAATTCAAAAATAGATAATAAAGGTTTGTATGCAAACTGTGATATAAGAGATCATACAAAAATAATTGAATATAAGGGAAAAATTCTAACAAAAGAACAGGTAGAGAAAAATCCTAAGTTTGACAACGAGAAAGCAATCTATTTATTTAATATCAATAAGAAATATGATCTGGATGGTGATTTCAAATATAATACTGCAAGATTAATAAATCATTCTTGTGATCCAAATTGTGAAGTTTATGGGACGGGTCTAAAAGTTTGGGTTTTCGCAATAAGAAATATTAAAAAAGGTGAGGAATTAACCTATGATTACGGGTTTGGATACGATGAAGATTATAAAGATTTTCCTTGTAGATGTGGATCAAAAAACTGCGTTGGTTTTATAGTAAGATCCGAGTCTAGGTGGAGAATTAAAAAATCAAAAAATAAAATTAGATAGAATGAAAAAAATATTATTTGTATCCAACAGAAATCCTTTTTCAGGGAGATATTCCGGGGACGTTATAAGGGCAAAAAAAATTGTTAATTATTTAAGTAAAAATAATTTTGTAAAAGTTGTCAGTATAAATGAATCAAATATAAAAAAGAAGTATAGTAGATTAAGTTATCAGGGATTTCGTAATGAAAATTTGCTTTTTAAAATTTTTAAAATTATTTTATCACTAATTAATTTTAAACCTATGCAACTAGGTTATTTTTTTTCATCAAAAATCAAAGATTACGTAAAAGATAATTATTATAAGTATGATATATTATTCTTCCAATCATTTAGAACAGTACAATATTTACCAAATAATGTTAATAACAAAAAAATTTTAGATATGGCTGATTTAGTATCAGCAAATTATAATCAAACAAGTAAACAATTATTTTTTTTAAACCCAGCAAAGTTAATTTATTTTTTCGAGTCCTTGCTTCTTAAAAAGTATGAAGACTATTGTTTCAGTACATTTCATAAAATTCTTCTACATTCCAAAAAAGAGATAAAAATTACAAAAAAATCATATCATAAAAAGATAATTCAATATCCATTTGGTGTAGATCAGATTAAAAAAAAATACAAATTTAGTAAGAAAAATTACAAGATTATATTCATTGGAAATATAAGATACATCCCAAATAAGAAAGCATGTTATGATTTTTCAAATAAAATCCTTCCTTTAATTAACAAAAAGTATCCTGATATAGAATTTCATATTATAGGTGAAATTGCAAAATTTGATAAATTAGTTTTAAAAAATAAAAAAAACGTCAAGGTACTTGGTCAAATAAATAAATTAGAGCCATACTTAGAAAAAGTAATATGTGGATTAGCAAATTTAGATATCTCATCTGGAATTCAAACTAAACTATTAACATATATGTCTTTTGGAATACCAAGCATTAGTAGTAGACAAGTTGCAAAAAATTTTGATGCAATTAAAAATAGCAAAATTATCTACTACAAAAATAATCAAGAATTAATTACAAAAATTATCAAATTAAAGAATAATAAAAATTTTAGTATTTCTGCGTCAAAAAGGAGCTTAATAAATATAAAAAGATTAAGATGGGAAAACATTTTAAGTTTTTTAGACAAAATTTAAATTTTTCAGTAACATACTTTAAAAAGGTATAATCCTTGAGGTGGAGCGGGAGGAGCACAATTTGATCTTTTTTTTGATTTAAAATTTTTTGTGAATTTATCTATATCCCACCTACCTTCACCAAGATATTTTAAAGAACCAACCATCGATCTTACCTGTTGCTGTAAGAAAGATTGAGATTTAAAAAATAAAATTATTTTATTTTTATTTTTTTTTATTGAAATTTTTTTTAAATTTCTAATCGGAGATTTCGCTTGACATGAAGATGCACGAAATGTCGAAAAATTATGTGTCCCTCTCAAAATTTCAGCACCTTTTTTCATTACGTTTAAATTGAGTTCTTTTTTAACATGCCATGCTTTATTTTTTTCCAATATCAAAGATGACTGTCTATTAATAATAACGTATTGATAGGATCTTTCTACTGCACTATGTCGTGCATGGAATCTGGAAGACCTCTTTTTCAAACTTAAAATAGATATCGGATTTTTTTTTAAAAAGTAATTTGCAGAATTAATAAAATTATCTTTATTTTTAATGTCAATTTTTGATTTAAAATGAGCCGATTGAGCCAAAGCATGCACTCCCGAGTCTGTACGACCAGATCCTACTAATTTAATCTTCTCTTTTAAAAATTTTGATAAAGCACTTTCTAATGTGCCTTGTACTGTTTTGCCTTTTTTTTGTTTTTGCCATCCAAAAAACTTGGTTCCCGAATACTCAATTAGGATTTGGTAAGTAAACATTAGCTTATAATCTCTCCTTGTTTTAATTTACTTCCTAATAAGAATTTTTCAGCTGTCTGTCTTGTCTTTCCTTCCTTTTGAATTTCAATAATTTTTATTGATTTTTCACTACATGCAATAGTTAGATTAGAGTCAATTATTTCTCCTGGTTTACCCTCTTTATTGGCTACTATACCCTTCCAAATCTTTATTCTTTCACCTTTGAATTTAAACCATGCTCCTGGATTTGGATTTAAACCATTTATCTTCGCTACAATCTTGTTTGCGCTTTCGTTCCAATTTATTTGACCTTCCTGTTTAGTAATTTTTTTTGCATAAGTAGCTTTACTATGGTCCTGTTCATTAAAAACAGCTTGGCTATTAAATACTTTTTGCAAAGCATTAATCATAGATTTTGCACCTAAGTTAGATAAAACTTTAGATAAAGTAAAAGTATCAACGTTTTCATTAATTTTAATTATCTCTTTATGCATAACTGGGCCAGCATCTAACTTTTCTATAATTTTCATTATGCTTATACCAGTCTGAGTATCCAAATTCATAATTGATCTTTGAATAGGAGCAGCTCCACGCCATTTAGGTAGAAGAGATGCATGTAAATTGATAAAACCAAATTTGGGTAAATCTAAAAATTTTTTGGGTATTATTTTTCCATAAGCAACAACAACGACAAGATCTGGCTTTAAACTTTTAAAATATTCAAATTCACCGTCATTATTTAAACTCTCTGGTGTTTTTACATTTAGTAACTTTTTTTTTGAAAAAATTTCTATGCTTGACGGAATAGTTTTTTGTCCACGATTAGCTTTTGATGGAGGTTGAGTGTAAACAGCCGCAATATCATACTTCGAATTAATCAATAGTTCTAATGTAGGAATTGAGAACTCAGGAGTTCCCATAAATACAATTTTTTGTGACATTAATTTAGACTACAATTCTCTTGATTTCTTTTTTTTGTTTAATAAGTTTTTTAATTATCATATCTTTCTTTAATTTAGATAGATAATCAATAAATAGTATTCCATCAAGATGGTCTACTTCATGTTGGACACATGTAGCTAATAGACCTTTAGCTTCTAACTTTTTCTCTTTACCGTTATAATCTATATACTTTATAACACACTCAGCTGGCCTTTCTATTTCTGCAAACTGACCTGGTAGAGAGAGACATCCTTCCTCATATACAGATGTTGATTTTGATTTATTTAAGATTACAGGATTAACTAAAAAAATAGGATTTTTTTTCTCTTGATCCTTGGAAATATCAATGACTACTACTCTTTTTAATATTCCTATTTGTATTGCAGCTAATCCAATGCCAGGGGCGTTATACATAGTAGCTAACATTTGATCCATTAATTTTCTAACATCATCATTGACTATTTCCAAATTTGAGCACTTTTTTCTCAAAATCGGATCAGGTTCAATAAGAATTTTTCTAATCATCATATAATTTATATTGTAATTAAGAACGTTGTGGAAGGGCTGATATCAAAATATCATTTCTTATCTTTTTTAAATTATTTTGATTTAAAAGATGGGTAATAAAATAAATAGTTTCAGGATCTAAATTGTATGCCTCGTCTTCACCAATAATTTCAACTAACTTTAAAGTTAAAAATGCAGACTCTTCTCTCTTAGCAAGTTGTAATAAATTTGATGGGATGTCATAATCTTTAGAGATTTCTTTAAAATTTAATTCTTTTGGAAGCTGAAAGCCATCTTGTATTAATGACTCTACCAAGGCAACATCTTTTGCAGAAAAGAAATATTTTCTATTTTTTTTAATCTTTTTAAATATTTTAATAAAATCCTTCTGAGCTTTTTTTTGATCTATTTCTTTTTTAAAATACTTTAATAGTCTTGATTGATGCAAAATCTTATCATTATATTTTATTTTTCCTAATTTAATTTCCTCCTCAGTAACTATGTTATTTTTAACTATTTCTTTATATGATTTTGAAAGATTTTCAGTATCAATTTCTTTCAATCTATCACTTAAGAACTTCGTGTACACATTCGATAAATCATCTTTTTGAAATAGATCTTTTAGAGTAAATAGTAATTTTATTTTATTTTCTTCATTATCTGATAAAAGATACTTTTGATAGATTAGCGCTCTAGCATCTACGCTATCCAATGTTTGATAAATATCTTCAGCTTTAATTAAATTATTTAAGTCAAAAGAAATATTGGAATAAATTTTAAAAATCTTTTCTTTATCCAATTGATTTGAATTAGCTGCTTTTTCTAAACTATCTAATTTTTCTTTATCTATGTTATCAAGTTTAATTAAATTAGCAGCATTCAAATATTCCCATATGACTTTTTTTGTATTTTCTTTTGGCTCAAATTCAAAATTTTCTATTGTAACACTAGATAAATAAAAATTTAGTAAGTTTTTCTCATTAATCTTTTTAGTTGTTTTGTTTGTAACCCCTAAAAGAAAATCTATTTTATTATCAAAAAAACTATCAGATCTTTTCTCTTCTCTTAAAATATCTAATTGTAATTGAGCTTCATTGTTCTTTTTATTGTAAACTAAACAATAAACTTTAAATTTATCTAGGTAATTGTCTTTTATGTCCTTGTCTAAAAAATTTATTTTTTCACATCCCTCTTTTATATTTGCCTTAGCAATATTGTTGTCAATCAGATGTTGAATGAGTTTTTTTTTATTTGGAAACGTACTATTCTGATTTAAAAATTTTTCTATAAGTCCAGTTTTTTTATTATTAATCATCCAGTTAATTTTTAAGTTTAAAAAATCACTTTCACTCATACCCTTAGGAGGGTATGCAAAAGATAGAAGAGTATTTTCAAATAATTTTTCTGCAGTGCTCGAAAGTTTTATTTTATTTATTCTTTTAATTATTGATTTTACATTATCTGAGTCAGTTTTTGACCACATATTCAAATTAAAATCATTTTCAGCAGGATCATAAATTCCAAAAATTTTAATTTCTTTTGAGGGCTCTAATGCTTTATCTTGAATTTCAATATCATTATTTAAACTTTCTATTTTTAATCCTTTAGGTGCTTGATTGTTATTTTTGTTATCTGATTCAGAGATATCATTTGTGGTTTTTTCTTTTTTTTCTTTATTCCAAATATCAATTTTTTCGTCTGCTAAAACTGGCAAAATAATTGAGAAGAAAAAAATTAAGCTTAGTATTTTATTTAAGCTTTTTAATTTCATCTGTAATATCAATTTTGTAATTTTTTTCAGGGCTTGGAAAAGTTATTTTTTCTATTAAAAAAATTGCAACTATAAAAAGAACAAAAACGAGCAATAATTTGATAAGTATCCGTACGATGGAACTTCCGATAGATTGTTGTCGATTGTATTTAAGTTGCATAGTTAAAAAATATATTTAAACTCAAAAAATAAGACATATTTGTGATAAATCAAATTTAAAATTGGTAAGATTATTGGAAAAAAACCTTGTATTAACTGGAATGATGGGTGTTGGTAAATCGACTATAGGCAAAAAGCTTGCTCAAAAGCTAAAACTCAAATTTGTAGATATTGACAGGGTTATTCAAGAAAAAGAAAAAAGCAAAATAAAAGATATTTTTCAGAAAAAAGGTGAAAACTATTTTCGAAAATTGGAGAAAAGAATCACTATAGAGGAGCTAAAAAAAAATAAAATTGTATTAGCTTTAGGTGGAGGTTCAATTGTTAACAGCGTAGTTAGAAAAGAGGTTAAAAACAAAAGTATAAGTTTTTGGTTAGATTTAGATACAAAATTTCTTTTAAAAAGACTTAAAAATGTTAATAAAAGACCTTTATTATCACAAAATAATTTAGAGGAAACTGTAAATAAAATTTACTCAGATAGAAAGAAATTTTATAATGAAGCTAATTATAAAATAAAGTGCAATGCATTAGATATTGATGAAATTACAAACAAGATTATAAAATTGTATGAAACTTCAAAAGATAGAATTTAAAAATAAAGAAAAGAATTATTCCATCTACATTGGTGAAAAAATTTTAAAAATTTTACCTTCTAAATTAAAATTGTTGTGTCCTGGCGCAAATAAGATTGCATTAATATTTGATAAAAATATTCCAAACAAATTCAAAAAGACACTGATTAATAAGGTTAAAAAATATGAATTAACAATTATTAATTTTGATGCTAATGAAAAAACAAAATCTATAAAATCTGTATCTTCAATTTTAAACAAACTATTATCAAATAATTTTCATAGATCTGATATAATTATTGGGATTGGTGGTGGTATTACAGGTGATTTGTCTGGCTTCGTTGCAAGTATTTTTAAAAGGGGGATAAATTATGTAAGCATTCCAACTACTTTGTTAGCACAAGTTGATGCAGCAGTTGGAGGGAAAACCGGCGTAAACTCTCCACATGGTAAAAATTTAATTGGTACTTTCTCTCAACCAAAATTTGTAATAAGTGACACTTACTTTCTAAAAAGTCTTAAAAGAAAAGAAATGGTAAGTGGATATGCAGAAATTTTAAAACATGCAATAATAAAAGATACAAAATTTTTTAATTGGTTAAAAAGCAATACTAAATTCATATTATCAAAAAAAGCAAAAAATTTAATTTATGCAATTAAAAAAAGTTGTAAAATAAAATTACATGTTGTTAATAAGGATGTAAATGAAAAGAATTTAAGAATGATCTTAAATTTTGGTCATACATTTGCTCACGCCATAGAAGTAAAAAATAACTACTCCAAATCTTTTACTCACGGTGAAGCTGTTTTAGCTGGAATGATACTTGCTACGAAGTTGTCAATTGTTAAAAAAACATGTAGTAAAAAAACTTTAGAAGATATTTTAAATATATATAAAGAAAATAATTTAGATTATACATACAAAAAATATAACAATTTTAGGCAAATATTAAATTTAGTCCCCTTTTTAAAAAATGATAAAAAAAATAATGATGAAAAAATTAATTTTATACTACTTAAGAGAATTGGTCAAACTACAAAACCAAATAATTATAAAATAACCTTAACTAGTTTTAAAAAAGATATTAAAAAAATTACTCAATACTAATTTCCAAAGCATGAATTTTATTTTTTAAATCCTCTTTTAAAATATTCATAATTATTTTCTGGGCGTTTATTCTAGAAATAGATTTTAAATATATTGATTTTATCTTTAGATGGAGGTGATATCTATCTTCAGAGAAAAATTTATGACCACGATGTTTATTAGAATTATCAATAATTTCTAATTTTTCAAATTTAATTTTTTTCTCTAGTTTTTTTTCAATCTCTTTAAAATAATTTTCCATTTAAGTAAATTTAATATATAGAAATATAATTGATATGAAAACAATCTGTGATTGGGAAAATTGTAAAGAAATTGGTTCCTATAAAGCGCCTATCGAAAAAGATAATAGCAAAAAGTTTAGGCTGTTATGCCTTCAACATATTAAAATTTTCAACAAAAATTGGAACTATTTCGAAAATATGAATGACCACGAAATTGAGTTTTTTATAAAATCTGATTTAACATGGCATAAATCAACCAAAAATTTCGGATCTTCGGACAATTTTTTTAGTATATTGTGGAATAATGCACTTGATGACAAACTTAATATCTTCAAAAGTTCTAATTTTAAAGAATTCAAAAAAACAAAACTATCCCAAACAGATAAAGATGCCCTAGAGGTTATGGATCTAAATGATGCGGCAAAATGGGAGGAAATTCATTTAAAATTTAAAACTCTTGTTAAAAAATACCATCCTGATAAAAACCAAGGTAATAAAAAATTTGAAGATAAACTAAAGAAAATAACACTTGCATATAGTCAATTAAAAAAAACGTTGGGAAAAAAATGAGTACTGAACAATTTTTAACTAAACCTGATATAAAGATCTCTGTTAAACAAACATTTGGTATAGACAGTGAAATGCAAATTAATGCATTTTCTAAGAAAAATGAGTACGTGCCAAAAATTGACGCCGATTATAAATTTGATAAAGACACAACTTTGGCAATACTTGCTGGTTTTTCTTTCAATAAAAGAGTTTTGATACAAGGATATCATGGAACAGGTAAGTCTACTCACATAGAACAAGTTGCTGCGAGATTAAATTGGCCTTGCGTGAGAGTAAATTTAGATAGCCATATAAGTAGAATAGATTTGATAGGTAAAGACGCAATTGTTTTAAAAGACAATAAACAAATCACCGAGTTTAAAGAGGGAATACTACCGTGGTCCATACAAAATCCTATTGCATTAGTTTTTGATGAATACGATGCAGGAAGACCAGATGTAATGTTCGTTATACAACGAGTTTTAGAAAGTGAAGGTAACTTTACTTTGCTAGATAAAAATAAAGTTTTAGAACAACATGATTTTTTTAGAATTTTTGCTACAACTAATACAGTAGGTCTTGGAGATACATCAGGTCTTTATCACGGCACACAACAAATAAACCAAGGTCAAATGGACAGGTGGAATATTGTTTCTACTTTAAATTATCTACCATTCGAAAAAGAATTAGAAATTATTTTAGTAAAAAATAAAAGTTTTAATAATAAAGAGGGAAAAGAAATTTTATCAAATATGATTAAAGTTGCTGATTTAACTAGAAAAGGATTTATGAACGGAGATATATCAACTGTCATGAGTCCTAGAACTGTAATGCACTGGGCAGAAAATACATCTATTTTTAAAGACAAAGGTTATGCCTTTAGATTAACATTTTTAAATAAATGTGATGACTTAGAAAAAAAAATTATCTCAGAGTACTACCAAAGATGCTTTGGTGAAGATCTCCCTGAGTCCTCTATAAATGTTACTTTGTAAAAAAAGTGGAAAAAAAAACTGAAACATTAGAACACTTTAAAACAGCTATCGGTTCAACTGTAAAATCTTTATCGAATTCTGAAAATATCGAGATAATTTTTGGAAATCAAAATACAAAAATCAAAAAAAATACAATTAGACTTCCCGATATTGAAAAAATAGATAACAAGGTAAATTTCAAACAAATTAGAGCGTTGGCAGACTCTGAATCTCTCAAAATAAGATTCAGTAATTTAAAGACTTACAAGTTATATGAACCGAAAGGTAATATTTCAAAAAAACTTTATAAAATAGCAGAGAAAATTAGATACGAAAAATTGGGTTCAGATAAATTTATTGGAGTAAAAAATAATATTCAACAATATTACGAAGAAAGATTAAATTCATTAGATTTAAAAAGTAGTGAGGATAAAATTACTGAGTCATTTGAAAATTTTTTAAGGGAAAATTTCTTTAATTTTAAAAATAATAAAGATTTAAATAAGAGGTTAAAAATATATAAAAAAGATTTAAATGAAAATTTTAAAAATAAGATAAAAGAATTAAATAATCTAACTATTGATCAAAAAAAATATAATTCTTTAATTTCCAGTCTAATATCCAAAATGAATCTTGATGAGTCATTAAAGGATGACGAAAAAAAGAATGAGGAAAACAAAGATGAAAAGCCACAAAAACCTCAAAATCAAGAACAGAAAACTGATAAGCAGGAGCAGGAGCAACAAGAAATGTCAATTGAGTCCGGTGTTCCAGATTTAGAACAACAGACTAAAGAATCTGATCAAGACGGAGAGGAAATCCAAATCGAAGATAATTCTAAGAAAGATTTTAGAAAAAATATAAAAAATAATTTAGGAGACTCAAAATACAAAGTTTACACAGAAGAATTTGATGAAATTATTAAAGCTGAAAACTTAGAGAGCGAAGAAGAATTAAATAGATTAAGAAAAAATTTAGATCAACAACTTCTTCAATTAAAAAATTTTATTTCTAAATTGGCGAATAAACTCCAAAGAAAACTTTTAGCAAAACAAAATAGATCTTGGAATTTTGATTTAGAGGAGGGTTTGCTTGATACATCTAAATTACCAAGAATAATTATGGATCCATTTAATTCATTGTCTTTCAAAAAAGAAAAAGATATTGAATTTAAAGATACTTTAGTTACCATTTTAATTGATAACTCAGGTTCAATGAGAGGTAAACCAATATCCGTAGCAGCAATTTGTGCTGACATCTTATCTAGGACTTTGGAACGATGTTCAGTCAAAGTTGAAATTTTAGGATTTACAACAAAACATTGGAAAGGTGGGTCTTCTAGAGAAAAATGGATGAAAAATAATAAACCAAGTATACCAGGTAGACTTAATGATCTGAGACATATTATTTATAAATCGGCTGATACTCCTTGGAGGCAGGGTAAAAATAATATGGGTCTAATGCTCAAAGAAGGTTTGTTAAAAGAAAATATTGATGGAGAAGCTTTGAAATGGGCATATGGTAAGATGTTTAAACGTAAAGAAGAAAGAAAAATATTAATGGTTATATCTGATGGAGCGCCTGTTGATGACTCAACATTGTCGACTAATTCTAGCGACTATTTAGAGGCTAATTTGAAAAATACAGTTAAATGGATTGAAAATAAAACTGATATTGAGCTTTTGGCGATAGGGATTGGACACGACGTGACGAGATATTATAAACAAGCGATTAAAATTACTGATGTACACGACTTAGGAGATGTAATGATAAATCAACTTACTGACCTCTTTGTTCAAAAAGGAAAAAAAACTTTACACTAATTCAATTTCTTTTTAATTGAGAAAATTCTTTAACGCTTGTTAGTAAAAGTCTAAACGGTATCAGCATTGTTAGTGCTATAAATAATTTAACAATCAAATCTCCAACAGCTAAAGTCAGCCAAGGTACATTTGTTCCATAAAAAGCTATAGAAAAAAATAAAAAAGTATCAACTGTTGAACCTATTACTGAAGAAGTAAGTGGTGCTATGTACCACAATTTTTTCCTAAGTTTATCAAAAATATTTACATCTAAATTTTGAGCAATAAAAAACGCTACTCCAGATCCAATTGCTATTCTAATAGAAATTAAATCTGAAAAATTTGTCGAGATTATTAAGGTTAAAAGGACTCCAATAAAAAATCCTATATAAACAATTTTTCTCGCTACCTGTACTCCATACGCTCTGTTAGCTAAGTCAGTAATTAAAAATGTGATAGGATAACTAAATGCGCCATAAGTTAAAATTTCATTCAACCCGATGTAGTTGATTGGAAACTGAACTAGATAGTTAGACAAGACAACTATAGCTCCCATTAAAAGTGCTAATTTATAGAATAAATTCATTAAGCTTTTGAGCTGATAGATGCTTTAAGTTTTTTAACTTTATTTGAAAGTTTTGATGTTTTTGCTGATAATAAAAATTTATCTAATCCGCCTTTAAAATCTACAGTCCTTAATGCTGAGTTAGAAACATTTAATTTGATATTTCTTTTTAAAATATCACTTTTAAACGACACTTTTTTTAAATTTGGTAAGAACCTTCTCTTAGTCTTATTTTTCGCATGACTTACGTTATGACCCTTTAGAGGTGATTTTCCTGTTAGTTCGCATCTTTTAGACATAATTTCCTCTTTATATAGTTCTTGAAATAACGCTGGTCAAGTATTAATTCCGACCGCTTGTTCAATATTTTTAAGATTTTCTTTTTTTATAATAGATATTAATTCTGATTTTATTTCTTTTACAACTCCTGGACCTTTGTAAACCATACCTGTATATAATTGAATTACATTTGCACCTGCAGTGATTTTTTCAAAGGCACTTTTCCCAGAATCTACTCCACCCACACCAAAAATTTTTATTTTACCTTTTGTATCTTTGTAGAATTTTTTTATCATATTTGTAGAGATATCTTTTAAAGGTAATCCAGATAAACCACCTTTTTCATTCTTATTCTTATCTTCTAATTTACTTCTATTTCTGTCGGTCGTATTTGAAATAATTATACCCTGAATATTATATTTCGTTATCAATTCTATTAGTCCACTTATCTGACTATCATCAATATCAGGGGAAATTTTGATTACGATTGATTTATTGATATTTTTTGCTTTTCTAATTTTATTAATTCCAATTAGCAAATTATCCATTTGTTTATGGTCATGAAAATCTCTGAGACCTTCTGTGTTGGGTGAGGATATATTTATAGTTAGATAATCTGCGTGCGAATAAAGTTTCGATAAACAAACAAAATAATCCTCAGCTTTATTCACTGTATCTTTATTAGGACCTATGTTTACTCCTAAATACCCTTGTGGGATATTTTCAGAAATTCGTCTGGAAATAATTTCTAAACCTTGATTGTTAAATCCTAAACGATTTATTAATGCCTGGTCTTTTTCTAGACGAAATATTCTTGGTTTTAAGTTTCCCAATTGTTTTTTAGGAGTCACGGTTCCAATTTCTACAAATCCAAAACCTAATTTAAATAAAGAGTTATAAACCTCTGCACTTTTATCAAATCCGGCTGCTAATCCAATGGGATTTGGTATTTTTTTATCAAATAATTTAGTCTCTAAAACTTCCTCGTCTTTAACATCAAAAAAGCCTTTTGGAAGAATGTTAAATTTTAATGATTTGATAGCTAAATCATGTGCTGTTTCTGGATCGATATTAAATATGTACGGTCTTAAAAAAGAAAACATCTTTTAATTTATTTTTTCTTTTATTAATGCAATTGTCTCTTTAAGTCCAAAAAATTTTATAAAAAAACCCATTCTTGGTCCATTTTCTTCACCAAATACCACTTCATATATTAATTTAAACCAATCTCTAAGGTTTTTTTCATAACCATTTTCCTTGCCAACGGTATAAACAAAAGTTTGAATTTCTTCAGGACTCAAGGACTCATCAGTTTTATTTAGTCTATCAATCAAGCTGCTTAAAGCTTTTTTTTCCTTCTCATTTGGTTTTTTAAACTTTTTATTTGGTTCAACTTTATCTTTAAAATAATTTATTGCGTTCTCAGTAAGGTTATCAAGTATCGGTTGTTTCTCAGGGCTAATGTCCTTATGAAATCTGTTTATAAATTTCCACAATATTTCCTTGTTGTTTGCGTTACTTGAGCCAGCCAAATTGAGTAACATTGAAAAAGACATTATAACTCGCTCTTCAGGGGGGTTTCCGTTATGGATATGCCAAACTGGATTTAGAATTTTTTGCTTATCTTCTTGGGTTGGGTATTTTTCTATCAAAGATAGATACTCGTCTACAGTTTTTGGAACTACATCTGAATAAAGTTTTTTTGCACGCTTAGGATTTGGATACATATATAATGCAAGACTTTCTGGAGAAGCATATCTAAGCCATTCCTCAATTGAGATTCCATTACCTTTTGATTTTGAAATTTTTTCTCCTTTTTCATCTAAAAATAATTCATACGCAAAACCATTTGGAGGTTTTTTTCCCAATGTTTTACAAATTTTATTTGATAAGATGGCACTCTCTGTCAAATCTTTACCATACATTTCAAAATCAACGTTAAAGGTAAACCAACGCATTGCCCAATCAACTTTCCATTGTAACTTACAATTTCCATTTAAGATATTAGTTTCTATCTTATCATTATTGCTTTTAAATATAACTGTTCCATCTTTTTTATTCATTTCAACCAAAGGCACCTCCAGCACTTTTCCTGTCTTTGGACAAATTGGTAAAAAAGGACAATATGTTTTTCGTCTTTCTTCTCTTAAAGTAGGTAAAATAATATTCATAATATCTTCGTACTTTTCTAAAACTCTCATTAATGAATTATTAAATTTACCAGATTTGTAATTTTCTGTTGAACTTTGAAAGTTAAATCTAAAATTGAATTTTTTTAAAAATTCGATTAGCATTTGATTATTATGTTCTCCAAAACTTTTGAATTTTTTAAATGGATCAGGAATATCAGTTAGGGGTTTACCTAAGTTATTTTTTAATATTTCATCGTTGGGTATATTATCTGGTACTTTTCTCAATCCATCCATATCGTCAGAAAAAGTTATTAACTCACTGTCAATTTTTTCAATATGATTCAATGCATTAATCATCATTGATGTTCTCGCAACCTCTCCGAATGTTCCAATGTGAGGCAACCCACTTGGTCCATATCCTGTTTGAAAAATTATTCTTTTATTTGCTTTAATAATATCTTTTCTTTCTTTCAAAAGTTTTCTGATCTCCACTAGCGGCCAGGAAGAAGTTGATTGAATTAAGTCGTTATTAAGCATAACTATGGTTTATTAAATTTTATACGTAAAATACAGATATAATTACATGATATTAAGTTGAATTTTGTAACTATTTAAATAATCTCAATTCTATGATTGCAAACAAAACTGTTTTCTTCATTCTTGGTATTTTGCTTATTGTCCTTGGAATTTCAATGTTAGCTCCATACAGTATGCAATTAGTATATAATGAGAACAGTCATAGTTTTGTATCATCTGCATTTATTACTATTTTTGTAGGAATTTTATTTATTCTTGCTAACTTAGAGAAAGAATTTAGATTAAATTTGAGACAAACATTTTTGTTTTCAACTTTAGCTTGGGTAATGGTAGCAATTTTTGGAAGTTTACCATTTTTACTATCGCCTAAAGAATTTTCTTTTAGTGAAGCTTTTTTCGAAAGCATGTCAGGAATAACAACCACTGGTGCAACAATTATCACTGACTTAGACAATAGTCCAAAAAGTATTTTGTTGTGGAGAGCAATAATGCAATGGCTTGGTGGAATCGGAATAGTAGTAATGGCTATAACTGTATTACCGTTATTGAAAGTTGGGGGAATGCAATTATTCAAAATGGAAGGTCCAGATAGTACAGAAAAGATTTTACCCAGAACTATTGAGGTTGCCACAATTATTATATCTACGTATTTTGCATTGACTTTATTTTGTGGATTTTTCTATTGGTTATTCGGAATGTCTGTATTTGATAGTATATCTCATGCCATGACCACAATAGCAACTGGCGGGTTTTCAACTCATAACGAGTCAATTGGTTTTTTTAAAAACTCCAATATAGAAATCATTGCTAGTATTTTCATTATTCTAGGGAGCATTCCTTTTATTTCCTATTTAAAATTCTTACAAGGAAACAAAAAGATTTTTATTGAAGACAGTCAAATTAAAGGCCTTATTTATATTATTTTAATTTCAGTAATCATAATGTTTATATACTTACTATTCATTAATTATGAAAAAAATATCTTTGATAACATTAGAATTTCATCTTTTAATGTTATTTCTATTTTATCTGGAACAGGATACGTCACAGATGATTTTGGATTGTGGGGTAAATTTTCTTTAATCTTTTTTTTATTTTTAATGTTTATTGGGGGTTGTGCGGGGTCAACAGCGTGTGGTATTAAAATTTTTAGACTACAAATGCTAATTATTTTTTTAAAAAATCAAATTAAAAAATTAATTTACCCAAATAGTATAATTATAACCAAATATAATAATCAAAAAATTACTGATGATTTTTTTAAGTCTGTAATAATTTTTATTTTTTCATTTCTCTTTATATTTTTTATAATTTCAATGTTGTTAACAATTACAGGATTAGATTTCCTTACTGCTATTTCAGGAGCAGCTAGTGCAATATCTAATGTTGGACCTGGACTTGGAGATATGATTGGACCTAATGGAAATTATAAAGATATACCCGACGTGTCGAAGTGGATTTTGTCAATTGGGATGTTGCTAGGGAGACTTGAACTATTTGCTGTTTTAGTTTTATTTTTTCCCTCATTTTGGAGAAATTAATTATTTTATGAATATTTTTCTGAATATTAAATCTGTGAGAATGCTTTTGTTAGGTTTCTCCTCTGGCCTACCAATTCTTCTTGTATTTTCAACATTATCTGTTTGGTTAGTCAAAGCTGGCGTAAGTAGAAGCACTATTACTATGTTCAGTTGGGCAGCTTTAGCATACTCATTTAAATTTATTTGGTCTCCAGTTATTGATAATTTAAAAATTCCAATAAAAGATCTTGGTCATAGAAAAAGTTGGTTATTGATTTCGCAATTAATGATAACTTTTAGTTTGATTTTCATATCTTTTACAGATCCTAGTAAAACATTAATTTTAACTGCAATCGGATCTGTCTTAATAGCTTTTTCAAGCGCTTCGCAAGATATAATTATTGATGCTTACAGAATAGAGTCAGCCCCCCAAAAAATGCAAGGAGCATTATCCTCTATGTATATTGCTGGTTATCGAATTGCGATGTTAATAGCTGGGGCTGGTAGTTTGTACTTGGCCTCTTTCTTTGGAGTAGAAGTATATGATGTGAATGTTTGGAGGAAAGTTTATCTAATAATGGCTTCTTTAATGTTAGTCGGGATTTTTACTACTCTAAGCTCTCCGGAGCCAAATATAAAAAGAAAAGTTTCCAATTTAAGTTTCCAGGATCAACTTAGATTTCTCGTTGTATTTATCTTAGCGATAATAATATTTGTTGTTATTTACTCACTTTTGGAAAATCCATTTATTAATGAGGACCCATTAATAAATTTTCTTTTTGCGTTGATAAAAATAAGTCTATGTTTTTTAGGCTCAGGATTTATAGTTTATCTTCTAATAAGTATAAATTATATTAAAAAAAATTCTGCATCTATTGCTTATGTTGAGCCTGTCACAAATTTTATTAATAGATATGGAAAAACTGCAGTTTTAATACTTTTGCTTATTGGTTTATATAGGATAGCAGACATAGTCATGGGCGTAGTAGCCAACATTTTTTATTTAGATAGAGGATATAATGTAAAAGAAATAGCTACTTACTCAAAATTTTTTGGAGTTTTTGCAACAATAGTTGGAGGAATTATTGGTGGCTATTCTGCAATAAAAGTTGGAACCTTAAAGGCATTATTTTTTGGAGCTTTAATCGCAGCCGCAAGTAATTTACTATTCGCTTGGTTAGCTATCTCAGACCCAAATATCAAAACTTTAATAATAGTCATCACCGCAGACAATATTTCAAGCGGCTTTGCAGGTGCTGCGTTCGTAGTATATCTATCAGCATTGACATCTATAAAATTTACAGCGACTCAGTACGCACTTTTTAGCTCTTTAATGCTTTTTTTGCCAAAAGTACTAGCAGGATACTCGGGGGCAATAGTTGATCAAATGGGGTATGCAAATTTTTATATTTTTACAGCAATAATTGGTATTCCTGTATTGTTATTAATTATTTGGATTGCTAAAATCGCACCGGTTAAAGATTAGTAAACGTTAATGACAAAATATTTCACAAATAATTTTACAGTTTTGAATCTTTATAAAAAACCTTCACTTAAATCTGAAATTGTTACGCAAATAATTTTTGGAGACTCGTTCTCAATATTTCAAAGAAAAAGAAATTGGCTAAAAATAAAAATTAAAGAAGATGGTTATAAAGGTTTTATCAAAAATAAAGACCTTCCTAATTTTTTAAAACCAACACACAAAATTAATATTCTAAAAGCAAAGGTATATAAATACTCTAATAAGAAAAATAGATTGCGTGAAATAACATTTGGTTCAAAAATTAAAGTAATAGGTAAAAAATCGAATTTTTTAAAGTTTTCAGAAGGATGGATTAATAAAAAAGATGTAAAACGTATTAATTATAAAGAAAAAAACCCTTTTAAAAAAATAACTATCTTTAAAAATATTAAATATAAGTGGGGTGGAAAATCTTTTAGAGGAATAGATTGTTCTGCGTTAGTTCAAATTTTTTTAAATTTTAATAATATATTTTGTCCACGCGATGCAAAAGATCAGCACAAATATTTCAAAAAGAATGTTAAATTAAAAGATGTAAAAAAGAATGATATAATTTTTTGGAAAGGCCATGTTGCTGTTGCTTTATCCAAAAAAAAATTAATCCATGCTTATGGACCAAAGAAAAAAGTTATAATTATGGGAATTAATCAAACAATTAGAATAATTAAGAAAACAGCCAAATTAAAGGTGATAGGAATTAAAAGATTATAAAAGGCAAAGGCAGCTTCAGTCTCCCTCCACTGCCCTTGATACCAATGTAATTGATTCTAGCTTTCAGCTTAAGACTCTTTTTAGTTGTATGTGGATAATAACATTACTAAAACATCTTAGTAAATATTAAATGATTCACAAGATTAAATAAATGGCGGAGAGAGAGGGATTCGAACCCTCGAAACGGTTTCCCGTTTACACGCTTTCCAAGCGTGCGCCTTCAACCTAGCCTTCTAGAATTATTGATTAGCACTATATAAATTTATAAGATTTTGAAAAAGTTGAGCTGCTGGCGCCCATGCGGAGTCAATTAATTGTATTTCAATTTATTAAAAAGTTCCTCAGTAACTTGCTGGGTTGGAAATGGTCCACCTGCAATAGCTGTTCCTATCATTCCACCTAAAAAGGCTGAAGCCACATTTTTTGGATCCACGCCTGTAATGAAATAATAATTTTTGCCCCTTTCAAATTTAAGTATTATATCAACTTTACCAAAAACTCCTGACAAAGGATCAGCTTTTATTGTAAGCATATTATCGCCGGGCGGAACATAAATCTTAGTAAACTCTTTCGAATAAATTGAAGCAACATCTTGTCCATTTAATTTTATAATTGTTCTTACCGCACTATATAAAAATCCACTCTGTCTCTTAATATAAACATTAGCCATATCTTTAGAGTCGGGTCTTAATTGAGACTCATCTTTAACACCTGTCGATGCGCATGAAACTAAAATGAAGCTACTTAGAAAAATTAATATAAATTTTTTCATCTGTTGACGCCCATATGACGCCCATATCATTTTATTATAAACTATAAGTTATGCAAGTTTTTTAAAAAATGGCGGAGAGAGAGGGATTCGAACCCTCGAAACGGTTTCCCGTTTACACGCTTTCCAAGCGTGCGCCTTCAACCACTCGGCCACCTCTCCTACGAAAAATCATTTATAGATTGAGTAAATTTTTCAATAAACTCTTTATTAGTCGGAAGTTTATTTTTAATCATTTCTTTTTGAATCTTTTTGTAGTTTTTTCTAATATGATTTAACGTACCCAAGAGGTTAGAAAAATTTCTTTTAGAAACAAAAACTCCCTTTTTTTTTCCGATAACGTGTTCTATATCTTCAAATATAACCACGGGTCTTCGTCTAGCTAATGCCTCTAATAATACCATTGGATGTCCTTCGGTAAATGAAGGTAAGATGAAAATATTGTGATCATCATAGAATTTTATTAATTTGTTCTTATTAGTTTGATTAGGATAAATATAAACATTGCTTTGATTAATATTATACGAAGTTTCTTTTTCAGCTCCAACAATAGTTAGTGAAATATCTCTTTTATTTTTAATCAAATCAACAAAAGAATTAATTCCTTTCTCCACTCTTATTCTTCCAACATATAATAACTTAAATTTTTTTAAATCAGGTGTCTTTGATTTTCTTAACCAAGCGGAATCTAGCTGAGAAGGATTTATAACTATTCCATTTTTACCCTTAAGAATATATTTTCTGCAACTTATTAAATTTGAAATAGAAGAGGTAATAATAAACATTAAATAATATAAAACTGGACCAAATTTTCCGAGGATAGCTTTATATTCCCCAAAACCATCGCTTCGTAAATAAACTATAGGTTTTTTTCCAAATAATTTAATAAATAAACTGGCTATAAAAGTGTATGGAGAAATTGAAATAATTAGATATTTCGTCTCAGGTATTTTTGAAGCTTTTATAGCAGCAGATATATATGAAAAAATATTACTAAAAATACTTATATTCTTAACTTTAATTTCATGTGACCTCTTTTTATGTGATTTTCTACCTAATAAATTAATATCAAATTTTTTATTTAAACCTTCTGGTGTTGATTTCAAGTCTAAGTTATCACAATGAAATTTACCTTTGTGATTAAAGATGCTTTCATTTGAAAAAATAAATAACTTTTTCTTCATTAAGATTCTTTGTTGATCTTTAGAACCCCAATAAAGGCCTCCTGGGGAATTTCTACTTTGCCAAATTGTTTAGACCTAGATTTTCCTTTTTTTTGTTTTTCTAAAAGTTTTCTTTTTCTATCTGTAGCGCCACCCCCGTGTATTTTAGTTAGTACATCTTTTTTAAAACCTTTTATCGACTCTCTAGCTACAATTTTCCCTCCAATTGCAGCTTGGACAGGTATCATAAAATTATGTCTTGGAATTAAATCTTTTAATTTTTCACAAACTTGTCTTCCGGTTTTTTGAGCAAAATCTTTATGAATAATCATTGCCAACGCATCTACAGGTTCTGCATTGACTAAAATTCCGAGCTTTACTAAATCTCCTTCTCTATATCCCGATATTTCATAGTCAAAGCTTGCGTATCCGCTAGAAACTGATTTTAATCGATCGTTAAAATCAAACACAACTTCATTGAGTGGAAGGTCATAAGATAAAACTGCTCGTTTACCAGAATAACTTAAATTAGTTTGTATGCCTCTTTTATCTTGGCATATCTTTATGATTGACCCTAAATACTCATCAGGCGTAATTATTGTGGATTTAATCCATGGTTCCTCAATTTTTGTAATTTGAGAAGGATCAGGCATGTTAGTAGGATTTTGTAGATCAAGAATATCTCCCTTAATTTTATGAACTTTATAAATTACGCCAGGTGTTGTTGTAATAAGATTAACATCAAATTCTCTTTCTAGTCTTTCTGTAATTATTTCAAGATGTAACAATCCTAAAAAGCCACATCTGAACCCTAATCCTAGGGCGCTTGAAGACTCAGGTTCGTAAGAAAAGCTTGCATCATTTAATTTTAATTTTGCTAATCCATCCTTTAATTTTTGATACTCAGAGCTATCTACCGGAAACAATCCACAAAATACCACTGGCTTACTTGGTTTGTATCCTGGCAGAGGAGTTTCTAATGGATTTGTAGCATCACATATAGTGTCTCCAACCTTTGTTTCTGATAAAGATTTAATACCTGTTATAATAAACCCTATTTCACCTGCATTAAGCTCGTCAATATCTGTTGGTTTAGGGGTGAAAACTCCTACTTTTTCAATAATGTGTTCTTGGTTGTTTGACATTAATTTTATTTTCATATTTTTTTTTATTTTCCCGTTAATAATACGAACTAACACAACTACCCCAAGGTAGCTGTCATACCAGCTATCAACAAGAAGAGATTTAAGTTTTTCATTTTTGTCACCTGAAGGAGCAGGCAAATTATTAATTATAGCTTCTAAAATCTCATCGACACCCTCTCCAGTTTTGCCTGAACAAGCTATTGCATTAGATGTATCTATTCCAACCACATCTTCAATTTCTGTTTTTGTTTTTTCAATATCAGAGGCTGGTAAGTCAATTTTATTTAAAATTGGTATAACCTCATGATTAATTTCCAAAGCTTGGTAAACATTAGCTAGAGTTTGGGCTTCAACTCCTTGGGTGCTATCAACTATTAATAACGAACCCTCACATGCTGATAAAGATCGGCTAACCTCATACCCAAAATCAACGTGTCCAGGTGTATCGATAATATTTAAAATATAATTATTTCCGTCTTTAGCTTTATATTTTAATTTTACTGTCTGTGCTTTAATTGTAATACCACGCTCTCTTTCAATATCCATAGAGTCAAGAACTTGTTGTTTCATTTCACGATCTGTCAAACCGCCACATTTATGTATAATTCTATCCGCAATAGTTGATTTTCCATGATCTATATGCGCAATTATAGAAAAATTACGTATTCTTTTTGTTTCTGACATTAGGACCTAATTATAGCACCAGTTTTATCTTTAACTACTTCAATGATTTTTTTACTTATCTGATCTAAATCTTTTTCGCTTAAGGTTTTATCTAAAGCTTGAAGTGTCACGCTTAAAGCGACTGATTTTTTGTCCTTCGGAATATTCTCACCTTCATAAACATCAAATGTAGTCACTTTCTGTATTATTGAGTCATCAATTTCTCTTATTATTTGTTCGAGCAGTCCAATTTTAAAAATCTTATCAATTATAAAAGCAAAATCTCGTTCAGATTTTTGAAAGTCTGATGCCTGAAAACTTTTTTTGCTTTGTCTTACTTTTTTTTTGGGTTCAGGAAAATTATTAAGAAAAATTTCAAGCCCATATACGTTAGACTCTTTAAAATCTATTTTTTGTATAATTCCAGGATGTATCTCTCCAAAATATGCTAATAAAGGTCCTTTTTCAGTTTTTAACGTTATAGAGCCAGATCTGCCTGGATGGTAACTTTGTTTGGTATTATCACTCACACACAAACTGTGTTCAGTAATTCCAAGTTGAATTAATGTTTTTATAGCATCACTTTTAATATCAAATACGTCTAATGCTCTCTCTTTTTCTATCCAGCTTTTTCTACCCACTTTTCCTGATTTTAATGCACCTACAACTATTTGTTGTTCGCCAGGATTTTTTCCAAAAAAAGTCGGACCTATCTCAAATAAGGATAAGTCTGTATATCCTCTATCTTGGTTTTTTTTTAAATGTATTGCTAAATTAGAAAATATTGATCTTCTTAAAACATCTAAATCTGAAGAAATTGGATTAAAAATTGGAATTTCTTTTTCTCCTTTTGTAAATTGTTCATCTATTTTAGAGTCTGTAAATGACCAAGTAACTGTTTCTAGATACCCATTTGATGCTAGAGATCTTTGAGATAAATGAAATAACTTTTGTTTAAAATTTAGAGTTTCTTGATCACGTTTTCTCTCAGGTGTTATTAACTTAATCTTGTTAAAACCTTTAATTCTAATTAATTCTTCTATTATATCTACATCCTGAATTATATCAGGTCTCCAAGAAGGTATTTCTATTTTTAAATCCTTCTTATTTTTTTTACATTTAAATCCTAAAGATGATAGTATTTTTTGTGCCTCATTTATTGAAATAGGTATACCTATCACACTTTCAAACTTATCAAGTTCAAAGCTAATTATGTTTTTTTTTTGAGATTTTGTTCCCGAAATAATAAATTTACTAGCTTGACCTCCACATATCTTTATGATCAGTTCAGTAGCTATTTCTAGTCCTTCTGCAATTGAATTGGGATCTACTCCTCTTTCAAATCTATATTTTGCATCAGTATCTATTATAAGTTCACGAGCTGTTTTTCTAATTGAATTTGGGGAAAAATAAGCAGACTCTAAAAGAATATTTTCTGTATCAAGCTCAGTGGATGTTTTTGTTCCTCCAATAATACCTCCTAATCCTAAAATGCTCGACTTATCAGCAATAACACACATTCCTTTTTTGAGTTTATATTTTTTATTATCTAAAGCTTCAAACTCCTCTCCATCTTTTGAGTCTCTGATTATAATTTCACCATCAATTTTATCAGCATCATAAGCATGTAAAGGACGATTTAAATCAAACATTACATAATTTGTGATATCTACAACTGCAGAGATAGGCTTTAGACCTATGGCAGTTAATTTATTTTTAAGCCAGTCTGGGCTTTCTTTATTTTTAATATTCTTTATGTAACAGCTTCCAAAAGTTATGCATCCTTGATTAGGGTCTTTCTTTATTGATGTTTTTATTAAATGTTTTATAGATTGTTTAACCTTTTTCTTTTTGAGCGGTAATAATTTTCCAATACCAGAAGAAGATAAATCTCTTGCTATTCCTCTTATACCCAGACAATCAGCTCTATTTGGTGTAATTGAAATATCAATAGATTTTTCTGTTTTATTATTAAAATAACTTTTTCCAATGTCACTCTCTCTATTTTTAAGCTCAATTATTCCATCGCTTTCCTCGGATAAATTTAGCTCGCTTTCAGAGCACAACATTCCTCTTGATTCAACTCCTCTAATTTTAGCTATTTTCAATTTAAAATTATTTTTAGGAATTGTTGCTCCAGGTGGAGCATAAATTGTGTAAAGCCCATCTCTAGCATTTGGCGCCCCGCAAACAACTTTTAATATCTCTTTTCCTCCCACACTAACATCACAAACTTTTAATTTATCTGCATTGGGATGTTTTTCTGTCTTGATAATTTTGGCTATCTTAAACTCTTTGAGGCCTGAAGAATTTTCTTTTATACCCTCAACTTCTAAACCTATATTCGTAAGTTTTTCAATAATTTCATTTTGTTTAGCTTTAGTACTAAGATGTTCCTTCAACCAAGGAAGAGTTATGATCATTTGCTTAATCCTCGATAATTTGTTGGTACATCCAAAGGATCAAATCCAAAGTGGCTAAGCCAACGGAAATCTGTTTCAAAAAAAGCCCTTAGATCATTTATTCCATACTTAAGCATTGCAAGTCGATCTATGCCCATTCCAAAAGCATATCCTTGATATTTTTTTGGATCAACTTTTGAATTTTTTAAAACATTTGGATGGACCATGCCACATCCTAAAACCTCAAGCCATTTATCTCCTTCTCCAATAATAATTTTTTTATTTTCAATCTTGTAACCAATATCTACTTCTGCTGATGGTTCGGTAAATGGAAAATGGCTTGGTCTAAATCTCATTTTTACATTTTTTACTTCGAAGAATTCTTTTATAAAGTAATCTAAACAACCTTTTAAATGTCCCATAGTGATATCTTTATCTATATGTAATCCCTCAAGTTGATGAAACATGGGGGCGTGAGTTTGATCACTATCACAGCGATATGTTCTTCCTGGAACAATGATCTTAAATGGAGGTTTTCCATTTAACATTGTCCTAATTTGAACTGGTGACGTGTGTGTTCTCAAAAGTAATTTTTTATTTTTTTCTAAATAAAACGTATCATGCATGTCTCTTGCTGGATGATCTTCAGGAGTATTAAGAGCAGTAAAATTATTATATTCAGTCTCTACATCAGGTCCTTCAGCAACTGAAAACCCAATTTCTGAAAATATTGAGGAAATTTCATCTATAACTTGTGAAACAGGATGTATCTTGCCTGTCTGGTACGGTCTTATTGGTAAGGTTACATCAATTTTTTCATTTTTTAATTTTTCATTTATTTCTGTATTTTCAATTTCTATTAGCTTTTTTTCAATTTGAGTGGTTAAGTCATCTTTGATTTTATTTAAACTTGATGCAA
>QBYL01000001.1 GCA_003282835.1 Pelagibacteraceae bacterium AG-325-J13 | reverse complement strand
ATACCTTGTTTTAACAAAATGAGGAAAAATTTAGAAAAAAGTTTAAAAAGAGATGAAATTTTATTGAAGATAATCAAAAAAAACTTAAAAAAAATAAGCTTCACAAACTTTAACTTTAAGGTGCATATCTCGAAACAAAAATACGTTAAAATGATCAGAGAGAGATACATTTCATGCTTATTAAACATGAATAATAAAGAAATTAATCTTGGTATCAGTGAAATTAAATCAAATTATAAAAATCAAATAAAATTCACTGATACCTTAAAATGTATTAGCTACAGAAAATAATTATTTTCCAGGCTCTTTGTATGAAGAAGCCATTTTCTGAGCAGTTTTAGCTATCTCATTTAGATCTACATCTTCTAATATTGTAAAATCTGAAACAGCACCACTAGAAACAGCAACCATAGCAGCTGCAGCAGCTTGATCAAAAGTTCCTTCAATCACAGCCATAAAATCATATTTTCCTCTTAGGCCAGAGTATTGAGTTACTTTCGCTCCTACAGAAGCAGCTAAAGCTGATGTTGCAGCTTTTCTGTCTGTTGAGGGGTTACTTACAAATCCTGCAAGACCCTTAGCTGTATAACATCCAAGTGTGTAGAATTTAGCCATTGTTACTCCTTTCTTATCTTATTTCTCGATTATAACTGTACCAGAGTGAGGGTCAGTAACACCTAACTCGGACGACAGTTCTTCTAAAGTGTGCCGAAGTGAGTCCAAAAATTCAATCATCTTTGGTCTAGCTTTGGCTATTGCATCTTCAGAATTCCATTCACCGATCATAAAAAATTCGTTAGGTTTAGTTTCAACATACTTAGCTGAAATTTGCCCATCGAACTTTGGCATCTTGTCAATTTTTTTTAGATACTCTTCTCGATTAGATGCTTTCACTTTACATCTAACAATGTTCATAAATTTTGTCATATACCTCCTTAAACGTAAATTTTATCTGCTAAACCGTAACAAAGAATAGCGCTGATAATTACAAGAACTAGTGGAGCATATATTCCATCATTTCTTGTTTTTTTAGTTAAACCTGTCTTATCAATTTTTAATGTATAAAAATTTGCAGCTAATATTGAAACATTAATAATAAAAACTAAATTAAAAAATGCCCAAGTGGCATTTAAACCACCCGATCTTACAAAGGCCACATAGATCGCCATTAAAACTATTGCGACCATGAATGAGCCAGCAAATCTAGTTATTAAAGTAGCTGTCTTATCTACTCCTCTACCTTTTAGAAATTTTTTAGTATCAAAAACTAATTGGTAAGCATAAATACCAATTATTATAAAATGAGCTAAGTAAATTATTAAATAAAAAGCGTTTCCAAATTTATCTATCATATTTATCCTTTTAGTTATCCTTTATATTGTTCTAACAAATCTTCACCCATTGGAGTTGTAACAGATTTTTCTAAAACTACTCCAGCTGCTGCTCTTTCTTTATGAAGTTCCTCATCGGCCTTAAAAGCTTTAAGACCATCCATTGTATCAAATCTAATAATGGTAGTGATTTTTGAGTCATTATCTTTTTCTGTTCCAGCATAAAGAAATGTCATACCGTATTTTTTAATCTTTTCTGAATTACTGTAAACCATCGCTTTCCATTTTGCAAAAGTAGCGATTGGTCCTTCTATTTTTACTATCATATTATACTCCTTTAATTATTATTCCATTAGCCACTGAGTTTGCTAATCGAATAAGTTTAATAGGTTTATATTCCTCAGAATTATACCACTCCAATGCCTTTTCATAAGTTGGGAATTTAATTACGACAGTTCTTGGATGCTTCCATTCGCCGTCAATAACTTTAAATTCTCCGTTTCTTACTAAATATTCTCCTCCAAATTTTTCTACAGTTGGTTTTACTTTACCAACATATTCTTTATAAGCCTCTGAGTTTTTTACATTAATGTTGGCTATAACGTATCCACTCATTTTAATAAATTCCAGATTTTACTAGTTTATCTATTTCTGCTTTTGCCTCTGGTATTAATTTAAAAATATATTTATCACACTCACTAGTTTTTTTTTCATCGTATGGTTTCCCATAAAGATCATCGATAAATTTATTAAGTTCTGTATTAATGAAATCCTCTTTTACTCCTTCCTTAATCAAATACGATGTTAAAAATTTCTTAGCCGAAATAGAATATACAATCTTGTCTAGTTCTAAAGTACCCTGAGGTATCATGCTGTTAGCATAATATAGTCCTGTACATTTTAGAGTAGCTTTTTTATCCTTTTCACTTAAATGCCCTGCAGCGTAAGCTGAGGAAAACGCAGTTAAAAATAGTATTATAAAAAAATTTTTCATAAATTATCCTCCATAAATAGTTCTAGATAATTTTTCTATTTCTTCTTTTGAGCCAGGGATTAGTTTATAGATAAATTTATTACACTTATCATTCATTCCTTTATCAAATGGTTTTCCGTAAACTTTATCTACATGCTCATTCATACCTTTGTTCATCTCATTGTCACTAACTTGTTCTTTTTGTAGAAAGGATCTTATTACTTTAACTGAAGCTAAAGCCATTTCCATATCTGTAACTTCTATAGTATCAGCAGGCAAAACAGCCGTTGCACTATAATGTCCAAGACATTGTATAGTTTCTACTTTTTGTTTTTTAGTTATATGTCCGCCAGCGTAAGCTGAAGAAAAAGATGTTATAATTAATATAATAAAAAGTTTTTTCATGTATTTTCCTTTCCGAATTTTCTAGTAGTTTATTAAAATAAATTTTATATTAGCTATGTTAAAATTTAATTTCAGGTATGCATAATGTCTACAACTCAGAGGTTAATAAATAGTGAAGATTATTGATTGTACGTCTTTTTACTCTGAGCATATGATGTATGACGTAAGATTAAATATCTTAAAAGATAAAGTACATAAATTTATTGTTACGGAATCTACGTATTCTCACAGTGGTAAAAAGAAAAAATTAAATTTCGATATTAATAATTACTCAAAGTTTAAAGATAAAATCATTTATATTGTTATAGATAAAGAGCCAGAGGGAATAGTAGATGAACTTAACGATCCATCTCTGCAAAGATCTAATAGCTTAAAAAGAATAGCCCTTTCGTATGATGAAAGTTTAAAAGCTGTTAAAGATTTTTCTGATGAAGATTTAATTATGTTAAGCGACAACGATGAAATTCCAAACTTAAATTCAGATCAATTTAATAAAAGTGAAAAAGATATTATTCTTTTCAAACAGCTTTTTTTTTATTTTAAATTTAATTTGCTTTACGATAGAATGTTTTGGATTGGAACTAAAGGGTGTAAAAAGAAAAAATTAAAATCATTATCTTGGCTTAGAAACATAAAATTAAGAAAATATCCTTTTTGGAGATTAGATACTCTTTTTTCTGAAACAAAGCATACCAACTTAGATATAATTGAAGATGGTGGATGGCATTTTACAAATTTAAAAACTGCTGAAGAAATGTATGAAAAATTTATGAATTTTGGTCATCATGATGAATTTAGATTAAGTGGTTTAACCGTAGAAAAAATAAGAGAAAAAATTAAAAATAAAGAAATGTTTTATAACCATTTTGCAGATCAAAGCTCAACTAGTAAGTGGAGTAGTGAATATAAATTGAAAAAATATGATTTGAACCTTTTGCCTAAATATATAGTTGACAATAAAAATAATTATAAAGAATGGATAGATAATTAAGGTATGAGAATTATTTTTGGAGCTACACAAGTACCATTATGAATCTCATTAAATGCTTCAGAACCTTTTTTAAGATCTCTATATTCAATCCATCCTAGATCACCCAGCACCTTATCTGTTAGAATTTCTAGTGTCTTTTTAAAATCTTTATTCGTATAACAATAAGTCCCGACTAGGGTAATTTCTTGTATTGTTAGCTTCTTAAAATCAAAAGTCCCAGATGGATGTGTTAAACCTATATGCAAGATTGTACCACCTGGTGCGATTGATCTAATTGCCTGATGACGTGTAAGCTCCAAACCAACAGACTCCAAAATTAAATCAAAGTTGTTTTCTTTAATTGATTTATCGTCTGGAGATACGAAGTTTGCTTTAAGGTATTTCTCACATTCATCTAATCTTTTCCTATTTGGATCAGACATTATTATATTGGTAGATTTTTTTTCTTTATTCAAAATTAAACCACACAATAAACCTATAGCCCCAGCTCCTTGGATTAATATTTTACAATCAGATAAAGATTTTTTTAAATTTTGCTCAGCTAGTAAGACTGCGTGTAGTGCTACTGCTGTCGGCTCGGCTAAAGCTGCTTCTTTAATGCTTAATTTTTTTGGAACCTCAAAAATATTTTTTTCTGGAACTGATACTAACTCTGCCAACCCTCCTTCTCTTTTTACTGGAGTGCTCATCCCTATCATTGTTCGTTCTGGACACAGGTGTTCTCTTTCATTATTACAGTAATCACATTTTTCACAACTTATTAAAGGATTTATTACAACATCTTTATTTTTGAATTTACCATCTAGACTAGTTCCACTTATTTCATGTCCTAATATTAAAGGTGGTATTCTTCTTTCGTCATTACCATGGAAGGCATGCATATCGGATCCACAAATACCAGAGGCTTTTACTTTTATTAAAGTTTCACCTAGTTTTGCTATTGGATCTTTTTCTTCTCTAAAATCTATTTTATTAGTACCAGTATAAACTAGTGCTTGCATTAATTTGAAAAGCCGTATTTTCTTAATCTGACGTCTGCAGTTCTAGCATGGGCTTCCATACCTTCTGCTCTTCCTAGTCTTGCGGCAGTAGCGCCAACCACTTCTGTGGCTTCTTTTGTCATCCTTTGGAATGTAAGAGTTTTTATAAACTTTCCTACAAATAAACCACCCGTATATCTTCCGCCACCTTTTGTTGGAAGAATGTGATTTGTTCCTGAGCATTTATCTCCATAAGCAACGGTTGTTTCTTCTCCTAAAAATAAAGATCCATAATTTCTCAATCTTTTTAACCACCAATCTAAATTTTCTGCATGTACTTCTAAATGTTCAGAAGCATACTTGTCGCTCACTTCTGCCATTTCCTCATTTGTATCACACAAAATTACTTCACCGTAATCTTTCCAAGCTGCCGTTGCATTTACTTTTGCTAATTCGGGTAATTCATTGATTAATTCTGGAACTCTTTTCATAGTAAAATCTGCTAAAGTTTTATCAGTAGTGAATAGCCAACCAGGAGAATTATAACCATGCTCTAGTTGACCAACAAGATCTACGGCTACAATTTCTTTATCCGCAGACCTATCTGCTATTATTGCTATTTCAGTTGGTCCTGCAAATTGATCTATACCTACTTTACCGTAAACAATTCTCTTAGCTTCAGCCACATATTGATTACCCGCTCCTACTAAAAAATCTACTGGAGGATTTTTAAAACAACCGTGTGTCATAGATCCTATTGCGGCTACGCCACCTAAATTCATTATTACATCAGCACCACAATGATTAGCAGCAAAAATTATTCCTGGGTTAGCTCCATCCTTATCTTTTGGAGGACTGGCACAAATAATAGTTTTTACACCCGCTACTTTAGCTGGAGTAATAGCCATTACTGCAGAAGAAATATGTGCGTATCTTCCTCCTGGAATATAACATCCTGCTGTATCTACTGGGATTAATCTTTGTCCTGCAAACAACCCTTTTGATAACTCAACTTCAAATCCATTGTTCATACTTTTTAATTGGTGCTCAGCGAATTTTTTAATTCTTTCGTGCGCAAATTTTACGTCATCTTTAGTTTTTTGATCAACTTTCTTAACTGCTTCCTCTATCTTTTCTTTTGAAACAATGACTTCTCCTTCATACTTGTCGAATTTTTTATTAAGTTCTTTAAGCGCAACTTCTTTCCTTTTTGCAATATCATTAAGAATATCTTGCACAGCTGCTTGTGTTTTGTGATCGTCCGTCTCGGGAGTTTTTGCTGCTTTTTTTATATATTTAACTGCCATAAAGTAAAGTTGGTAACCACAATGCTATTTGCGGAAATGCTATTATTAATACTAATCCAATAATTTGCAAGACCATAAATTGCATCATTCCAAAATAAATATCTTTTAGATCCCATTCTGGCACAACGCCCTTTAAAAAATATGCAGAAAGAGCTACGGGTGGAGACAGCCAGGCGGTCTGGAGATTTACTGCAACTAATATCGCAAACCAAGTTAGATTAAACCCTAAAGCCTCGACTAGAGGTAAAATTATTGGAATTATAATCATTACTATTGGTACCCATTCGAGAGGCCATCCTAATAGAAAAATCATGCCCATAATCATTGCAAGGATCAAGTATTTGTTCATTTCTAATCCAAGTAAAAACTCTGTCAATAAAGTAGGAGTGCCTAATCTAGCAAATACTGCTCCAAAAAAGTTTGATGCTGCAACTAAAACCATAATTAAAGCTGTTATTTCTAAAGTTTTAACCAAAGCTTCTTGTAGTTTTGGTAAAGTCAATTTTTTGTAGGCTAAAGATAAAAGAAGAGCGCCCATTGCACCACAACCAGCTGCTTCTGTAGGAGTTGCAAATCCAAACAAGATACTTCCAAGCGCAGCAAAAACTAAAGCTGCTGGAGGTACGAGGCCTAGAAAAAATTCAATCCAAACCTTCGTCATACTCGTGGCTCTCATATCTTCTGGTAAAGGAGGTCCTAATTTTGGATCTAACATGCATCTAATTGTAGTGTAAGCAGCATATAAAGTTGCAAGTAGAATTCCTGGAAAAATAGCAGCAGCAAATAAATCTATCACTGGGATTTCCATTATAGGACCCATTACAACAAGCATAATACTTGGCGGTATCAATATACCTAACGTCCCACCTGCAGTAATTGTTCCAGCTGCAAGTCTCACGTCGTAGCCTGATCTGTTCATTGATTTTGCTGCCATAATTCCTAAAATTGTAACTGATGCTCCAACTATTCCTGTAGCTGCAGCAAAGATTACAGAAACAAAAAGGACTGCGTAATAAAGAGATCCTCTAACTCTTGCTAACATTAATTGGAAAGCAGAAAAAAGTCTTTCCATCAAGCCAGCTTGTTCCATCATTATTCCCATAAAAACAAAAAGCGGGACTGCGGCTAAGGTTTGTTCGGTCATTACCATTGAAAACTGTAATGTCATTAAGTAGAAAACTAGTTTTCCAAATCCTAGATAACCAAATACAAATCCTAAAAATATTAATGTGAATGAAATAGGAAATCCTACAAATATAGCAAATAGCATTACTCCAACTAAAATAAAACCAAGAACTGCTGGATCAACTAGCTCAGCAATCATTTTGTTTCTCCTGGCCATTCACCTTTTTTGGCAGCCCAGTAACTTTTTAATAATTCTGCAATACCTTGGATTAAAAGAAAAACTATTCCAATTAGTAAACATGATTTAATTGGCCACATATATGGCATCCAAGTCGTATCCATACCCCTCTCTCCTCTTTGAATTGACTCTCCTACATAACCAATGGTCATATAAAGAAAAACCAGTAAGCCTGGGAAGTAAAATAAAATATATAACCAAAAATCTATAAGTCCTTGATTTTTAGTTTTAAAATTTCTGTATAAAAAATCTGCTCTGATGTGAACACCTTTAGAAAGAGCATAACCTGCTCCTAACATAAATAGTGCTCCATATAAAAATCTACTAATATCGTAAGCCCAAATTGTAGGTGCTAAAAATAATTTTCTCATTATTACTTCATAAGTCATAGCAAAAATTAAAGGCATTAAGATCCAACAAACAACGTTACCCACTCTCTTGCTAAATTTGTCTATTGATGTGATAGTTTTAGCCATCCATAGTGGCATATCAGCAGGCATCTTGCCTGAACTTCCTCGCCTTTCAGCGATCATTTCATCTGATTTATCCAGTTTTGTTCTCAAAGGCATTAGTTCCTTTTTTGGTTTAAAAAAATAAAGCGGATCATTTAATTGATCCGCTTTATTATAATCTTTACTTAATGACTATTTTAATGTCGCTGCGTGAGCCATTCCTAGCTTAGCATTTGACATTTGCGCGCCACTCCAGAAAGGAACAGCTATATCAGCAAATTCTTTCATTGAAGTATAAACTTTAGCAAAAAATTTGTTTTCTGCTGCATTTTTATTCAATGTTTTCTTTGCTGCTGCCATATATTCTTTAAAGTAGTCTGAAGGAGTATCTTCTAAAATTACCCCGTGCTTAGTAGTTAATTCTCTTAAAGCTTTTCCATTTTCATAGATTCTGTAGCTTAAAGATTTAGCTAATGAAGCGTTTGCAGCTACTTCAAGAGATTTTTTCTCATGAGCAGTCATTTTTTTGTAAGTTTTTCCAGTTATATAAAAGTCAGCATTTACTACTACTTGGTGTAAACCTTGTAGGTAATAGTGTTTTAATACCTTTTGGAAACCAAATGTTAAATCTGGTTTAGGGCAACACCATTCTGCTGCATCGATAGTTCCTGCTTGTAATGCTGGTAAAATGTCTCCACCGCCCATTGCTACAGATGCTATACCGATATCTTTATATGTTTGACCAGGAATTCCTGGAGGAGTTCTGAATTTATATTTTCTAAAGTCAGCCATATCTTTAATTGGTTTTGGAAACCAACCTAAAGCTTCTGGTCCAACTGGTTGAAGCATAAATCCTTTTATATCTCTTCCCATTTCTTTCCATAATTGGTCGTACAATTCTTTTCCACCACCGTATTGAAACCATGATAAAAATGCTAAATTGTCTATACCTACTCCACCACCTGCTACTGGCGAACCAAATAACATAGCTGCTGGATGATCGCCTGACCAATAGTGTGTCCAAGCAAATCCACAGTCAATCAATCCTTTGTCAACTGCATCTAATGTTTCTTTAACTCCTACAACAGCTCCTGCTGGTAAAATTTCAAATTTTAAAGATCCATCAGTTAATTCTGTTACAGTATCAGTAAAGTCCTTTAACATCTTCACTTCATCAGCTTTAGTGTTAAGAACGGTCTGACATTTTAATGTTTTAGCGTTAGCTGTAGTCATTGAAAAACCAACAAATACTGCAAAACTTAAAACAACAGTTAATAATTTTTTCATTATTCCCCCGTTTGATTATTATTAATTGCAGAATTTAACCTCTTTAGAATTAAGGAGTCAAATACTAGTATTAAAACCCTAGGTTGAATTTGATGCATTGGCAATTATAGTTTTTCCACCTATAAGTATATTTTTTATGGAAGAATTTGATTATATCATAATTGGAGCAGGATCAGCAGGTTGTGTTTTAGCAAATCGACTAACCGCGAATGAAAAAAATAAAGTTCTGTTACTCGAGGCAGGTGGTAAAGACACTTATCCCTGGATACATATCCCAGTGGGTTATTATAAAACAATGCATAATCCTAAAGTTGATTGGTGCTTTCATACCGAAAAAGACGAGACGATGGGAAATAGATCAATTCGTTATCCAAGAGGAAAGACACTTGGTGGAAGCTCCTCTATAAACGGGCTTTTATGGATAAGAGGTCAAAGTAACGATTATGACAATTGGAGACAACAAGGTAATTCTGGATGGGGTTGGGATGATGTATTGCCATATTTTTTAAAATCTGAGAACAATGAGTTAGGTAAAAGCAAATATCACAATGACGATGGGCCTATCACTGTAACAAATAAAAAGATAAATCTTAAAATGTTAGAAGAATTTCAAAATGCTGCAGTAGAATATGGAATTCCCAGAACCAAAGACTTTAACACAGGTAATAATTACGGAGTTGGTTATTTTCAATTTACTACAAGTCGTAATAATTTTTTAAAATTAAGATGTAGTGCGGCAAAGGGATATTTGAATCCTGCTAAAAAAAGATCAAATTTAAAAATTGCAGTTAATTCTCACGTCCAAAAGATTAATTTTGAAGGTAAAAAAGCAATAAGTGTAAGTTATTATTCTGAAGGAAAATTAAAAACTACTAAAGCTAGAAAGGAAATTTTACTATCTGCTGGTTCCATAGGTTCACCACACATTTTACAAGTTTCTGGAATTGGAGATAATCAAAAACTTAAAAAATATGGAATAAACATTATTAATGAACTTAAAGGGGTTGGAAAAAATTTGCAGGATCATTTAATGTTTAGACCTGTATATAAAGTAAAAAACTTAAAATCATTAAATGGAAAGATAAATAGTCTTTTAGGTAACTTCCTGATAGGACTAGAATATATTTTTAACCAAAGCGGTCCTATGACTATGGGAGCTAGTCAAGTATGTGGTTTTTTAAAAAGTGATCCTTCACGAGCAACACCAAATTTACAATTTCATGTCCAGCCAATAAGCACAGATGTACTAGGAGCAACTAAGATGCATGATTTTGATGGAATAACACCAACAATAGCAAATATTAGACCTACAAGTAGAGGTGAAATAAATATTGTAAGCAATGATACTAGAGATAAGCCAAAAATTAAGATGAACTATCTATCAACTCAAGACGATAGAGATGTTGCTGCAAAAAGTTTAAAGATCGTTAGGAAGATTATGTTAGAAACAAAAGCTTTCAAAAAATATGAACCTGAGGAGTACAGACCTGGAACTCATATCACTGATGATGAGGAATTAGTTCAAGCGGGAAGTGCGCACACTCAAACTATTTTCCATCCTGTTGGCACTTGTAAAATGGGAAAAGGAGACGACTCAGTAGTGGATGAAAATTTAAAAGTTAGAGGAATAGAAAATTTAAGAGTAATAGATGCTTCAGTCATGCCAAATATCACGTCAGGTAATACTAATGCTCCAACTATAATGATTGCTGAAAAGGCATCAGACATGATATTGAATCATTAGAAATGTCTGAACAAATTATTGTATTTTCTCAAATTGTTTTTATCGATTTAATCTTAGCTGGAGATAATGCAATTATTATTGGTATGGTGGCATCAAAATTTCCACCTGATCAAAGAAAAAAAGTTATTTTTTGGGGTATAGGTGGGGCTGTAATCTTAAGAATTATTTTAACTTTGTTAACTGCATACTTGTTGCAAATAAAAGGTTTGAGATTAATAGGTGGAATACTTTTACTTTATATAGTCTACAAGCTTTACGTGGACGTAATTAAAGAATCTTCTCAAAGTGAAAAGAATTTAAATCTTGATAATTCAAGTTTATTAAAAGCAATTTGGACAGTTCTTTTAGCTGATTTTACAATGAGTTTAGACAATGTTTTGGGTGTGGCTGGAGCAGCTGGGCATCATTATCATTTGTTGATATTTGGATTAGTTTTATCCATTATCTTAATGGCTGTAGCTGCTAGTTTAATTTCACAATGGATAAAAAAATATAAGTGGATTGCTTGGGTTGGTTTAATTGCTATATTAATGGTTGCTATAGATTTAATATATAGTGATTTAAAAACTTTTATTTAAAAAGATGTATCTGAAAAAATATAATTTTAAAAACAAAATTGCACTTGTAACAGGTGCTGGAAAAGGTTTGGGTAAAGCATGTGCGCTCGCACTAGCCGAAGCTGGGGCCAATCTAATTATTGTAAGTAGAACCGAAAATGATTTGATAAAACTTTCAAAACAAATTAAAAAATTTAAAGTAAAATGTAAATATTTTGTGTGTGATATAACGAATTATAGCCAAATAAAGAATATTATAAATAAACAAAATAAAATCGATATTTTGATCAATAATGCTGGGACAAATATACCAGAGCATTTTTTAAAAGTTAAAACAAGTAACATGGAGCAATTGGTTAAGATTAATACTATCGCTGCATTTAACATTGCTCAGCTAGTTTCTCTCAAAATGCTTAAAACTAAAAATAGAAAAAAAATTGGGGGATCCATTGTAAATATGTCTTCACAGATGGGACATATAAGTGGGCCAAAAAGAAGTGTTTATAGTATGACTAAATTTGGATTAGAAGGTTTAACTAAAGGAATGGCTTTAGAATTAGCTCCATACAATATTAGAGTAAATACAGTTTGTCCGACTTTTGTAGTAACGCCAATGACTAAAAAATTTTTAAAAGATAAGAAGTTTAAAAAAGATATGTTGAGCAATATCGCTCTAGGTAGATTTGCTGAGATGTCAGAAATCGCGTCTGCAGTTGTGTTTATGGCATCAGATGCTGCTTCTATGATTACAGGAACTTCACTATTAGTAGATGGCGGATGGACTGCAAAATAATTAAAATTATAATCTTATTAATTTTTTTACCAACCAAAACTTTTGCGATTGAATTTGAAGGTAATTTTAAACAGGGTTCTTTTATTCTTGGTAAAGCTAAACCTGGAGATAGAATAACTATTGATAATCGTGATGTAAAAGTTTCAAAAGATGGTTATTTTGTTTTTGGTTTAGGTAGAGATAGAAAAAACAATATTATAATTAAAGTTTTTAGTGAAGGTAAATTTCAAACTTATGAAAAAAAAGTTTTTAAAAGAAAATATAAGATACAACGAATAGACGGTCTTCCTGAAAAAAAAGTTACGCCCCCAAAGGAAGTTTATGAAAGAATTAAAAAAGAAAACAAATTAATTGGAGATGCAAGATTAATAGAAAGTGATCTACCTTTTTTTAAAAAAAAATTTCTTAATCCTCTAGATAAAGCTATAGTAACTGGTGTTTATGGTAGTCAGCGAATTCTTAATGGAAAACCTAAATGGCCTCATTACGGAATTGATTTTGCAGCGAAGGAAGGTACTAAAATTAAAGCAATGTTAGATGGGGTTGCTACTATGGTTGAGCCTGACTTATTTTATACTGGCGGCACTTTAATCTTTGATCATGGTCATGGTATTTCAACATTATATATGCACATGAAAGATATCTATGTAAAAAATGGACAAAAAGTCAAACAAGGTGATGTAATTGGAACCGTAGGATCGACTGGAAGATCAACAGGTCCACACCTTGACATTAGATTGAATTGGTTTGATGTTAGATTAGATCCTGCAACAGTTTTAAAGTTAAATTAATCTAACTCAAATTTATCTTTATAATCTTTAATTTTTGATGTCGATTGATTTTCTTTATATAATATAAAATCCTCTACGACTAAAATATCTAAACTTGTTCCCATAAAACAATTAAAAGCATCTTTCACAGAACAAACTATTGGCTCGCCTCTTACATTAAATGAAGTATTAACTAACACTGGACATTTTGTTATTTCATGAAATTTTGAAATCAATTCGTGAAATCTTGGGTTAGTATCTTTATGTACAGTTTGAATTCTTGCTGTATAATCTACATGAGTGACAGCTGGTAATGTTGATCTTTTAATGTTTAATTTATCAATTCCAAACAATTTTTCATCTTTTTCAGACATTTTAATTTGTTTAGATTTTTTTATATCTGCTACAAACAACATATAAGGACTATCATAATTTAGTTCGAACCATTCTGTTAAATTTTCTCTTAAAACAGCAGGGGCAAATGGTCTAAAACTTTCTCTATATTTTATCTTAAGATTTAACTCCTTTTGCATTTTTTCTGACCGAGGATCTGCAAGAATTGATCTGCCTCCAAGCGCTCTGGGTCCAAATTCCATTCGACCATGAAACCATCCAACAATTTTATTATTTGCAAGCTCTTTAGCTATTGTTGAAGTTATTTCTTGGGGTTCTTTTTTCTCAAAAACTGCGTCTACATCTTTAAGCTCATTTTCAATTTGCTCGTTGTTAAACTTTGGACCCAAATAACTTCCTTTCATTTGATCCTTATATTCTACTCTCGTTTGTTTTAATTCTCGATACCAGTAAGCAAGAGCTGCACCCAATGATCCTCCTGCATCTCCTGATGCCGGTTGTATCCAAATGTTATCAAATAATTTTTCTTTTAAAATTTTTCCATTAGCTACACAATTAAGAGCGACACCACCAGCTAAAGCTAAATTTTTAATATTGTAATCTTTTGCCAAGTTTTTGATTATTCTTAGTATTATCTCTTCTGTAACAGATTGAATTGATGAAGCAATGTCCATATGAAATTGAGTTAATAAATCTTTTTTAGGATTTCTAGGCTGCTTTTTAAAAAGATTAGAAAATTTTTGATTAGTCATAGTTAATCCTGTTGCATAATTAAAATAATCCATATTAAGTCTAAAGGATCCATCTGTTTTCAAATCTAATAAATTTTCTAATATCATATCTTTATAAATAGGTTTTCCATACGGGGCTAATCCCATTAGTTTATACTCTCCACTATTTACTTTAAAACCAGCGTAATATGTAAATGCAGAATAAAGTAACCCTAATGAGTGAGGAAAATGTATTTCTTTTATAATTTTTAAATTATTTTCTTTTCCTACTGCCACAGTGGTAGTTGCCCACTCTCCTACTCCATCTAACGTGAGCACTATTGCTTCTTTGAATGGAGATGGAAAAAAAGCACTAGCAGCATGACTATAATGATGTTCAGAAAATTTTATTTTACCAATGTCATTAAAATTTTCATCATGTAGTTTTAATTTATCAAATAAAAATTTTTTCTGAAATAGTTTTTCTCTGAGCCATATTGGCATAGATAAACTAAAAGACTTAAACCCTCTTGGAGCAAAAGCTAAATAAGTTTCTAATAGTCTCTCAAATTTTAAAAATGGCTTTTCAAAAAAAACTATATGATCAACATCATTGAGTTTTACATCTGCCTCGTTTAGTACATAGTTAATTGCATTTAAAGGGTAGTCAGCATCGTGTTTTTTTCTAGAAAATCTTTCTTCTTGTGCAGCAGCCAAAATTTTTCCATCTTTAATCAAAGTTGCTGCGCTATCGTGATAAAATGCTGATATCCCTAAAATTGTGCTCACTTAAAAAATTGTATATATGAAAGGTGCTACTGCTGAACCTTGGCTCAATACTATTAAAGCACCAAATAAAAATAGAACTATTATAATTGGAAACAACCAATATTTTTTTCTCTCTTTCAAGAAATCAAAAAATTCTTTAAAAAAATCAATCATTAATTAATAATACCACGTCCTATAAGTAATTCAGATACAAACTTATGTCCAGCTTTTGACAAATGAACTGGGTCAAATCCAAGGAAAAATTTCTTTTTGTTCTCATCATCACAAAAATTATCTGATAAATCGTTTAATTCCAAATTAGCTTTTTTAAAAATCTTTTTAATCTTTTTTTGAGGCAGCATTAATTGTTTTTTGCAGTTATTATTAATTTGATGTGCATAAGGAAGTAAAATGAAAGAAACCTTTAAACCTTTTTTTTCAGAATATTCTTTAATCTGAATTATATTTTTATAATACACATCAGTTAATTTTTGGTTGTTATAACTTGTATACATATAATCATAATGTCTTTTTACAGAGTTCGTACCGATAGATTTTAAAAAGACAAACAATACAGATTTTTCTCTTAAAAAAAGATTAATATTTATAAAAAATTTATTCTTAAATAATCTAATAAATTTACTAGGTTCAAGATTTTCACTATCTTTTTTTTGTATATTATCAAGAATTACACCTTGAGATAGGTGAATATCATTGAGACAAATAAAAATTAAAGTGTTTACAATTTTTTTATTATTTTCTTCTTGATACTTATTTAGTAGATAAATATAACTCTCTAGATTGTGCCCTATCACAGATGAATTTAATAAATTAAAATTAAGTTTATCTCTTAAAACTCCTATAAATGTTTCTTCCTCTTTAACGCCGAAACCAAAACTTACACTATCACCTAGTACAAGAATAGAGTCTTTATTTTTATCAAATGTATAGTTTTTAATTGGAATTCTAAATCCATTATTGTCAGTTTTGACTTTTTTTCCTGCAACTTTAAATAGGGAGTTAGGTTTTAACAAAACAACATCATTCTCTGAAACAAAGAAATTCTTATCAGATCCTTGTAAACCAACTATATTAAACGATCTTATTAAAATTTCGCAAATTATTACTAAACAGAATATAACAATAATATTTACAAAAATTATTTTTTTCATCTCTCATCACTAAAATTGTTTATTCATAGAACCTAGGTCTTTATCTCTTTGAATCCAATAAGAATTAGATTTTTTTAAATATTTTAATTTAAGCAAATCTTTGCCTGATATCCTTATTAATAAACTCAAAGGAGTAAGAATGATAGAATAAATTATAAACATAACAATAGGCGCTATAATTCTACCAAGCAATTCACCAAATTTAACCCATAACTTATTTATTGGTGTTAAAAACTTTGAGTTCGTTAACCCTAGAATCAAAAATGCTATTGCAATAAATATAAAAACTATAATTGGATCTTTAGAGCTTAATAGTGGCCATAATCCTATTGTAAAAAAAACTATAGAAAACAATATGCCGAAGCTCCTATTGTTCTTTTTATTTTTCATCTGTGTATTAATTTAAGCTTTTTTGGATTCTCATATCTTCTTTTTTAATTCCAGCTACTTTAACAGGTTTTTTCATAGCATCTCGTCTGAATGGCTCACCCAATTCTTGGTTCAAAATTACTTCTATAAAAGTTGTAATCCCTTTTTTTTGATCTTCACACGATTGCTTGAGAGCTTGTGTTGTCTCGTCCATTGTTTTCACAGTAACACCTTTTAAACCACAAGCGGTAGCAACTTTTGAATAACTTAATTCAGGGTCAAGCTCTGTTCCAATAAAATTATCATCAAACCATAATATTGAATTTCTTTTTTCTGCTCCCCATTGGTAATTTCTAAAAATTACCATTGTAATTGCTGGCCACTCTTTTCTTGCACACGAACTCATTTCATTCATGCTAATTCCAAATGCGCCATCTCCAGCAAATCCTATAACAGGTGTATTAGGGCATCCAATTTTTGCTCCTAGAATCGCTGGAAATCCATATCCACACGGACCAAACAATCCCGGTGCTAAATATTTTCTGCCTTTTTCAAATGTTGGATATGCGTTACCAATTGCACAGTTGTTTCCTATATCACTAGATATGATTACGTCTTTTGGCATTCCTGATTGTATTGCTCTCCATGCCTGTCTGGGTGACATTCTATCTTTATCTCTTTCACGAGCTTCCTTGTTCCAAACTGTGCCTGGATCATCATCTTCATGATCTAAACTTGAAAGCTTTTGCAACCAAGCAGATTTAGTTTGATGAATTATATCTTTTCTTTTTTGTCTGTCAGTTTCTCCAGCTTTCGCAGAAAGTTTGCTTAGTATTTGTTGTGCAACTAATTTAGCATCTCCACAAATACCAACAGTTACTTTTTTTGTTAACCCTATCCTATCAGGATTTATGTCAACTTGAATTATTTTTGCGTTTTTTGGCCAGTAGTCTATTCCATATCCTGGGAGTGTAGAAAATGGGTTTAATCTTGTGCCTAAAGCTAGAACAACATCAGCTTTAGCTATCAGCTCCATTCCAGCTTTAGAACCGTTATAACCTAATGGTCCTACTGCTAAAGGGTGGCTACCTGGAAAACTGTCGTTGTGTTGATAGCCAGAGCATACAGGTGAATCTAATTTTTCAGCAAGTTTAACACATTCATCAATTGCTCCTCCAATAACGACTCCAGCTCCTGATAAAATCACAGGAAATTTTGATTCTGATAAAATTTTTGCTGCTTTATTAATTGCATCCGTTCCGCCAGCTTGTCTTTCTAATCTTACAATTGGAGGTAAATCTATATCTATTACTTGAGTCCAATAATCTCTTGGGACATTTATTTGGGCTGGCGCTGAACCTCTTATTGCTTTTTCTATAACTCTATTTAACACTTCTGCCATTCGAGATGGGTCTCTAACTTCTTCTTGATAACATACCATATCTTTAAATAAATTCATCTGTTCAACTTCTTGAAAACCACCTTGACCCATGGTTTTATTTGCAGCTTGCGGTGTTACAAGTAATAATGGAGTGTGGTTCCAATAGGCGGTTTTTATTGGTGTGACTAAACCAGTTATTCCAGGACCGTTTTGTGCAATTACCATCGACATTTTACCTGTTGCTCTAGTATACCCATCGGCTATTAGTCCACCGTTTGTTTCGTGAGCAACATCCCAGAAAGTAATTCCAGCATCAGGAAATATATCTGATATAGGCATAAATGCTGAACCTATTATACCAAAGGCATGTTCAATGCCGTGCATTTGTAAAACTTTTACAAAAGCTTCCTCTGTAGTCATTTTTGCCATTGTGGTCCTTAAATTATTGTTAAAACTCTCTTTCAATATATCAAAATTTAGTCTATATCCATTAAATATTTTATGTCACAGCCAGACTTAATTATCCACGATGAAAAAGACAATGTTGGTGTAGTTGTTATAGAAATGACGAAAAAAGGTCAAGAATGTAATGCTTGGATAATGGAAAATGACAAAACTATAAAAGTGAGCTCTACAAACGAGGTGCCTTTAGGTCACAAGATAGCTCTACAAGACCTTAAGGAAGGTGACACAATTTTAAAATATGGACATGATATTGGAAAGGTAGTTAAGCCAATTAAAAAAGGTGATCATGTGCATGTACATAACGTAAAAACTAAAAAGTGGTAATCAAATGGAAATTCCAAAAACTTTTTTAGGTTATAAAAGGGAAAATGGTAGAGCAGGAACTAGAAATCACGTTATTATATTGCCTGTAGATGACATTTCTAATGCTTGTGCAGAAGCAGTGGCTAATAATATTAAAGGAACAATAGCTCTTCCACACTCATACGGAAGATTACAATTTGGTGCAGATTTAGAATTACATTTTAGAACAATGATAGGAACAGGTAAAAATCCTAATGTGGCAGCTGTTATAGTAATAGGAATTGAACCTAAATGGACAAAACGAATTGTTGATGAAATTGCAAAGACAGGTAAACCAGTTGAAGGATTTCACATTGAAAGAACTGGTGATATTGGCACTATTATGAAAGCTTCTAAAAAAGCTCAAGAATTTTCTCAATGGGCATCTGAAATACAAAGAGAGGAATGCCCTTTAAGCGATTTATGGATTTCAGTAAAGTGTGGTGAATCTGATACTACGTCTGGTTTAGCTTCTAATCCTACAGTTGGAAATTTGATGGAAAAGTTAGAACCGTTTGGTGTGCATTTATGTTTTGGTGAAACTTCTGAACTAACTGGAGCTGAGACTGTTTGCGCTGCTAGAGGATCTACACCAGAAGCTAAAGATAAATTTATGAAAACATGGAGTGCCTATAATGATTTTATTTTAAAGGAGGCAACTAATGATCTTTCTGAGAGCCAACCAACTGCTGGGAATATTGCTGGTGGTTTGACTACTATCGAGGAGAAAGCGTTCGGAAATTTTCAAAAAATTGGTAATTTAAAGTTTATTGATGTACTTGAACCTGCTGAAGAACCCAAAAAAGGTAAAGGTTTATATTTTATGGATACGTCATCAGCTGCTGCTGAGTGTGTAACTTTACAAGCCGCTGGCGGATTTAATATTCATCTTTTTCCAACAGGTCAAGGAAATATAATTGGAAACCCTATAGAGCCAGTTGTAAAACTAACAGCTAACCCGTTAACTGCAAAATTAATGAAAGAACACGTAGACTGTGACGTTTCAAAAATCCTTTCAAGAGAGATGAATCTTTCTCAAGCAGGTGACGAATTAATAAAGACAATGTTAAGAGTGGCTAATGGTAGACTTACTTGCGCAGAAGCATTAGGTCATAAAGAATTCGTTATGACTAAACTTTATCGAAGTGCATAGGTCTTATTTTTCTGGAAACTTAATTTCTTCTTTTTTTCCTTGTTTGTTTTTTTTAAAATCGCTTAACATTTTTCTTATAACTGGACTTAACATTTTTCTAGCAAAAGCAGTTAATGCTCCTAAAGCTACCGCAAGCAATATTGCTAAGGCTCCATATAAAAATGGATTTTCATCAGAAAATTTAATAGTAAATTCAGCTAAAGCATTTAAATCTGTTTTAATTATTTTATTACCATTAAAAAAATTATCTTTATCTCTAAAAAAAGAGTCATAACCGATAGCAATTGATACTGATAACAAAAGCATTGCAAATAGAGATTTTAATTCCGTACTATCTAAAAATTGACCCAATTTTTGACCTAACTGTACGCCAACAATAGAACCTAAGATTAGCGGAATTACTAAAAATAAATCAATTGAACCATAATTAAAAGCGTGAAGTATCGTAACTATTGCGCTTATAAAAATTGTAACAAATAAAGATGTCCCAGGTATCAGTTTCACTGGCATACCTACTATATAAATCATTGCAGGGACCATCAAAAAAGCTCCGCCTATTCCCATCATTGCAGCAACAAAGCCAACAATCAATCCAAGTAAAATTGGAGTCAGTGCACTTTCATATAGCTTGGATTTATGAAATCTCATCCTCAGCGGTAAACCTTGTAGCCAATTATGATCATGTAACTTTTGTTTAATTTTGATTTTTTTTATTTGACGATTTTTTTCTTTAATTCCTTCAATTAACATTAAAGTGCCAACTATTGCTAAAAGATACATATAAAGTAATGAAATAATTATGCTAATTTTGCCTATCGAAGAAAAATATGAAAAAGTAGTAATGCCTAAAAGAGTTCCAACAATTCCACCGCTAACAATCATCAAGCCCATCTTGTAATCTAGAGTATCTTTATACCAATGTGTTAAAGATCCAGATACTGAAGTGGCTAAAATATTATTTACTTCATTTGGAACTGCGTATACCGGTGGTATACCCATAAAAATTAAAAACGGTGTCATTAAAAATCCTCCGCCAACTCCAAATAAACCTGACAAAATTCCAACGGCTGCGCTTAAAAATAGTAATAAAAAGATATCTACATTTACTTGAGCGATAGGAAGGTAAATATCCAACATTCTTCTAAGTATGCCTGAAACTTGATCTTGTCAATATTAATAAATAGTTGCTCCAAAAACTTTTATCATTTCTCCTTCAACACCTAAAACTAGTCTCCCTAGAAATTCACCGGGTAAAACATTGCTAGTTTGCTTATATAATACAGTTATAAATTTGTCTCTTCTAATACAGCCCAGAACATCTTGTTTCTCTGATAAGCTGGTTAAAAGTTTATTACTAGCCCATTGCTTGCCTAGCTCAACTTCATTAGCTCCATAAAGCATTTGTGAAGAAAAATCTTTTGTAAAACCTCCATAGTCTTGAATGTTAGAAGATTTGATTAAGTTTAACCAAATAGGACTAGCGATTTTTATGACTTCGTCATCACTTTTATCCATCAAATCCATTTAAAAAAAATTAAGAAGCTTTTTTTTCTTTTTCATCACCAACGATATGGTAAACTGGCATTTTTTCCATAGTGAATTTTCCAGTTTTTGGGTCTCTTCTAGAAACTGTTAAACAGTGCCAATTCTCATCATCTAACTTAAGCTTATCACCTCTATAGTAATATCCTGGCCAACGAGTTTCTTCTCTAAATAACGTATGTTCAGTAACACACTGAGAAGTTAAAGTTCTATGTTTTAATTCCCAAGCTCTCATTAGTTGGTGATAGTCTTCTGCTCCAACATTTTCTAAATCTTCTTGTAACCAATCTAAAAGCTCTAATCCTTTTTTAAGTAGATTATCATTGGTCATATAATTAGCTGTTATACCGCCAACGTATTCATCCATAATTTTTTGTAGTCTTTGTAAACCTTGAATTGGTAAAATATAACTTGGAGAAACTGTTCCTCCAGTAATTTCATTTCTACCAACTGTATAATTATCTAAAGGTTTGTATATAATTTCTTTCAACTCATCACACTGTTTATCAGAAACTTTTAGATTTTCTGATTTTTTATCTTCAATGTATTTTACTGCTGCTTTAGCCGCTAATCTTCCTTCAGTAAATGATCCTGATGAAAACTTATGAGCACTTCCGCCGACTGTATCACCTGCTCCAAAAAGGCCTTGTACCGTCATCATCCTGTTGTAACCCCAGAAATATTCAGGTGGAGCAATATCCTCTGGTCCGCTTACCCAAGCTCCAGAACATGTAGCATGTGAGCCCATAACGTATGGCTCAGATGTTGTTAACTCTGGATTTGTATATTTAGGATCAATATTTTGTGAAGCCCAAACAACTGCTTGACCAACAGTCATTCCTAAAAAGTTTTCCCAACCTACAGTTTCTAAGTGAGGATCTTGAAATGCTTCCTTGGTTACCATATGTATTGGTCCTCCTCCCGCCATAACTTCTTGGATAAATGCGTGGTTTCTTAAACATGTAGGAGTTGGATGATGATCAATATACTCTCCAACTAATTCTTTTGTTTTGTCATACCATTTCTTTTCATAGTTTTCGCCATTTGCATTTTGCGTATATGTTTTTAGATGTAAGAAATATGCTCCCACTGGCCCATACCCATCTTTAAATCTACAAAGGACAATCCTATTTTCCATTTGTGTCATTTTTGCCCCAACTGCTATTGGAAGAGCATACGCCGAACCATTGCTCCAAGGAGCGTACCAAGTTCTGCCCATACCCTCGCCCACCGACCTAGGTTTAAAAATATGTGATGCGCCACCAGCAGCAACTATAACTGTTTTAGCTCTGAACACGTGGTAATCTCCTGTTCTCATATTAAATCCCACAGCTCCGCCAACTCTATTTTCGTTATTTTCATCCATCAATAAATGAGTAACCATAATTCTATTATAAATTTTATCTGCAGATTTTTTAGCTGCTTCTGCAACAATTGGTTTATAGCTTTCACCGTGAATCATTATCTGCCATTTACCTTCTCTTTGGTATCTGCCAGTTTTTTTATCTTTCATCATCGGCAGTCCCCATTCGTCAAACATGTGTACAGTTGAGTCTACATGACGAGCCATATCGTAACCAAGATCTTCTCGAACAAGTCCCATCAAATCGTTTCTTGCATATCTGACATGGTCTTCGGGTTGATTTTCATTCCATCTCATACCCATGTAACAATTAATTGCATATAAACCTTGAGCCACTGCTCCACTCCGATCTATATTTGCTTTTTCAACACAAATTATTTTTAAATCTCTTCCCCAATGTCTTGCTTCAAATGCGGCGCCGGTACCAGCCATTCCGCCTCCAACAACTAAAACATCGCAATTTTCGTGAACTGTTTTATTTTTAGGCATTAATAATAAACGCCTTTTTTAAATGAGTCTTTACTAATAGTTGGAAGATCTTTTTTTGTATCTAAACCTTCAGGTTCAGAGTATAAAACTTCAGAATTCATTTCACCTTGTCTGGGTTTATCTCCCTCAGCTAATTTAGGAATAAATTTACCCCAAGGTTTCGTTGTAATAGGTGATACAAAGTCTTTTTCTGTTCCATTTCTAAATTTAATTTTCCATGAAATGGTTCCTTTTTCTTCCTCTCGTCTAACACGCACGCTGTGTCCCATTGGTGCAAAGTCTGCATATCCCCTTACATCGATAGCATGATTTGGACAAGCTTTAACACAAGAATAGCATTCCCAACAAAAATTTGGTTCAATATTTTTAGCTCTCCTAATTGTTTCATCAATATGCATTATATCTGAAGGACAAATATCCACGCAGTGCCCGCATCCATCGCATCTAGTCATGTAAACAAAAGTAGACATAATTTATTTTTTCTCCTTGAAGTTTCTTATCATAAAATCCTTAATAATGCTTAGGTTGTTCTCTTTTAATTCCAAGACCAAACTGCTCTGGAGCATCTGCTGGTGGTGGCAAATTGTCTCTAGATCCATCAGCTTCTGCTAAATTCTTTTGAATCGCAGCCCCAGGTTTATAAAACATATGAGCAAATTTAGACCAATATACTCCTCCAAAAAGGACTAGATTTGAAACAATGTATAAAATTAAAAATAAATAACTTAATCCAATCATATTATTTGATTGAGTATAAGACCAAGCTAATCCGAAAGTTGCACATGCTAATAAAGCTAACACAAATAAATCAGCAGTAATTATTCTATACCAAGGGTGTGCTTCAGCTGAAACATCAACTCTTAAAAAAAACCAAAACCAATATCCGCCTATACAAGTCATGATGGCTCCTGCATGCCATGATGATGTTAAATATGATGGTGCAACTGATCCATCTGTATAATTAAATATCAACAATACAGAAGTGATCCAAAATATAACTGTTCCGTACATTCCTAAAACATGGGCCAACCTTCTTTTGCCCATACCAAGTTCGGATGTTGTTGCAATATCATGAGCAACAGTCTTTAATATAACTGCAGTTTTTTTTCCCGGGCTTAATTCAGTTTTTGCAGATTTTTTTGCTTTTTTGGCATTTCTAAAAAAATAAACTACATTTTTTTTATGAAGCATATCTAATCCCGTACTAATGATAACTAACAAGATCATTAAAATCACGAAGTACTGCATAGCAGTTGCTGGTAAAGACAAAGCTAATTCTGCGAATGGATTATTTGTAAGCATAGTGATTTTCCCCTAAATTTATTTTATATATGTGATAATAATAGGTCAAGTGAGAATGGCTCGCATCTATTTGAGTTTGCCCTCTTTTCTCATTTGTTCTCTAATCTTTGTAGCTGAAATTTGTTGGGTTTTTTCATCCAAAACAATTTCTTCTATCTTGTATCCTACACCTCTTCCGTAGCAAATATTAGTGATATTGGGAACGAGTGTAATTTGAATTCTATTTTTGTATTCATTTAAAGCTTGAAATATGTTTTTTTTGACAGTTTCGAAATCAAACGGATTGTCATCCACTCCTTTAACATCTCTGACCATAATGTTAACCTGACCAGTCTTTTTTAAAATTTCCTCAAAAAGTTTTTGATGGCCAGCATGCCATGGCTGCCAGCGCCCAAGCATTTGAGCCGTTGGGAGTTTATTATCCCAAACGTGTTTGTCATTTTTCATCGACCTTAAATTTCTAGTTATCTATGCAGCAGCGAACTGAAGTTTATGTTTAGAGGTCATTCCACTTAGGAAATTCCAAAGATATCTAGCTGTTAACATTGATGCTTTTTCAGCTTTTTCTTGTTCATTTTTAGAAAGACTATCCAATAATTTTTCACATTCAGCTCTATGAATCACATCTGCAGATTTATGTGCTTCAAAAAATTCGAGGCCTTTTTTTGAACTTACACCATAGAATTTTTTTAGTCCCTGTATTTTAGTTTCAGCTATTTCAGGAATTTGTCTTTCATAAGTGTATAGAGATGCCAATCCTTCAGCATAAGACTTTCTGGCTTGATAGAAAAAGTTTTCTATCATATCTTTGGTAAACCAATCTAATTTTACATTTTCAATTTCTTTTTCGTCAGCTCCCATTGCCATAGCAAAATTTTTCCAAAGTTTCGGATGATCGCCATCTTTATTTTCCTCGTCTTGTAAATTTTCTAACAATATTTTTCTTTTTTCAAGATCGTCACAAATTGAATGAGTTGCGCTAATGTATCTTGGAAAAGCTTTAACATGCTGGTAATATTGTTCAGCATAATCTTTAATAATTTCTCTAGTTAATTTACCTTCGTTCCAGTGAATTTGGTAAAATGGATGTTTTAATAAATGGTATTGATCTAATTTAAGACCTAGTTGTTTTGAAAACATATTTTCTCCTTTTTTTTTAAATCAGTTAAGTTGTTTTTAAACAGTATTTAAATCGCTTTATAATTAAAACAAAAAAAACAATTATCCACAACCATAGATTTGCTTAATTAGATGTTCATGTTTTGATTCCTTTTTGATTCCAATGTGGACTCTAAATACAACCTAGAGATGATTTATCCACATTCAGTTATTTGGCTAATTCAAAATCACGTTTAATGGGTTTTTCGTCTATTGGATAATGAACTAAAGTAGCAAAAATAGATAAAGCTATTGCGATATACCAGGCGTAATCATAGGAACCATATAAATCATAAAAGTAACCTCCCAGATAAGCTCCAGCAAATGCACCAAATTGATGACATAAAAATACTATACCAAAGAGAGTGCTTAAATATTTAGTGCCAAAAATTTGCGCTACAATACCATTAGTTGGTGGAACAGTTGATAACCATAAAAGTCCAAAAGTAATTCCAAAAATTATTGAATTTATTAATGAAGGTGGTGAAAAAATAAATATGCAAAGGCTTATTGCTCTAAGAGAGTATAAAATACTTAATAAATTTTTTTTTCTATATTTTGTACCTAAGTATCCCACACCCAAAGTACCAAAAATGTTAAATAACCCTATAAGTGCTAAAATAATAGTCGCTGACCAACCATCCATTCCTCTATCTTGCATATATCCAGGTACATGAGTGCCAACTAAGGTAATTTGAAAACCACAAACAAAGAAACCTAGGACTAGTAATACATACCCTTTATGATTAAAAGCTTCTTTAATTGCAGCTGAAAAAGTTTGATCTCTATCAGCTTGAGTAGAATTTATAATTGTTTTTGAAGGTAATAAAAATAAAGACGATATAAGACCTAAACCAATAAAATACATAAAATATTTTAATGTTTGCTCCCATCCAACTGATCCTAAGCTATATTGTGTAAATAGTGGTGAAAGAAAATAACCAACTGAAGCTGCAGCAGTAACGTATCCAGTTGCTAAAGTTCTAGTTTCATTGGGAAAATGTTTTCCAACTTCAGAAACTGGCACCCCTATTGCAGTAGCACCAAGCGCAATACCTATTAGAACACCTAGACTAATTTGAAAAAATATTCCAGTATTTGGGCCTGCATAAAGCATATAAATACCTACTCCAAAGATAATAAATCCGAGAAACACTGCTTTGCTTCCACCAAACTTATCAGCTAAGAAACCAAAAATTGGAGCAAAAAATCCCCAAAATAACATTTGTATACCAATAGCTAAACCAAACTCTGTTCTAGTGCACCCAATACCCTCTTCAAAAGCTTTAAAAAATAACCCAAAAGTTTGTCTTAGACCCATCGAGATTAAAATGACTGAACAAGCAGACAATAATACTATTAATGCTAATCTATTGGGGATAAATTTTAAATTCATTTTATAAATTTTAGAGATTTCTTTAAATCTAATATTAAATCTGCAGGATCTTCAAGTCCAATATGCAATCTAACAATATGGTCATTTTTATCAAATCTCAAGAATTTTCTGATTTTGGTATATTTAGTGTTTCCCCTTAAGTTTTGTAAAAGTACTAAACTTTCAAAGCCACCCCAACTGTAACCAATGCCAAATAATTTTAAGGAGTTTACAAATTTAATTACAGAATTCTTATTTTTACTATTAATAACTATTGAAAATAAACCGTTTGCACCTTTATAGTATTTTTTCCAAAGTTTGTAATTTTTTGATGAAGGATTGTGAGGATAAAGAATTTCTTTAATTTTCTTTTGTTTTTTTAAAAATTTTATGACTTTTATTGTATTCTCATAATGTTGTTTAAGTCTTACATCTAATGTTCTTAAACCTCTTATTATTAAATATGCTTCGTCTGCAGACATCCTATAACCTGATAGTTTATAAAAAAACATTACTTTCTTAAAAACTTTTTTATTAACTGCTAATGATCCGCCCATTGCATCTGAGTGTCCTGACAAATATTTTGTAGCTGAAGTAAATGACATATCAAAACCAATTTTCAAAGGCTTTAAATACAATGGGGTGCCCCAAGTATTATCTAAGAAAGTTAAAATTTTTTTTCTTTTAGCTAAGTTAATTATTTTTGATAAATCTTGGAATTCAAAAGTATTACTTCCAGGATTTTCTACTAATATCATTTTAGTTTTTTTGGAAATCTTATTTTCTAAATCATTGAATTTATCTGGATCATAAAAAATTGCTTTAATGTTAAACTCACTAACTAATTCTTCAGAAATTTCTTTCGTCGGGCCGTAAACATTATCGGAAACTAATATCTCATCACCTGGTCTACAAATACTCATAATAGCCAAAGCAACTCCGCCAAATCCTGTACCTGTAAGAAAAACATGATAAGCTTCTTCTAACCCTTTCATCATATTTTCTAATTCAATTGTTGTTGAACTTCCATATCTACCATAGCTGTAATAACTAACTTTTTTATTTTCTCTTATATTTTTTTCATGCTTGTGAAGTTCTTGCATAGAATTAAAAAGTATGGTGGAAGCACGTGTTACAGATGGGTTTGCGGACCTATTCAAATCATCTTTTATAGGGTGCTTTAAAAATGTGGTTATAGACTTTTTCATAAAATCAGTATAATTGAATTCTACATACTTTTTTTAACAACAAAACATATAAAAGGAGGCAGAAATATGGGTTATCCAAAGAAACATAGAGGTAGAAGAAAAATTGGATCTAAAAAGAGAAGAGCTCGAAAAAGAAACAAGAGAAAATAGAGAATTCATATCATGGAAATTATAAATCAAATTAGAAAATTGAGTTTATTGATTTTTATAATTCCTTTTTTAGCAATAAACTTGTGTTTAATAGTTTCTCAAAATCCTGAATTTCTTGAAAATACTATTTTCACTGTTGATCAAATTGGAAGATCAGGATTTTCAATACCTTATTATGATGGAAGCTTATCAATAAGTAGAGCAGCTAGAACTTTTCCTCAATATCTAATTTTTAAACCAGCGATGTTCATAACTGCATTTCTATTGTACTTATATTGGAGCAAAAATAACCAACTTGTTAATAATTTAAAATCTTTAAATTTAAATTATAAATTTAAGATATTCGGAATATTATCAGCAATTTTTTTAGTTGTGCATTCTATTTTGCTGGGAGTTAAATTTGATATTCAGATTTATAAGCTTTTTAGAAGAGTTGTATTGCTGTTATTTATAATTTTTGAGATTGTAGCACAAGGACTTTTAGTAATTAACTTATACAAATTAAAATCCAAAATTGAGACACTAATTAATAAAAAAGTACTTATATTAAAAATCATCCTTGTAGGCATTTTGGCTATTATTGCTGTATTAAGTCTTCCTATTTTAATTAAAAGTGGTAACACACATTTTAAACACGCTTTAGAATGGAATTATTTTGTTGGAGTAATATTATTTTATTTACTTTCCAATTTTTTTTGGAGAAAATGACAACTAGGAGAATTTAAACATGAATGTCTTTACGGAAGAATTTCTTAAAATTGACAATTCGAAAATTGTCAAAGAAATTAGAGAAAAAGGTTTTTTTAAATTTGAGAATGCTTTAACCGGTGAGTTCATCAATAATATTATTTCTGATGTAAAAACAGCAGATATTGGACTTAACAAAAATAATGTGGCAGGGGTTTATTTTACACATGGTAACCAATTTTTTCTTACTCACATGTTAGCTGCATCAAAAAGTTTTTATAATTACTGCACCAACTCAAAGGTTATAAAATTTTGTAAAGAAATGTTTGGTGATCTATTTAGACTTAAAGCATTGAGATATTACGAGAACTTTGGAGGCCAACATATGCAGTGGCATACGGATAACAGAAGATATGAAAAATCTAAAAGTGTAGAAACACACACTACTGACCCTGGTATAATTTTTTTAGCTTATCTAAGCGATGTTGAAGATGGAGAATTTCAATATATCCAAAAATCTCACATATGGTCTGGCCAAAACACTCATCATGATTACACAGTTGATTATGTAAATCAAAATTATAAAAAAGATATAGTTGGATTTAAGGGAAAAAAAGGGACTATATTAATATATAATTCTTGGGGTGTGCATCGTGCCAAACCAACAACAAATACAAAATTCGTTAGAAAAACATTATTTTTTCAAGTAGAAAAAAATATTAATCAAAGTGAACCTGTTCTTTTAAATGCTGAGTTTTTAGACGAAGTAAATGACGATATTAAAATGTATTTGGGTTTTGGAAAAAAAGCTAATAATAAAATATATCCAACTACAGATATTTACACGATGCCATTGAATAAAAAAACATTTGGAATAATTTATAGGTGGTTTATTAGTAGATTTGTACTTTATATGCCGGGGTTTTTAAGAAAAAAAATTAGGAATTTTTATAAAATACCTTCAAATAAGTAAAATATCTGTAAAACTTTTCTGAGATAAATATTCGGTATATAAATTTTCTAAACTCTCTTTATTTAACTTTAACTTTACAGGTCTAGTATTTTTCAAATCATAGAAAAAACTATAATATTTTAATAGATATATATAATCTTTCTTCCAATTTTTTGAGAAATTTGAAGGTTCAAATTCTATCATAATTGGTATTTTCTTCTTTAGAGTCTTTTTGGAGGAAGCTAAAATAGCGCCTTCATGACCTTGTACGTCCATTTTAATAAAACAATTATCTTTGCTAAATTTAGTAGTATAACTATCTAAAACATCAGTTTTGACTTTATGAAAATTTTTAAATTGCATCTTTTTTTTGTTTATAATTCTATTATCTCCTCTATTAAATCTGCCATCTGATTTCAAAAATTTAATACTTCTGGAATTACTTAAAGCAATTTCATGTAAAATAATTTTGTTGCTTAAATTATTTATTAAGATGTTAGATTTTAATAATCTCAAGCTTTCGGGATCTGGTTCAAATAGCATTGCATTTTTGAAACGATTTTTTTTTAAAGCAGGAATAGATATTGAACCAATGTTAGCTCCAATATCAATTAATGTTGTATATTTTTTTTTTAGAATATTTATTGCTTTTAAAAATTTTGAAAATTCAAATTCATCATCTATAAATATAGAGTTAGATATTGTTTCATTTCGATGTAAAATAAGTGCAATTTTATCTTTTTCCCAAAAAAAATAGTCGCCTTTTGATTTAAAAACTCTATGAAATGCAGTTCGAGCTGCTTTTGATAAATAATCACTTTTAGATATAGGTATTAAAAAGAATTTATAAATTGAAATAATAAATCTGAAGAATCTTGTTTTAATTCTTAAAACCATCAGAGATTATAAGATTAAGGGAGAGATTTAACCACTTAAATTTCTAGGCTCACGCCCAGAAATTTAGTAGTTTAGGCTCGTCGTTTTAGGCGCTACCGCCAAGCCATCCCGATGGACTATTCTAGCGCTACTAGGTCCACCTTTCTGCCCCTTGAGCTTGAACCTCTCGGTTTTTCCTCAATTGGCCAGTTAAGAGTTGCCTCTTAATTAATTTAATTAAATCATATTCTTCAAATTTTAGTATCACTTAATACGATATAAAAAAACACCTGTTAATATAGTGGATAAATTTAGTTGAACGTTTCATCGATCCAACCGCCCCCTAGAATCTTATCCCCATGATCATCTTTTTTATAAAATACACATGCTTGGCCAGGAGAAATACCAGTTTCTTGATCTAATATTTCAACATTAGCAAACTTATTCGAAAATTTTATTTTTGCTTTTAACAATCTGCCAGTAGATCTTACTTTTATATTAATTAATTCATCAAAATCATTTTTTGATCCAAGTATATTTAATTCTCTTAACTTTATATTTTTAATATTAAGAAATTCTTTCTTTCCGACAACAATTGTATTATTTTTTGCATTAATTTTGACTACATATAAAGCTTCATCGCTTGATATTCTTATTCCTTTTCTTTGACCTATTGTATAATTAATTATTCCTTCGTGTTTACCAATCATATTACCATCTATATCCAATATATTTCCAGATTTAAAAGACTGAGGACTAAATTTCTTTATCACAGAGCTATAATCTCCATTTGGTACAAAACAAATATCTTGACTGTCTGGTTTATCAGCAACATTTAATTCTAGTTTTTTTGCCAGAGACCTTGTTTCTAATTTATCTATTTCACCTAATGGAAATCTAAGATAATCAAGCTGATCTTGTGATGTGTTAAATAAAAAATAACTTTGATCTCTTTTTTTATCTTTTGCTCTATACATGTTAGCATGACCGTTGGTTTGTAATCTTGAAACATAGTGACCAGTTACAAGTGCGTCTGCTTTAAGATTTTTTGCGTGCTCAAATAAATCTCTAAATTTTACAGTTTGATTGCACTGTACACAAGGTATTGGTGTTTCTCCTGATGCATAACTGTCAATAAACGAGTCTATAACTTCTACTCTAAATTTTTTTTGATAGTATAAAATTTGATGGTTAATATTTAATTTGTCAGCTACTCTTTTTGCGTCCAAAATGTCTTGTCCAGCACAACATTGTCTCCCAGCTTTCGAGGTTTTTGCAGTATCATATAATTTAAGTGTTATACCCGAAACATCGTAACCTTCCTCTCTCATTATTGCTGCAACAACTGAAGAGTCTACTCCACCAGACATCGCAACAACAACTTTTGTGTCTTTTTTTGCCTTATTAATTCCTAGAGAATTCATTATTTAAAGTATATAATATACTAATAACGAATTTTCCATAATGCATATTGATTTTGAACCTGGCGATTATGTAATAAATCCCGCTAAAAAAAGTTGGGGTGTAGGTCAGATTCAATCAATTATTGATAATAAAGTCACAGTTAATTTTGAAAATGTTGGAAAAAAGGTAGTAAATGTGAAGATCGTATTGTTAGAAAAGTTTAAAAATGAATAAATCAGAATTAAAAATTATTGCAGAAAGCTTAATCAATACTTTTAATGAAGCAGCAAAAGAATCTATTGAACTTTATAATCAAGGGCTGAAAATTGAAATTAAAAATGATAATTCACCAGTTAGTAATGGGGACTTGAGAGTAAATGAAATTATTTCAAAAAAAATTAATGAATTAACACCAAATATTCCTATTATTTCTGAAGAAACTGTTAATCTAAATAAAAAAAATAAAGAAAAAATTTTTTGGCTTATTGATCCAATTGATGGAACAAAAGAATATATCGCTGGTAAAAATGAGTATACTTTAAATGCAGCGTTAGTTATAAACACAGTGCCAGTTTTAGGATTAGTATCTGCTCCTAAAAAAAAACAGTTATTTTTTTCATATTACCCAGATGAGAGCTACCTTATAGAAAACAATATTACAAAAAAAATTAGTTGCTCAAAAAAACAACCTAAAAATAAAATTGTTGCTTTATCAAGCGTTCAAGAACCATCAAGTTTTATCCTAGATATATTAAAAAAATATAATGTTAATTCGATAGTTAAGATGGCTAGTTCATACAAATTTTGTGCAATAGCTTCTGGTGATTATGATATTTATGCTGCTAGAGAACGTGCCAATGAGTGGGATTATGCTGCTGGTCATGCTGTAGCTATAAATGCTGGTGCTATAATTACAACATTAGAAGGAGAGAAATTTTTATATGGTAAAGAAGATTATAAAAATCCAAGTATATTAATTAAAAGGTCAAATAATTTAAATGACTAAAACTATATTGATAATTATTTTATCTGTAACATTCTTTGGAGTATTATTTTTTATAATTGTTAAAAATTTACTGAAAAGAAAACTCGAACTATTAATTGAAGATGAAAAGAAAAAAAAATCAAATAATCTTAAGTAATTTATTAAATTCTGATAAATCTAGATTTAAAACTCTTTTTGATAAATCGAAATTAAATCCACCTCTTGCCAAAATACCCATATCTTTTTTATAAAATAGTTCACGATTAGCTCCTGGTCTAAGCGGCCCTATTCTTCTTCTTTTACATAACTTTAATGCTGAAACAAAATCTGGTTCTATCTTATCTTCTTTAATTTTATTAATACTTTTTTCAATGAATTTATTTTCAATACCCTTATTTCTTAATGATTGATTAATCTTATTTAGAGAATACCCGCGCCTTAAAAACATTCTAGCTTTAGAGTCAGAGTATAATTCGTCATTTAGAAATTTTTTCTTTTCTAAATTAGCTATAATTTCATCTATAATTAAAGAGACTTCTTTTTTTGATTTAGAACCTTTTATTTTAAATAAGTACTTCTTTAAAAGAAATATTTTTAATTGTTGTTTAGAAGGACTATATTTTTCAAGATATGAATATGCTAAATCTTTTAAATTGGTCGTTAAATCTTCAAAATCACTTTTATTTGATGTGGGATTCATTGTTTTAATATATTATATTATTTTTTATGATAAGTAAGCTTCTTAATTTTTTAAGTTATGAAAATATTTATTTATTAGCTAACTGGGGAGTAATACCCTTTTGGTTATTGTTAATAACAGCCCCAAGAAATATAATAACTAATATATTTGTACATTCTGTTGTTCCATCAATTTTTTTATCAGCTGCTTATGTTTTGATTGCATATAATATTTTTTTAAATGACAATATATTAGATGCATTTGAACTATATAGAGGACTTGAAGGGCTTTACACAATGTTTTCTAATGAATCTTTTCTTTTAATTTTTTGGCTCCATTTTTTAGCAATAAGTTTATTTATTGGAGCCTGGATCGCTAGAGACTCTGAAAAATATGCTATACCAAAATTTTTTTTGATAATTTCATTAATTTTAACATATTTTACAGGACCAATTGGTTTTGTGTTATATTGGTTAGTGCGAATATTTTTTGCCAAAAAAATAGATCTTAATGATTAAATCTTTTGACTTTTATTTTGATTTCATAAGTCCATATTCTTTTTTAGCTCATAAAGAAATTAAAAAAATTGAAAAAAATCATTCAATCAAAATTCGATATAAGCCAATTTTATTAGGAGGTCTTCACAATTTACACGGAATAAAGGCACCAGCTTTTATACCAGCTAAAGCAAAACATATGATTAGAGATTGTAAATTAATAGCAGAGAAAAATAATATAAAATTTAAATTTAATTCTTATTTTCCAATACGTAGCTTAGGTTTAATGAGGGGTGTGTTTGTAGCTGAGGAAGATAATTTTAAAAGTTATTACATCGATAATATATATGACTCAATTTGGCAAGATGGACTAAATATGAACGACGATAGTATTATTCAAAAAGTACTTAAAAATTTAAATGTAAATCCAAAGACTTTTTTTCTTAGATCATCCTCTTCATCGATAAAAGACTTATTAAGAAAAAAAACTACAGAAGCTTATGAAAAAGGTATCTTTGGTGCACCGACCTTTGTGTCAAATAATAAAATTTTTTGGGGACAAGATAGAATAGAATTTGTTTTAAACGAATCTAATAAATAATTTACTTTTTTTCTTTTGTAACAATTGTAAGACCTGCTTTTTTTAAAGCATCGAAACCACCTTCAACATGAGCAACATTTTTAAATCCCATATCTACTAAAGTTTTTGTTGCTAAAGCGGAACGAAACCCAAGAGCACAAAAGAGCACCATCTTTTTTGTATGCTCAATTTTATTTGACTTATAATATGAACTATTGGGATCAAGCCAAAATTCCAACATGCCTCTAGGGATATGGATTGAATTTTCAACTGTTCCCTCTTTCCACAACTCTCGTATATCCCTCACATCAATTAGACTAATTTGCTTATCTTTTTTTAATTTTAAGACCTCTTCAGCACTTAATGTTTGTATACTTGCACTAGCTTCTTCAACAAGTTGATGAGATGATTTGATGGTCATAGAAGTAACTAAAAATTTATTATATACCATATCCTATAATGAAAAGAATTGAAACTAAAATTAAAGCAAGTTTTTTGAAGAAAATTTTTATTAAAATTTGTAGGATTTTTGGTTATGAAATTATTGATCAAGCGAATTTTACTTCTCCTACGTTAGACAAAAATTTAGGAGAAACTTTAAGTGAACAAGGAAAAAAATCAATTACGATACCATTTGGCAAACTTGATATTAAAAGAAAAGTTAATTCTTTAAAAATTATTTTGCGAACTTGCACTTCAGAGCTAATAATGGATCAAAATAAAAAAAGACTTTTTGATCAAAATAAAAACGAGTATACTTTTAGAACTTTAAAATCAGTTTTAAAGTCTGTTGAAGTGGCTAAAAAGTCCTTAGATAATATTAAATTTAGTATTATTGTTACTGATACCAATTCACCAAATAATGATACAACAATAATTAAAGACATTCTTAAAAAATCAAATATTGAATATAAGTTTTTACCTGTAAATCTAAAAAATTTTGAAACCAAAATAACTCCAGGTTATTCCAAAGCAAAATTCGCAAATATGGCAAATTTTTATACTTCTTTAATGTTAGCTAAAGAAAACGATGATGACTTAATTTATTTTGTTGAAGATGACTATATTCATTCAAAAGATACTATTACCGAAATGATTTATAGTTATGAAAAATTTGCTACTATATTTAGAAGTGAAATAGTTTTGCTGCCAGCTGATTACCCTTATTTATATAATAAAAATGAAGCGACTAAGATCTATTTAGGAGAAAGAAAACACTGGAGACTAGTTTCTGAAAGTTTAGTTACCTTTATGACAAGTAAAAAACTAATTGATGAAAACTTCCATATTATTGAGAAGATGGGTAAAGAATGGGTAGATCCATGGGAGGAACCACTGCATAAGATTTATAAAAAAAATCCGTGTTTATCCCCGATTCCATCTTTAGCCTATCATTGTGCTAACATTAATTCAGTGTTTGGTGTTTCTCCAAACATAGATTTAAAAAAACTATGGGACGAAAATAAATAAGGCTCGGGAAAGGGTCCCGAGCCTTAATATTTCTCCTTAAACGAGGGAGGAGATAAGCTAATTGTTTTTTTTAGTCTCTTATACCGTAAGCTATTACACCAACTTCTGCTTTGTCAGTTCCTAGTTTTTCAGCTTCTTTACTAATTCTTAATCCAACAGTATTTTTCATAATTTGGAAAACAATTAGTGAGACTACAAATACGAATACAACAACTGAAATTGTTCCTATGAATTGTGCTCCAAAAGAAACATCACCATTTGTTAATGGCACTGCTAATGTACCCCATACACCCGCCACTAAGTGAGCTGGTATTGCACCTACTACGTCGTCAATTTTCAATTTGAACAATAGTTTCGTTGAGAAGTACATTAATATTCCTGCTATTGCTCCAATAAAGATTGCAGCTAACGGACTTGGTGTTAGTGGTTCTGCAGTAATTCCTACAAGACCAGCGATCGCACCATTAAGCATCATTACTACATCTGTTTTACCACCAATTAATCTTGAAATAGTTGCAGCAGCTAATACTCCACCACCTGCAGCTAAGTTAGTATTAATGTAAATAGTAGCAACAGATGAAACATCTTCAAATGTTCCAGCAGCTAATTGTGATCCACCATTAAATCCGAACCAACCTAACCAAAGTATGAATACTCCTAAAGTTGCTAATGGGATTGAAGAAGCAGCAAATGGTGTCATAGCTTTTACACCACCACTACTACTAAATCTTCCAGTTCTTGCACCTAATATAATTGCTCCAGCTAGAGCAGCTGCTCCACCTGCTGCGTGTACTAGTGTTGAACCTGCAAAGTCAGAAAAACCTGCGGCTGATAACCAGCCACCGCCCCACTGCCAACCCATTTCGATTGGATAAATTATACCTGTTAAAATTGCCGCGAATAAGAAAAACGGCCAAATCTTAATTCTTTCAGCTAATGTACCCGATACAATAGACATTGTTGTTGCACAGAACACCATTTGGAAAAACCAGTCTGATCCATCAGAATAACCTGTATCTACGGCAGACGCGTCGCTCCAAGGTGTAAATGTTCCAATATATCCACCTTCTGGAATACCATAAGCTAAATTGTAACCAACCAACCAGAACATAATTCCGGCGATTGAATAAAGACCTATATTTTTTGCACAGATTGCTGAAACGGATTTCGATGTTACTAAACCTGACTCTAACATTGTAAATCCGGCGGCCATCCACATGACCAAGAAACCTGACATTAAAAATAATAGGGTATTGAATATGTATTGTGTTTCTGCTGATACTGTAGTCTCGGCATAGCCCAGACCTGCAAACGCAAAATAAGCTGCGGTACCTGCAAAAAAGTAACCTAAGTATTTTTTCATAAAACTCCCTTGTTGTTTGAAGAGTGTTTTATAGTTTTTAAAAAATTGAATTAGAATTGAAATATCTTAATTTTAGCTATGCAGTTTTTGCAAGTACTTTAGCCCTTATTCAAAAAATTAAATAAGGGCTAAAAATAGTGTTTATCTATTAAACATTTCTTTTAAGCTTTTAGCAGGTAAAAACTTAACTTTTTGAGATGCACCAATTTGAATTGACTCTCCAGTTCTTGGATTTCTGCCCACTCTAGCTTTTCTTTTGGCTACTTTATAAGTTCCAAAACCAGCTATTTTAACAGTATCGTCATTTTTAAGCGCATCCAGAATAATTGTCGTAATCGAGTCAAAAGTTCTCTCAGCGTCAGCTTTACTTTGACCCAATGTGGACGATATTTTAGCTACTAGTTGTTTTTTGTTCATTTATGCCCCTTATGGTTAATATTGAATTTCAACAATTTCCCAATAAAATCAACAATTTTTTAGTATTACATATATATATTAACACTATATATTGTAGTACAAAAAATGTTGATTTTGTTGGGTTTTTTGAAGGCTAAAATGTTCTAAAAAAGACCTAAATCTTTTAAATCATTAATTGTTGTAAATAACATTAGAAAAACCAGCAAAAAAAGCCCGATTCGGAAAAAACCTTCCTGAGTTCTTTGAGTTAAAGGCCTTCCTAAAATTTTCTCAAAGGCATAAAACATTAAATGTCCGCCATCTAGCATTGGAATAGGAAAAAGATTAATAAAACCTAAGCTTATTGAAATGTATGCCATAATACTCAAAAATGCTATGAAACCATGCTGGGCAACTTGACCAGTAATTTTAGCAATCTTTATTGGTCCACCTAGTTGAGTGGTATCTCCTTTGCCCTTAAATAACGAAACTACAAAGTCGAACGAAGCTTGAGTAACAAACCACGTTTCTTTTATAGCATAAAATATAGCTGTAGCTGGGCCTAGTTTCTCTTTTTTGAGCTCATTGTTTAATGGAATAATCTTAATCCCTATAATTTTTTTATTCATCTTATTACCCAAAGAATCTTCACTTTTGATTATTTGTGGAATTACACTAAAGTTCATTTTTTTGTCATTTCTTTCTATCTGAATATTTATGCTTTCAGTCGAAGATGTGTTGATAAATGTTGAGACTTCTAAAATACTATTAACTTTTTTATCATTAATTGAAATAATTATATCACCACTTTTAATACCAGCAGTGTGAGCTGGACTATTTTCCTGAACTTCATTTATTTGTGCTGGGGTAAAATCTTTTCCAACAAACATATAGATAAATACAAAAATCAATATGGCTAATAAAAAATTTGCCAAAGGTCCTGCAAAAACTATTAACGATCGTTGATATATAGGTTTTGTAACAAAAAGTTTGTCTCTATCCTCTTTATTATATTGTTTCAGCAATTCTTCTTGTTCAGCTTGACTGAATACATTTCTATCACCAAAAAACTTAACATACCCACCTAAAGGAATTGCACAGAATTTCCATCTAGTTCCTGATTTGTCATTATAACCAAAAATTTCCTTTCCAAAACCAATTGAAAAATCAGTAATACCTACGCCGTATCTTTTTGCAAAATAATAATGGCCGTATTCATGAACAAAAACAACTATTGTCAGCAAAATTATAAAAGGGATTATAAAGTTTAAAATTTCCATTCATTAACCTTGCTAAATAAAAAATTTCTAAAAGCTACTAATCTTGCATTGTTCTTTAAAGAGGCAGGATATACAAAATGAGTCTCGGTTGGTTTTCCTGGGTCATTTGGTAAAACTTTAGCAATACCACTTTTATTATGTGCTATATAATCTGGTAAAGCTGCTAAGCCGACTCCACTTTGAACAGCCAACAATAATCCGTATACACTGTTTACTTTCATTAATGATTTTCTTTTTTTTCCATCTTTTGCTCCAATTTTCAAAACCCAATCAGGATTGTATACTGGTGAAGGGGTTCCTTTACCATAAGTAATAAATTTATGTTTATCTAGATCCTTTAAGGATTTTGGATAACCGTGTTTTTCAAGATAATCAATTGACCCATAAATATGATAATTAAAATCAACAAATTTTTTTTGTATCAAATTTAATTGTTTAGGTCTTCTCATTCGAATAGCCACATCTGCTTGACGCGTAGCTAAATCAAGTTCTTTATCATCAAATATTAATTCTATTTCTATTTCTGGATGAAGATCCATAAATTCTTTAATTCTAGGAGTAAGCCATGTTGTCCCAAAACTAACAACGGTAGTTACTATTAATTTACCGTTTAATTTATCTTTATGTCCGATTAAATTAGACTCTACATCCTTAAGTTTTGTTATCACTTCATGTGCTGACTTAAAAAGATATTCCCCGTTTTCGGTTAATACCAAACCTCTCGCATGACGTTCAAAAAGTTGAACTTTTAAATCACTTTCTAAAGATTGAATTTGCCTACTTATAGCTGATTGGCTTAAGTTTAATATCGTAGATGCCTTCGTAAAACTTGAAGCCTCAGCAACAGTATGAAATATTTTTAATTTATCCCAATCCATTAAGTGTATTTATAAATTATTTATTAGGATTTACTATAGCTCTTCCAAAATATTCACCCTTTAATAGTTTAGGATAAGTCTCTAAAAGCTCTTTAAAAGTTAATTCTTTAGTAAATGTTTTAAGTTTTTCAAAATCTATTAATTTAGATGCTTCGTTCCAAACAAAAACTCTTCTCGCTATTGAGGCAGCGGAAGAATCGATTCCCCATAGTTTTACTCCTCTAATTATAAACGGCATAACAGTTGTATTAATTTTAATTCCTCCTGCGTTACCACACGCTGCTACTATTCCTGTGGATTTAGTTTGGGCAAGTATTTTTGTTAAAGCGGGTCCTCCTACTGTATCTACAACTCCATCCCAAATTCCTTTCTCTAGTAATTTACTTTCTCCTTCAAAATCTTTCCTGTCTAAAATATTTTTTGCTCCTAGATTTTTAAGGTATTCATGTTTATCTTTTTTACCTGTCACAGCATGTACATCGTAACCCATTTTAGATAAAATCATTATTGCAATACTTCCGACTCCACCAGTTGCTCCTGTGACCAAAACATCTTTAACTTTTTCACCTAGTAATAAATCCTCCCTAGCTTTTACTGCAAATGCACACAGTAATGCTGTAAAACCTGCTGTGCCTAACATCATTGCTTTATGATTATCTAATTCTTTGGGAGTTTTTATTAAAAAATTCGATTCTACTTTTGCAAATTGTGAGAAACCTCCAAAGTAAGCTTCGCCTACTCTAAAACCAGTCAAAATTACATGATCATCTTTTTTAAATTTTGAGTCTTCGCTCTCAACCACTTTTCCAGAAAAATCTATACCTGGAACGAAGGGAAATTTTCTTACAATTTTTCCACCGTTATTCAGAATAAGTGCATCTTTATAGTTTAAACTTGAATAATCTATTTTTACTAATACATTTCCGTCTTTAAGATCATTTTGATCTATTTCTTTTATCTCTCTAGTGAATTTTTCGTTTTGATTGTCAATTACAACAGCTTTAAATTTATTAGACATTTATTTAGCAATATATCTCAAATATCTATTTTGATAACTAAGATCTTCTTTAAAAGCACCTAAATAATAATTTGTTACAGTTGTAGCTTTTTCCTTTTTTACACCTCTCATTGTCATACATTGATGCGCAGCATCAATAGTTACAGCCACTCCTTTTGCGTCAAGGGCTGCCATAAGAGTTTTAGCTATTTGCATTGTAAGTCTTTCTTGCGTTTGAAGTCTTTTTGAAAAAACTTCTACAGTTCTTGCTAATTTGCTCAAGCCAACAACCTTTTGATTTGGTATATAAGCAATATGAGCTACTCCTATAATTGGAGCCATATGATGTTCGCAATGACTCTCCAACGTAATGTTTTTTTCAACCACCATATCGTCATAACCCTCAACATCTCCAAAAGTTTTCAATAAGTCTGAACTTGCATCTTGATTGTATCCTTTAAAATATTCTTTGAATGCCTTAACTACTCTCTTTGGAGTTTCTAGCAAGCCCTCTCTATTAGGATCTTCTCCAATCCAAGTTAAAATTAACTTAAAAGCTTCTTCTGCCTGTTTGTCGGTAACTTCAGCTTTTTTAGGGCTAGTTTTTTCTAAATCTTTTACTAATTTCATATAGCGCCCATTTTTATAGGACATATTTCATTAATGCAAATTGCTATTTTGTCTTTTTTTCACTATTTTACGCACATGTTTAAAAAAAGAGAGAGTATTTTTGAGGTAGAAGAAGGTAAATTTCTGTCTCCAAAATTCGATGAAAAAGGTCTTATTCCAGTTGTAACAACTGATTATAAATCAGGTGAAGTCTTAATGCATGGTTATATGAATGAGGAAGCATTGAAATTAACAATTGAAAAAAAAGAAGCTTGTTACTGGAGTAGGTCTAGAAATGCTTTGTGGCACAAAGGAAAAACAAGTGGCTTTGTTCAAAAAGTTATAGATATAAGAATTGATGATGATCAAGATTCTTTATGGATGACTGTAGATATTGGAAATGGTGCGAGTTGTCATGTTGGTTACAAATCTTGTTTTTATAGATCTGTACCATTAGGTAAAATTGAAAATTCAGAAAAGATAGAACTAGAATTTAAAGAAAAAGAAAAAAAATTTGATCCAGAAAAAGTATACAAAGATCAGCCTAACCCAACTAAACTATAAAAAATTTTACTAATGAGCAAAGAACAACAAAAAAATGTTTTTGGTGAACCTTTGGAACCTTGTTCAAATGATCCGCTAACTGGTTGGTTGCGAGATGGATGTTGTAATACGGATAAGAACGATCGAGGTGTGCACACGGTATGCGCAAAAGTTTCAAAGGAATTTTTAATATGGTCAAAAAAAGTAGGAAATGATCTAATTACACCTCATCCTGAGTTTGGTTTTCCTGGGCTCAAAGATGGGGATAGCTGGTGTTTGTGTGCAACTTGGTATGCAAGAGCTTTAGAGGAAAATATTGCGTGTTCTATTTATTTAAAAAAAACAAATATCAAAACTCTTGAATTAATTCCTTTAGAAAAACTTAAAAAATTTGCTTTAGATTTATCTTAATAAACTTTTGTACCGCGAGTTTTGATAATTAATTCAAGCTCTTTAAACTCTTCACAATTACAACTTTTTAAAACTTCTAACCTTTCTTTTGCTTTATCTATTCTATTAGTTTGAACGTATAATTCACCAAGATACTCATTAATACCATTATGATCTGGTTTAATGTTTAATCCCCTTAAATAAAATTTTTCAGCTTGATCGAAATTTCCTATTTTTCTCGATGTGTAACCCATATAATTTAAAATATCTGGGTTATTTTTATCAGATGAATAAGCTTTTTCTAATTTTTTAAAAGCTTGAGCATAAAGTTTTTTAGCTTTATCGATTTTATCTTTATTCTCTAATTTTCCAGCTCTCTTTACTAAATTTTTGGCATCTTTATAAGGATCTGAAACAGAACTATCTGAACTACTATCACTTCCAGCTGCAAAAACATATGTTGAAATTAAAATTATAGAAATTATATAAAAAAAAATTTTCATACCAAAATTAAGTTAAAGATGATCTTCCTCCATCAACACCAAATATTTGCCCTGTTATCCATGAACTGTTATTACTTAATAAAAAATTTGCAAATGACGAAGAGTCGCTACCTTCTCCCAATCTTTTTAGTGGGTGCATTTTTGCAATACTGTCAGCAATTTTTTCATTTTTAAGTAAAAAATTTGAAATTTTGGATTTTGTCAAACTTGGCGCAATACAATTTACTCTAATGTTTGGTGCAAATTCTGCTGCCAAGGAAACTGTAAGACCTTCAATAGCACCTTTAGACGAAGCAACAATACTGTGATTTGTAAATCCTCTTCTAACAGCCACAGTAGAAAATAGTACAATTGATCCTTTATTTTGTTTTAAATTATCGCTAAATTTTCTAATTACTTCAATTGCAGATATTAGATTTAAATTAAACGATTGCATATAATCACTTTTTTTTGTCATCTTAATTGGTTTTAAATCAATAGATCCCACACAATATGCTAGACCGTTTATAGGAGTGTCTCCGAGATCATTAAATATCTTATCTGCAAAACTTTCTTCTAATACATCACAAGTAGTAAAAGTTGAATTTAATTCGGATGCTAAAGCGCTAAGAGCAGTTTCTTCTCTTCCAACAAGATGAACCTCGCCGCCATCAGCGACTACCTTTTTAGCCAGTGAAGATCCAATTGATCCAGTAGCACCTAATATTAGTTTTTTCATTAGTGTTATTTAGCATTAATAGCTAAAATAAACAGGCAAATAATGCCGCGTGTAATTCCCCTCAAAATTCTATAATTTAGGAGTTATGAAGCTATTTTTAATTTTAGGAAATCAACTATTTCACACTAAATATCTTGTAAATTTTAAGGACCATATTTTTTTCATGGCAGAAGACTACGAATTGTGCACTTTTGAAAGACATCATAAACTTAAGATTTTACTGTTCTTATCATCAATGAGATCGTTTAAAGATGAGCTAATATCAAAAAACTTTAATTTAGTTTATAAAGATTTAAACAAAGATTTTAAAATCCCATACACAAAAAAACTTGAGAAAATAATAAAAGAAAAAAAAATTAAAGAAATTTCTTTTTTTGAAATTGAGGATAAATTTTTTGAAAAAAAAATTATTAGTTTATGTAAAAAATTTTCGTTAAAAGTTAATCAAGTAAAATCACCTATGTTTTTAATTGATAGAAATGAATTTAAGAAATATCTCTCAAAAAATAAAAGGCCTTTTATGGCTAATTTTTATAAAATTGTGAGAATTAAAATGAATTTACTAATGAATAGAGATGGAACGCCTAAGGGAAATAAGTGGAGCTACGATGAAGACAATAGAAAAAAAATTTCTGATGCAATCAAAATACCCAAAATTTCAAAGGTCAAAAAAACAAACAATACAATAAAATTAGAAAAATTTATTCAGTCAAATTTTAAAAATCACCCAGGAGATACCAATCATTTTTGGTTTCCTACTACCAGAAAAGATTCACATAAGTGGCTTGATGAATTTTTAAAAGAAAGAATTAAATTATTTGGTGACTATGAAGATGCCGTAACTGATAGATCTAATACAGTTTTTCACAGTGCTTTGAGTCCTTTAATTAATCTTGGTATGATTACTCCTGAAGAAATAATTTCTAAAGTAAAAAAAATTGAAACCAAGATACCTATAAACTCACTTGAGGGATACATTAGGCAAATAATTGGATGGAGAGAATTCATGAGAGGAATTTATCAAAATTATGATCAGAGACTTGAAAATACAAACTTTTTTAATCACAAAAGAAAATTAAAGAATTCTTGGTATAATGGGACAACTGGTTTGGATCCATTAGATTTTGCAATTAACAATGCAAAAGATTATGGTTGGTCTCATCATATTGAAAGATTAATGATTTTAGCTAACATAATGAATCTTTGTGAAATAAATCCTAAACAAGTTTACAAATGGTTTATGGAGATGTTTGTTGACTCATCTGATTGGGTTATGGCACCAAACGTTTATGGTATGGGATTATTTAGTGATGGTGGAATTTTTGCAACTAAACCTTACATTTGTGGTTCAAGTTATTTTTTAAAAATGATGCATTTTAAAAAGGGACCTTGGTGTGATGTTATGGATGGATTATATTGGAGATTCATTGACAGACATAAAAAATTCTTCCTAAAAAATCCTCGTTTGGCCATGATGGTAAGAATATTAGAAAAAATGAACAAAGAGAGAAAGCTAAGAATTTTTAAAGCTGCTAATTCTTTTATAAAAGAAAATACGAATGGTTAAGGTTTTTTTTAATAATTCATGTAATATTTGTAGAGCTGAAATAAATCATTACAAAAAATATAGTGATAGTAAAATTGAATGGGTGGATGTAACAAATAACCTTGAGGCACAAAAAATAACCTCAAAGTCTTACAGACAACTTTTAAGAAGAATGCATATTATACAAGATGGAAAATTAATTGAAGGAGCCGAAGTTTTTTTGATTATATGGAAAAACATACCTAAGTATAATTTTTTATATAAAATTTTTAAATTTAAACCATTGTTTTTTTTATTAAATATTTTTTATGAGATAGCAGCTTACTTTTTATTTATTAAGAATAAACATCTTCTTAAGTGATAAAAAAAAATAATCTTCCTAAAAAAGTGTGTCCTATTTGTAAAAGACATTTTTCATGGAGAAAAAAGTGGAGACTGAATTGGGATAAAGTAAAATATTGCTCTAAAAAATGCTCAAGTTTAAATAGATAATTTTAATTTTTGAAAGATCTTTGGAATGTGCGATTTAAAATTAAAATATCCCTTGGTTGAAAATTGCCAGCAATATTCGTCACCTTCTCTTGTAATATAATTGAGGTTTAGATCATTATTTTTTCTTAAATTTTTTAGATACGATAAATTTTCACCAACTGATGGGTAAATAACATCAAAACTTTTCACAGAAACAAGTTTTTCCTCTAATAATTTTTCATCAATTAATTTAATCTTTTTATGTCTAATTACCTGATCTTCAATTAATTTTTTTTTATAATTTAAAACTTTATCGTCTATTTGTATTTTTCTTTTTTTATTACTTAAAAGAATACAAAATATCTCACTATAATTTTTAAGATTTAAAGTTTCTATACATAAGTCATTTTCAAAGAGTATCAGTGCTTTATTTAATGCATCGCTTTTATTAATTTTAATTGGCTTAATTTTATATTCTCTTTTATCTATAATAGGTAATGCACTTTCATTAAGCTGCATATTTTTGTATCTATTATTTGTAAATTTATTTATATTCCAAGCTTGAGCAACATAGTGCTTGCCTCTCGTTTGTAGCCCAGCGACCCAACGCCAACTTAAAGTATTTGAAGCTGCATCTCCATCATACAAATGTTTCATAAAAAATTCTGCTCCCTTTTGCCAAGGTAAACCTAGAGTAAATATCCAAATACTGGCAAAAAGCATTCTAGTGTGATTATGTAAATAATTAAAATTTTTTAATTCATTTACCCAGTCATTAAAGCATTCAATTTCTGTTTCACCATTTATTGCTTTAATATACTTCTCATCTTCTTCAATCATATTAATGTCTTCAATAAAATCCGTCCAAACACTAGGCCTCATTTCTAGCCAACCTTTCCAATAAACTCGCCAAAATATTTCTTGAATAAATTTATCAACTTTTTGAAATGGGTGTTTTAATAAAACAAGTTTAGTAGTTTCATATTCTGTGATTAATCTATGAGTAATATAAGGTGATAAACATGAAACATTTCTTCTGTTGTTCACACCATAATCAAAATTTCTTTTTGAATTATAATTTGAAATGTCGCCTTCTATAAATTTTTTAAGTCTATCTAAAGCAGCTAATCTAGAGGTTATAAATTGCATTAATCTTCGTCATCTCTCCAATCATCGATATATAATTTCCAACAAGCAAAAGTTACTGATATTATTCCAACACAAAATCCTAACAGTACGCCTGTCTCTCTGCCAAGATAAATGGATCCGTAATGAGCGCTCAAAATTGGTGGCACTACTAATATGCAACCAACTATTAAATATCTGTAAATAAAAGGAGGGCGCTTCAAATCGTATTACCTTGATCCACTGGTTGAGATACTGCTGATGTAAACCAACATTTTTTACAATTATCATCACTCCCTTTTTGAACATGCCATTCATAAAAAAACAATTTTTTTTCATCAGTCAAAATTTCAACCCTGTAAACATAAGTGTTTGGGCTGTTAGTAATTAATTTAATCTTATGAGATGAATGATTAATAAGATGTCTATATTGTTGACCATACAACATAATTCGGAATCTAGGATATGGTCCAGTTGCTTTTTTATTATCTGGGTGTGCGAATAACCACGTTTGTTTTATTCCCTCGTCTTTTTTATTATTATTCTTCAATGCTTCAAGTTGAATTTTTATCACTTCATAAGGATCTAACAATTCGTTTGGTTTTATAAATTCAGCTTTAACTTGACTTGTAAAAGTAAAAAAAAATATAAAAATTATTATCTTTCTTAATTCCATATCTTTTCTAAAACCTCTTCTCTTTGACATGCTTTTTTATAAGTCAAATATCTTAAAAAATTTTTTTGATAATAGTCCTGATGATAATCTTCTGCTTCATAAAATTTTTCAAATTTCCAAACTAATGTTACCACTTCACCGTTAAGCTTTTTTTCTACGTTTTTAATTGAACCATCAATAATATTTTTTTGTTTTTTATTTTCATAAAAAACTACTGACCTATAACTTTTTCCTTTATCACAAAATTGACCATATTTGTCAAAAGGATCTATATTTTTCCAGAACACATTTAAAAGTTTTTGATAAGATGTTTTTTTAGGATCATAAACAATTTCTATAGCTTCAACATGACCTGTATCTTTGTATATGACATCCTTGTAAGTGGGGTTTTTTAAATGACCTCCAGAATATCCTGAAGTAGATTTTACCACTCCATTAATCTTATCGAAAGATTCTTCCATACACCAAAAACATCCACCGGCGAAATAAGCTTTTTTGTAAATATTAGAATTTCCTATACTCACTTTAAGTTCCCCCGACAAAGCTTGCTTTTCAAAAAAAAGACACATTGGGATAAAAAAAACTAAAAGAATTTTTTTCATGATTAATTCTAGAATAGATTTTAAATAATAAAAGGTGTATGTTGTCCTATATGGCGGAGTATGATGATATTGTATGTGAAGAGTGTAAAAATGAGGATGAAAGTGTGAAAAATAATCTTATTATGACTGGGTATAAATTATGCGATAGTTGTAAACTTTCAAAAACAATTTTTCCCGTTTAAAACGAATTAGATAAAACCAACATAAAAAATAAAAAAATTACTTGAAATATCCAGGCTACCACTACTACTCCAAGTGATTTCAATAAACTTTCATAATCTAGAGCAGATTTTACAGCTACAACCATACAAGCCAATATCCATAATCCTGAACCAATAAAAGTCACTATCATTAAATCTGGTGTAACACCAAACACTCTTATTAAACCTGGAGCTTGTGCAAAACCTATTGTTCTTAGTAACTCTCCATGATCAGCGCTTGTTTTTGCATCTTTAAAAATTTTTACCCCTACAAAATAAACTAAATACGACCAAACATACCAACCTATTAATGATAAGGCAGGTGCTAATAAAAAATTAGATACGCCTAATTGTAATGCACCCACCCCTGCTGCTAAACTAGATAATACTACTACAATCGCAGCTTGGATTGTCGCATTTTTATCTTTTTCAACTTCCTCATACAAATCAACGTCAATTTTTATAGCTCTCAAAACTCTCGAAAAAAATAAATTAATCATATTTATAAATTTTTTAACAACCTTATAATTTTATCATGAAGTTTCTTATTAGATGTTGCTAAAATATTTCCTCCTTTTTCTGCATTATTATTATCCCAGTCAGAAATACATCCTCCTGCATTTTTAATAATCGGAATTAATGGTATAATATCATAAGATTTTAAATTAGTTTCAATTACTGCATCTAACTTTCCCTCAGCTAGTAGGCAATAACTTAAAGCATCAAAACTATGAAAGATAATTGAGTTAGCAAATCTTTTTTGTAATTTATTTTTTTTATAATTTAATAATCCATGGAAATTACTTATAATTTTTATTTTATCTAAATTAGTATTATTCAATGTTTTAATCTTTTTTTTTTTAAAATTATCATAAATGTATGAATTATTATCAATACTTAAATAAAATCGTTTAAGCTCTGGAAAATTAGCAAGTCCAATTATTGACTCGTTATAATTTGACAATCCTACCAAGTTCGACCAAGTAGGAATCCCAGAAACAAACGCTTTTGTCCCATCAATAGGATCAATAGACCAGCAAAAATTATTATTTGAAATTTTATTTTTAAATTCTTCACCTGTAACTCCATCATTAGGAAAAGATTTATTGATTTTAGTTCTTATAAATTTTTCAAAAGCTCGGTCAAGACTAGTAACAGGATTATAAATTTTTTTAGACTTACTTTTAATTTTTATAGATGATTGTAATCTACTTATGTAAAATTTATTTAATAGTTTTGGCAATTTTTTTAGAAAAATAGACGCCTTTTTTTGTTTCATCACTTTTTATAACCTAACTTGTTAAAAAAGACATAAATAATTTGTAAAAATTGTTCAATAAACATCTAATTTAATAAAAAAATTGTAGTATTCAACACTAGAGCATAACTGCTCCAAACAAGATAAGGAATAAACAAATAAAAACTTATTTTACTTTCTGTAAAATAAATTTTCATCAAGATCAAAATAAATAACAAAATGATGATAAGATTCAATAAAGCTAAATCTATTCTATGAAAACCAAAAAAAATTATGCTCCAAGTAGCATTAAAAAATATATGTACAAAATAAATATTCAATTGTTTTTTATTAAAATTATTAATCCAAGTTAGCCAAGCACCTATAGACATCATAAAATATAACATCGACCATATCGGTCCAAAAACCCAGCTAGGAGGATTAAAACTAGGTAAAATTATTTGAGAATACCAAGGTTCTTTATTGTAAGACGTAATAAAACCACCTATTAAAGAGGCACTGAAAGTTATAGTCAATATTAAAGCTAAAGATAAATATTTATTCTTAGTCATAAAATAATATATAACTAAATTATGTCTGAAAATCAGAAAAAAATATGGATAACGGGTGCAAGTAGCGGTATTGGAAAAGCGGTTGCACTAAAATTCGCCGCTGAGGGTTGGAAAGTTGCTGTATCCGCTAGAAGAAAAGAAATACTACAAGAATTATCTAAAAATGAAAATATAGTATCTTATCCACTTGATGTTACTGACAGAGGACAAATTAACAATGTATTTAAAAATATTATCAATGAATTTGGTAACATAGATATTTGCCTTTTTTCCAGCGGTACTTATGAGCCAAAGGATGAACAAAAAATAGATGCTGATAAAATACAGTACGTCATGAAAGTAAATTTTTTTGGAGTAATTGACTGTGTAAAAGCTGTTGAAGAATATTTTAAAAACAAGAAATCCGGCCATATCTCAATCGTATCATCGATTGCAGGTTATAGGGGTTTACCTAATTCAAGTGGATATGGTCCATCTAAAGCTGCATTGACTAATTTTTGCGAAAGCATCTATTTTGATTTTAAAAAATTCAATGTGAGAGTTTCAATCGTATCGCCTGGCTTTATAAAAACTCCATTAACTGACAAAAATGAATTTTCAATGCCGTTTCTTAAAACAGTAGATTACGCAGCTGATAAAATATTTAATGGGTTAACAAAAAGTAAAGCTTTTGAAATTCACTTTCCTAAAGGATTGACTATAACCCTTAAATTTTTGAGAATTTTACCTTATAAAATCTATCTTTTTTTAGTAGATAAATTAGTTAAACGCTAACTTTGTGACAAAAAGTGATAGAGAATATAATATTTAGATAAGTAATATCATCGAATGAAAAAAAAAATTTATAAAAATTTATTAGTTGGCGGATTTTATTTCTTTTTAATAAAAGGACTATTATGGCTCGTAGTAATTGGTGCTGCGACTTTAGGAATAGGGAAAATATTTTAATATGTATATAGCAATGAATAGATTTAAGATAGTTCTTGGTAAAGAAAAAGATTTTGAGGATGTTTGGAAAAATAGAGAAACTCATTTAGAAAATGTACCAGGATTTAAAAAATTCAATCTAGTCAAAGGAGAAAAAAAAGAAGATCATACTCTTTATGCGTCTCATAGCATTTGGAATTCTAAGAATGATTTTATAAATTGGACCAAGTCTGAAGCTTTCAGATTAGCGCATAAAAATGCTGGTCAACATCAAGATTTATATCTTGGTCATCCTAATTTTGAGGGTTTTGAAACTGTTCTTTAAAGATTAGAATCGACGAAGTCCCAATTAATTAATTTATCAAAAAAATTTTCTAAATAAACCGGCCTTTTATTTTTATAATCTAAATAATATGAGTGCTCCCACACATCACAACCCAGTATTGGTTTCATGTCATTAATAAGTGGATTCTCTGCATTTGGTGTTTTAGTAACAATTAATTTATCGTCCTTTATTGAAAGCCAGCACCACCCTGAGCCAAATTGAGTTGTGCCTGCATTAATAAAATCTTCTCTAAATTTTTCAAAACTCCCAAAATCATTTTTAATTCTATCCTCAAGTTTAGATGGAATTTTTCCACCACCATTTGGTTTCATGCACTTCCAAAATTGAATATGATTCCAATGTTGACTTGCATTATTGAATATACCTGCTTTTTTCTCTGTAGATGATTTTTTTATAATCTCTTCTAAAGATAATTTTTCATAGTCAGAACTTTTAATAAAATTATTCAGATTAGTAATATAGGTTTGGTGATGTTTTCCATGGTGTAGATCTAATGTTTGTTCAGACATTATTGGAGATAAAGCCGATTTAGAATAATCTAGTTTTGGAAGTTCAAACATAATTTAAATTATATTATTATACATTTACTTGTCCACGAATTCTTTTATACGTTCTAAAGTTGTCTTTTTAGGACCATCGTATTTTATTGAATAAGAATTTGTCTTAGTCAGTACTTCTACACCTTTTGTAAAAATAAAAATAAAGAATACCAAAAAAAATACGACAAAAATTTTAGCTGGATTGTAATTACCTGTTTCAAAAACACTTCTTCTTTCTTTTTGCGCCTTATGAAAAAATTTAAATGTAATATATATGGCAATAATTAACCCAATATGAGCCATAACTACCCCTGCCCATCCCCAAATGAACGTTGTTAAACTAAAAACATATAAACTAAAAACTGTTGACCAAATAAAGGACAGAACTATTAAAATTTGTAATCGAACTGTTTTTGGTAAACTTCTTAAATCTGATTTTGAGTCATCAAACATTATGTTTGCACTATCTATCATCCAATTTTTTAATTTATGAATCATATATTTACTCCTTTGAAAACATTACAGTTAATTCACCAACTGTAAAACCAAATTTTGTCATCTTAGCTCTATTAATAGCAATTTTATCATCTTGTTTAAATATCCAATCATCAAATTTTATTTTAATTTGCTTACCTTTTATCGGTATTAATAAAACATATTCAAATTTAAAAGCTGGACCATAAGAATAACCTATTGCTTTACCCGCAACATCACTCGCTTCACCTTCGTATCTATTTTCATTTAATTTATTAATTGTCCACTTTCTTGTCTGAATTTCACCATCCGACCAAATAAATTTTTCATCTAGTATTAGTTGTTTGCCATCCCATTTGCCATTTAAGTCAGCAGAAAACTGTCTAATTACTTTTCCCGATCTATTTTGTAAAATTCCCCAAGCTTTTACTTTGCCTGACAAAAAATTTTCAATTATTAAACGTGGTTCTTGATCTTTAAAATCTGAAGGTTTCATATTATTTACGCATCCTGTTAAAAAAAAAAATAAAATTAAAGTTAAAGTTTTATACATTTGGATTATCTATTAGACATAGACAGTTGAATCAAGTCTATATTTTTCGCTTTGAATCCAGCTTCACAATAAGACAAATAAAACTCCCACATTCTTTTAAAATAATCATCAAATCCTAAAGGGGAAATATTGCCCCAAGCATTAAAAAAATTGTTTTTCCAAATCGATAATGTTTTCGCGTAATCTTCTGAATAAGACTCAATCTTTTTCAAATTTATATTATTTTTTTCTATTAGTTGACTCATAAATTTTACTGATGGAAGGAAACCGCCTGGAAAAATATATTTTTGTATGAAGTCTTCACTTCTTTTATATCTATCAAATAAATCATCTCTAATTACTATCCCTTGTATTGCTGCTGTTCCGTTATTTTTAAGAGAACGTTTTATTGTATGAAAATATTGATCTAAATATTTTTCACCAACTGCTTCAATCATCTCGATTGAAACTATGTTATCGTATGTGTCTTTTAAATCTCTATAATCCAAAAATTTTACATTTACTTTATTGTTGAGGCCAGAATTAAAAATCTTTTTTTTTGTAAATTCAAATTGCTTTTTAGAAATAGTAATACAATCAATAGTGACATCATAGTTCTTTGCAAAAAATTCTGAAAAACCTCCCCAACCACATCCTATCTCTAAAACTTTATTGCCCCTTTTAACGTTTAATATATTTATTAGATTTTGAAATTTATTTTTTTGTGCATTTTCTAAACTATCATTTTGTTTTTTAAAAATTCCACTAGAGTATGTTAGAGAATTATCTAACCATAAAGAAAAAAAATCATTACCTAGGTCATAATGTTTTGATATATATTTTAAACTTTTAGATTTTGTATTTGATGCAAAAATGTTTCTGAGAAAATTTTTAATATTTTGTAATTTTAAACTACCTGAAAACTTGTAAATAATTTTAATATTTCGTGCAGTCAGTTCAATTAAATTTGTTAAACTTGATGTGTTAAAATCTTCACTTATATAAGCTTCACCTAATGCTGAACTACCACCTAAAATTAATTTAAAGAAAAATTTTTGATTATTTATCTTAATATCAGCTGTTAATTTATTTTCTAGTTCTCCAAAATGATAAACCTTACCATCATAGTTAACCAATCTAAGATTACCGTGTTTAATATTTTTTAACTTATTTAATACAAATTTTTCTGAGATTTTAATAAAACTCATTAATAGTCCTCGTAACTTAAGTTATTTTTAATTTTTCTTTGTCTTCCCCTATATTTTGCACCTTTTTTCCATAATAGTAATGCTTCAAAATGTATCGAAACAATTATCTTCAAAGTCATTAACGGGTATTTAAAAAAATTTATTAGCAATTGTTTAAATGAAAAGTCTTTCTTAATTCCAGTTTGGGTTGCAGTTAAAACGGTTCCATCATCATCTGTTTGTTTAATTAAAACTGACAAGTGTTTACCAGGATTAATCAACTTAAAATTGTAATATGTTTCCATGTCTATGAACGGAGAGACATAAAATTTTTTTTTACATTTTAGATTAATTTCTTCATTGCTTTTAATTTTAAAAATATATGTATGTTGTTCATTAAAAGTGTTTTTAACTTCATATAATATAGCTTTTAATTTATTATTTTCGTAACAATAAAAAATACTTAACGGATTAAAAACATATCCAAATATCCTTGGGTAACATAAAAGTTTTATTCTACTTATATTTAAAATATTAATTTTTTTTAACTTATCTAAAACCCATTTTTTTAAACAGGTTCCATCTCTTTCTCCATGATCTTTATCGTAAAAACTAAAAATGTTAAATTTATTATATGAAAAAATTTTAATTAAGTTGTCTAAAACATCTATTTCATCAAGATCAATTAAAATTGAAAATGTGTTATATTGTAAAACGTGCTTTACTGGTTTAGCCCTAGTATGAGTTACAATTCCATTATAAATACATGAATTCATTATGATTTAAAGTCTTTTAAAAGTTTTATCGAAGATTTCAATCCATCTTCATGAAAACCATAACCAAAATAGCTTCCACAAAACCAAGTTCTTTTTACACCTTGAAGTTTGTGTAAATCTTTCTGAATATTAGTATTCTTTGAGTTTAAAAAAGGATGTGTAAAAATAATTTTTTTTATTACTTTATTTTGTTCAATTTTTTGGATCGGGTTCAATGTTAAAAAATAATTCTTTTTGTAATCTAAATTTTGTAATTTATTTAACCAATATGTTACACAAGTTTTTTTATTTAATGTAATTGAGTTCCAGCTCGACCATGCTCTCATTTTTTGTGGCATAAAATTTTTGTCAGTGTGTAAAAATGCTTCATTTGTAATATATCTAAATTCACTTAACATATTGCTTTCGTATCTTGTAGGATTATCAATCATTCTTAAACTTTGGTCTGCATGTGCTGCAAGAACTACATGATCGTAATCTAAATACTCATTATTAATAAAAATTCTTACATTAGTATCGCTTCTAGTTATCTTTTTAACTTTATAGTTTTTAAATACCTCTCCACTAATATTTTCTGTGACTTTTTTTACGTAAGTTCTGCTTCTATTACTTACTGTATACCATTGTGGTCTGTTTTTTAATTTGAACAAACCGTGATTAATAAAAAAATTTAAAAAAAGTTTAAGCGGCATCTCTTTCGCTTTATTGAACGGCATAGACCAAATAGCTGATACCATCGGTATCAAATGATAGTCTATAAAATATTTAGATAATTTCGTTTTGTTTAAAAAAGATCCTAGATTATCATTTTCAATTTTATTGTTATTTAATAAATCAGGAGCAGTTTTATAAAATTTAATTATCTCACTAATCATTTTTATGAATTTATAATTTACAAGATTGGATCTATTTGAAAATATTGCATTTAATCCTTTTCCTCCATACTCTACACTGGTATTTTTAATTGATACTGAGAAAGACATATCGCTTTTCTCGAATGGTATATCTAATTCCTTAAAAAATTTAATTAAATTTGGATAGGTTTGCTTATTAAATACAATAAAACCTAAATCGACTGGGATAGTCTTATCTATTTCTTTAATATCAAAAGTATAGGAATGGCCACCAAAATGATCCTCTTGCTCGAATAAATCAACATCAAATTTTTTTGATAGATAATATGCTGCCGAAAGTCCAGAAATACCAGATCCAATTACTGCTATTTTCATTTGAAGAAATTATGCAGCTTCATCTTTGTAATCTTTAATTGATGGACAAGAACATACAAGATTTCTATCTCCGTATACGTTATCTACTCTTGCAACTGGAGCCCAAAACTTATTATATTTTACATACTCATTTGGAAAAGCTGCCTCTTCACGAGAATATTTGTGAGACCACTCATTAGATGATAATTCTATATAAGTATGAGGTGCGTTTTTTAATGGGTTATCAGTCTTATCAAATTTTGAATTCTCAACTAAATCAATTTCATTTTTAATTTTAATTAATGCGTTACAAAACCTATCTATTTCCTCTAAATTTTCACTTTCTGTTGGCTCTATCATAATTGTACCTGCGACTGGCCATGACATAGTTGGAGCATGATAACCAAAATCAATCAATCTTTTAGCAATGTCTTCTTCTGAAATTCCAGTATTAGTTTTGATTGGTCTTATATCAATTATACATTCATGAGCTACATTTCCATTCTTGCCAGTGTACAAAACTTTATAATCTTTTGATAATTTTTTTGAAATGTAGTTTGCGTTAAGTATTGCTATTTGAGACGCTTTTTTTAAACCTTCAGCTCCCATCATCTTAATATACATCCAAGAAATTGGTAAAATACTTGAACTTCCCCATGGAGCTGCAGAAACTGGGCCCATACCATTCTCGGGACCTGATTCTTTTATAATATCATGCGTAGGTAAAAATTTTGCTAGGTGTTTAACACACGCGATGGGTCCCATACCAGGTCCTCCTCCTCCATGAGGTATACAAAATGTTTTATGTAAATTTATGTGGCAAACATCTGGTCCAAATTTACCTGGTTTAGCAATACCAACCAATGCGTTTAAATTTGCTCCATCCATATAAACTTGGCCGCCAGATTTATGAATGATGTCACAAATTTCTAGTATTTTTTCTTCAAAGACACCATGGGTAGATGGATATGTTACCATCAATGCAGCTAAGTTATCAGAGTATTTTTCTGCTTTATTTTTTAAATCATCAATGTCAACATTTCCATCACTGTCACAGTTGACGACAACAACTTTCATGCCACTCATCTGAGCACTAGCTGGGTTCGTTCCGTGAGCTGAGTCAGGAATTAAGCAAATATTTCTTTCACTCTGATTGTTGTCTTTGTAATATTTTCTTATTGTCATTAGTCCAGCATACTCCCCTTGAGCACCAGAATTTGGCTGTAAAGATACTGCATCAAAACCTGTAATTTCTTTTAAATCATCTTTAATATCATCAAAAATTTTTTTATAACCATCCATTTGATTTGTTGGAACAAAAGGATGTGGAAGTGAAAATTCTTTCCATGTAATTGGAATTAACTCAGCTGCAGCGTTGAGTTTCATAGTGCATGATCCTAAAGCAGTCATTGATCTATTTAGAGCGATATCTTTATCTTCTAATTTTTTTAGATACCTAAGCATTTCTGTTTCAGAGTGAAACTTATTAAATACTGGATGTTTTAAGTATTTAGAAGTTCTACACAAGTTATTTGGTAAATTGCTTAATTCAACTTTAATATCCTGTTTTAAATCTTTATTTATTCCAAAAATTTTTAACAAAAGTATCACATCTTTTAATTTTTTGGCCTCATCAAAAGCTATTGAAATTCTTTTATCATCTACTTTACGTAGATTAATCTTTTCATTTAAAGCTTTTTCATAAATTAAATTAGTTTTCTCGTTTGTATAGACTGTAATTGTATCAAAGAAATTTTCAGAAAGGATTTTAAAACCACCTTTTTTAATTTCATCTGCAAATATTTTTGCTAATTTAGAAACTCTATTTGCAATTTTTAAAATTCCACCTGGTCCATGATAAATCGCATATGCAGCAGATATAATTGCAAGCAAAGCTTGCGCGGTACAAATGTTGCTCGTGGCTTTGTCTCTTCTAATATGTTGTTCTCTTGTTTGTAAAGATAACCTATAAGCTTTATTTCCATTTCGATCTACTGATACTCCAATTATTCGCCCCGGTATCGATCTTTTAAATTCTTCTTTTGTTGCAAAAAATGCTGCATGAGGTCCTCCATATCCCATCGGAATGCCAAACCTTTGAGCGCTACCAACTGCTATATCGGCACCAAGTTCTGCAGGAGTTTTCAGTTTAGCTAGTGCTAATAAATCTGTAACTATAATTACCTTGCCTTTTTTCTTATGAATTTGACTAATGATTTCACTTGGATTTTTTATTTCTCCATACGTTCCAGGATAAGCAATTACTCCACAAATTAGTTCGTCCTTAATTTTCTTTAGTTCGTTTTCTTCATCTCCAATTAATAATTCCAAACCAAACGGCTCTACCCTAGTTTTTATTAAAGAAATAGTTTGTGGATTTAACAAATTTGAAACAAAAATTTTCTTACTTTTTGTTTTGTTAATTCTTTGACATAATCCTACTGCTTCTGCTGCTGCTGTTGCTTCATCTAAGAGTGAAGCATTTGCAATATCCATGCCTGTTAGATCTATTATTAATTGCTGAAAATTTAATAACATTTCTAATCTACCTTGTGCAACTTCAGCTTGATATGGAGTGTAAGAAGTGTACCAGCCTGGATTTTCCAAAATATTTCTTAATATAACGTTTGGAGTAAAAGAATTGTAATACCCCATACCAATAAAATTTCTAAATATTTTATTTTTTTTTGAAATATTTTTCAATTTTCTTAAGGCGTCATTTTCAGACAAAGACTTATCAATGTTAAGCTCCTCTTTTAATAAAATTTTTTCAGGTACCGTATTCTTCATAAGCTCCTCAAGAGAATTATAACCTACAACGTTTAGCATTTTAGATTGATCATCTTTAGAGGGCCCTATGTGTCTTTTTATAAATTCTTTAGAATTATCGTCTATCATTTAACTTGGATTCTCCTCAATAAATTTATCGTATTCATTTTTAGACATTAATGTTTCTATTTCTGCTTTATCCTTAACTTTAATCTTAAAAAACCAACTATCTCCCTCTGGATCTGAATTAACACTACTTGGATCCTCAACAATATTTTTATTTCCCTCAATAATTTCTCCAGAAACAGGTGAATAAACATCCGATGCTGCTTTTGTTGACTCCACAACTGCTGCCTGACCATCTCTTTCAACTTGTTTTCCTTGCTCAGGAACTTCTACAAAAACAATATCGCCTAAGAGTTCTGTTGCATGCTTTGTAATTCCAACTGTAGCCACGTCTCCATTTAAAAGTATCCATTCGTGCTTCTTAGAAAATTTTTTTTCACTCATATTATTTCCTCTTATTTAATATAATTTTTCTTATAAAATGGGAGTTGAGTTATTTCAGCCCCATATTTTTTTCCCCTTACTTCTAATTTTACCTTTGTGCCTATTTTTGAATATTTTGAATTAATATAACCCATCGCTACCGGAGCTTTAACACTAGGACCAAAAGTGCCACTTGTTACTAGGCCTATTTCTTGACCATCATTTGAAAATATTTTGGTTTTTTCCCTAGCTATAATCTTTTCTAAAGATAAAATTCCAACTCTCGTTTTTTCACTTCCATGTTGAATTGATTTTTTTATTTTTTCCCAGCCATTAAAACCACCTTCATTTTTCCTTTTTTTGGCTATTGCCCAATTCAAATTAGCTTCGATAGGATTAATTTTTTCATTTAATTCATGTCCGTATAAACACAACCCTGCTTCAAGTCTTAATGTATCTCTTGCTCCTAAACCTACGGGTTCAACTTTATTCAAAATCAATAAATCTACCAATTTTACAACTTTGTTATTAGGGATTGAAATTTCAAATCCATCTTCTCCAGTATATCCTGATCTTGTTATAAATAAATTTGAATCGTTAAAAATAAAATTATCACCAGTCATAAATTTTAGTTTTGAAACTCCATTTATAATTTTTTCTAAAACTTGAGCTGACTTAGGTCCTTGTAAAGCAATTAAAGAGTAATCATTTTTAAAATATGATTTATGCTCCTTGCTTAAAAATTTTGAAATTTCTTTTACATCGTTTTCTTTACAAGCGGCATTGAGTATTATGCTAAATCCTTCTGGGGTTTTTGTTATGATCAAATCATCTATTATTCCTCCATCCTGATTTAGTAAAAAAGAGTATTTTGAATGATGTAATTTTAATGACTTTAAATCCGCTGGGATAAGTTTTTCTAAAGCTTCTGTTAATGTAAGATCACCCTCTAAAAAAAATTGGCCCATGTGAGACACATCAAAAAATCCGGCATTTGTTCTTGTAAATAGATGTTCTTTAATTATTCCTTCTTTATATTGTATTGGCATTTCGTATCCCGCAAAAGATACAAATTTAGCCCCTAGGGTTTTATGATAATCGTATAATGCTGTTTTTTGTGTCTCCATAATAACTCTTCATCTGACCCTATCTGTCCATGTACCTGAGAGATTTAATCCTTCGGTGAGGCCTTAGCCTTCTTTCCAGAGTTATTATTGTAACGGTCCTTTTGCCTGAGAGTTTCCTGGGCAGTTGCTCCTTCGGCGCTAAAAATTTAGTCTCTCCCGTTACATTCAGACTCTGGTCTAAAATCGATAAAATGTCAATTGTAAAAAAATCACGTTTTATACTATTGTTGGTAGATTTCTTATTGTTTTCTAAACAAACTAGTTGGACCAATTTTTTTGTAAATAGTAAAATTATTCTTATACAAAAAATTTAGTATTTGAGGAACACTGTCGGACTCAATATTGTCAATAGGATGTGTCTCAATCGCAATTAATTTCACATTAAATTTTGTCAAATCAATTTGTTTTAAAATTTCATAGTCTGATCCCTCAACATCAATATTAATGAAGTCTATATCTAAATTATTATGATGAATATTAGTTATTTCATCAATAGTTTGTGATTTAATGTTCAAGAACTTTTCATTTTTAAAAAATAATCCTCTCAATTTTAAGTAAAAATCTTTATTGATCGTATTAACTGGACTAAAAGCATCATCGAAATAAACTTTAAAATCTCTCTTTTTTTCATCAATCGTTGTGCACAGATTGATATCTTTTGGTCTAGCTAAATTAAATAGATCAATTGATGTTTGATTTATATCTATATTTATTCCACTCCATCCTTTTTTATGTAAAAGGCAAGTATTGCTATACATAAACGGATGAAAACATCCTATATCTAGATAAAATCCATTTGGTTTATTCTGAAAAAAATTTATTATTTCCAAATCTTCTCCCCACTGAGAGTATTTCTTTCTGTTTAAAAAACATTTATGCCTAATATACAAATTATAATAAAGATAAATTTTATAGCTTAGATTTGACTTAAGAAAAAATTTTTTTAGTGACATAGAATTTAAGTTTTAATCTTTGTTTTATCGAAACTTTTTAAGACTAAGGCCAAGATTATAATTGATCCTCCAATAAAAACACTTAATGGAGGAATTTCATTAATTACAAGCCAAACCCAAATAGGAGCAAATACAGTTTCTGTTAACATTAATAGTCCAACTGATACTGATCTTGTTGTTCTAGAACCAATCGTAATTGATATAAATCCAAAACTCAGTTGGGGAACTCCTAATAAAAAACCCATTAAAATATCATTATTACTAAAGCTAAAATTTTCGACCATAATGAAAGCGTAAGTAAAACTAAAAATTGAAGCATACCAAATAGCAGGGACTAAATCTAAATTAGAGTTTTTTCGCACTATCATAATCAAAATCGAGAAACAAATGGGGATTGTTAGTGCAATAAGATTTCCAAATAACGTTCCGGAAGTGATCGAGTCTCCAATCATTACGGTTATACCTGTCATTGCTAAAATGATTGAGAATAGTCCTATCATAGAAACTTTTTCTTTCAGATAGAAAAAACCTAAAATAGCTAGAAACATTGTTTGAGTACTTATGATAAAGACCACATTGGCTACTGAAGTGTTCATCATAGCAAATACAAATGCTATAAAACTAAAAGACATTACAAATCCACCTAACAAGGCAGGTAATCCTGAACTTTTAATAATATTAATTGTCTTTTTTTTATAAGTAAGTAATAAGAAAGAACTTATTCCAAGGAAAAAGAAAAAAGACCTTAATAATAATATATCCCAAGCATTAGAAGTTTCAAATGACCTAACTATCAATCCTCCCCAACTTAAGCAGAAACCACCAAATAACAAAAGTACATATCCTGGAATTTTATAAATTAATTTCATTTAAAATTTCCTTAATATGTTTGAAAAAAAATATCTTAACGTTAGTGCTCTTAAACTCATAAAAATTAGCAAAGACAACCATAAACCATGGTTGTCAAAAAATTTAATCAAATAAATTGAAACAATTACATAAATAAATACTGAAATGATCATACCATTTCTCATGTCTTTTGTCTGAGCAGCGCCAATAAAAATTCCATCTAATTGATAACAAAATGATGCTAAGGGAGGTATCAGTATTACCCAAATTGCATGTTTGTAAGAAATAAATCTCAGTACATCCACATCTGTAAGTATATTAATTATTGACTTGAAAAAAAGGAGATATAAAACCGATAAAATAAGCGCTGAAAAAAAACTTAATTCTACAGAATTCTTTACTGCCGACAAAAAAGATTTTTTATTTTTTCTACCTATCGCAAAACCTATAATTCCCTCGGTTGAAAAGGCGAAAGCATCAAGTAAAAAAGATGCTAATATTACAAATTGTAGCAAAATTGTATTTATAGCTAAAAAATCTTCACCAATTTTAGATCCTAAATAAGTAAACCATAAGAATGAGAAAGTTAGAAATAATGATCTTAGAAAAATATCGTAATTAATAGTAAGTAATTTGATAAATTTCGAGGAGATTATTAATTTGTTTAAAGTTGGTATAATTTGAAACTTTTTGAAGATAAATCTATAAGTAAAGTATAAGAAAATTATCATAGTTACATAATTTGCAATTAGTGTTCCAAGAGCTACTCCAAATACATTTAAGTCTAATGTCAAAACACAAAAAGAACTAATAATCATATTAAGTATAGACATAGTTATAATAATTAAGCTGGAAATATTTGTTTTTTGTATACCTAAGTAAAAACCTACAATAACGTATAATATTAATTCAGCTGGAGCTGAAAAAGCTCTCACAGTTATATATATTTTAGTTAATTCTAAAGTATCAAATGAAATTTTGAAAAAATTACTTGTTAATCCAATTATTATCGGCGTTAAAATAATTATGAAGATAGATATAGTGATAGCTAGAAAAAAATTTCTAATAATTGTTCGAATAATTTCTCTATAGTCACTTTTAGCAAATAATTGTGCTATGATGCCGACTGTACCCATTCGTAAAAAGCCAAAACTCCATATAACCATTGCCATTATGGTAGATCCAATACTAGTAGCTACTAAATATTTTGTTTCACCTAAATTCCCCATTAATCCTGTGTCAATAATTCCAATAAAAGGAACAGCTAAATTAGAAAAAAATATTGGGATCGATAGAAAAAAAATACGCTTTTTTGATGTGTTTCCAGTGTTGATTTTGGTGATCATTATTTAAAAAAACAAATCTAAATTAAATACTAAATAAAAATTTGTAATTTTCATTTATTGTAAGAACTTCTAAACCAACTAATCCTCCAATTATCAGTTGGATCGCAATGATCAAAATAACGAATAAACCTAAATACCCTAACCACATATGTTTTTTAATATATTCTGCAAAATAACTTGCGAGCGTTGCAATCAAAAACACTGATAGAAGTAAACCTGTTACCATGAGATAGTAATTACCTTTAGCTGCGCCGACTACACCTAATACGTTATCAAAACTAATAGTTAAATCCGCTACGATAACTCTATAAACTCCTTGCCTAAACGATTGAGATTCCCCCGATTTTAATTGCGGAGTCCTAACTTTATTTTTTCCAAAGAAGTCTTGTCTTAAATTGTTAATAATCCAAAGAAGTAAAACACCTCCTAAAATTTTGAGCCAGTCAAACTGAAACATATAATCAGCTCCAAAGGCAAAAATAATCCTAAATATAAATGCTGCTGCTACACCCCAAGCAATTATTTTTCTTCTATTTTCTGTTGCATAGTTTGCTGCAATCAATCCAATTATAATTGCATTATCTGCAGCCATAACAATGTCGATTAGTATAATCTGAATTGAAATTATTAGTTGCTCTAACATTATACGAGTCTAGTTATATATTGTAAAAACATTTCGTAAAACAAAAAAAAACCCCCTTTTAATTAAAAAAGAGGGTTTAAATTTTTCTTTAAATTTCTATTAGAAATTATAACCAACAGAAACTTTTACACCAGTAACATCAATGTCACCCTTAACTGTGTTTCCAGAGGATGATTTAATTGATACTGTATCAAAGTCAGTATGCTCTACAGCAAATTTGTAGTTTAATCCACTACCTGTACCGCTTTTAATACCTACTCCGTAAGTATAACCGTCTACAGTGTCATTGCCATATGCTTTCACACCAGATTCTCTTGTGTTTACGTCAATCTGTGTAAAACCACCTTTAACGTACAAGCCACCTGTTAAAGGAACTTCTGCGTAGTAAGTAATTAAGTTTTCTACTTCACCATTCGCTTTATAAGTAGTTGATGTTCCTTCATTTTCACCTGATGCTGGAGTTTCAGTTCTTTTAAGATCTGTATCTCTCAAATCAGCTGACCCTGGTGTATAATCTACACCTAAAGTTGTTCCTAAAAACCCATCAAAAGTGTACTCAGCGTAAAACGAAGCTGACATTAAACCATTATTTTTAATAGTTTTAGTGTTCGTATTAGCAGAACCTAAATCACCTGCAGTTGTAGTTTCTGAAGCAGCTGTTTCAACACTGAATAAAGATCCAGTTATACCTACACCGTACGTACCAGCGTAAGCTGATGTTGTAAGTGCAAGAGCTGCAAAGATTGTTAATAATTGTTTTTTCATAGTATATACTTTCTTATTTTTAAATTGATCAATCTGAATTTTGTAATGTTTTTAAACCAATATGTCTATTTGTTTCGACAATTGTGAGTGACAACTTAAACTAGAAATTGCAGTAAAATAGCGGTTTTTGTGTTGTTTTTATGCAACAATAACCCAAAAAAAGACCTTATTTTGTGCTTTATTAAAAAATCGATTTTTGAGAACGTTTTGCTCTTTTTTGCCTTGGAATCATTTCAATATTTAACTCCTTTAAATCTTTGGCTTTTAATGACTTTAAATTTTGAACTTTTTTTAAGAATCTCAATGATTCTTTTCTAGATATTAATCCATCAGTAAGTGTTTGAAATTTTTTAATATATTGCTCTCTTTCAAAAGGCTTTTTTCCAGCTGGGTGTGCATCAGCAACATTAATTTCTTCTGAAATTACTGATCCATCCGTCATTTTAACTATTACTTTTCCTCCAAAACATTTTTTATTTGGATTTGGATTATGATATTTTTTTGTCCATTTTGGATCTTCTTTGGTTACGATTTTTTTCCAAAGTGTTACCGTGCTTCTTTTTTTAGCTCTTTGCGGAGTATAAGATTTTATGTGATGCCAAGCGCCATCTTCTAAAGCCACTGCAAAAATATACATAATTGAATGATCTAAAGTTTCTCTGCTTGCATTAGGGTCCATTTTTTGAGGGTCGTTAGCTCCGGTTCCAATTACATAATGTGTATGATGGCTAGTCTCAATTATAATTTTTGAGATTTTCGATAAATCATAAATTTTATTATGTAAACTTCTAGCAAGATCTATTAATGCTTGTGATTGATATTCCGCAGAATGTTCTTTGGTATAAGTTTCTAAGATTGCTCGTTTTGGCTCATTTATTCTTGGCAGTGGAACTATATAATTTTTTCCTGGACCAGACAAAACATATGCTATAACGCTGTCCTCTCCTTCGTAAATTGGGCTGGGTGCACCTTCTCCTCTCATGCATCTATCCACTGCTTCAATCGCTAGCTTGCCTGCGTGAGCTGGCGCAAATGCTTTCCAGCTTGAGATTTCGCCCTTTCTAGATTGTCTAGTAGATATTGTTGTATGCAACGCTTGTTGTACTGACTGATAAATAATTTCAGTATTTAGTTTTAACAAAGTACCTAAACCAGCAGCAACACTGGGCCCTAAATGAGCAATATGATCTATTTTGTGTTCATGTAAACAAATACCTTTAACAAGATTAACTTGAACTTCATAACCAGTTAAAATTCCTTTGATGAGATCGAACCCACTGCATCCTTTTTGTTGTGCAACCGCAAGTATTGCAGGAATATTATCTCCAGGATGACTGTAATCAGCTGCTAAAAAGGTATCATGGTAATCTAGCTCTCTAACGGCAGTCCCATTTGCCCAAGCAGCCCATTCACAATCTACTTTTATTTTTGGACTTAATCCAAAAATATTAGCTCCATTTTTCCTTGGATGTGCTAAGGCCATCTGTCTGGCAGAAATTACTGGACGCCTATTGTATGATGCTATCGCTACTGACGCGTTGTCAATAATTCTATTTATTACCATCTCAACCGCAATGCTATCTACTTTTGCTTTGTCTGAAGCGATTTCAGCAATTTTCCATGCTAGTTGATTTTTTTTTTTTAATTTTGCTTTTGATGGATGAACTTTTACTATTATATTTCTCATTAATTAAGCATGTTTCTTAAAACGTATTGAAGAATTCCACCGTTTTTATAATATTCAATTTCATTTTCAGTATCTATTCTGCTAAGAACTTTGATAGTTTTACTTGTTCCATCTTTATACTTAATTTCACAAGATATTTCTGCTCTAGGTTTTATACCTTTATCTATATCTACAACTGTAATTAATTCATTGCCTGTAATGTTTAATTTTTTTCTATCAAAACCTTCTTTAAATTGAAGTGGTAGAACTCCCATACCTACTAGATTTGATCTATGAATTCTCTCAAAGCTTTCAGCTATAACTGCTTTTATTCCTAATAATTTAGTTCCTTTAGCTGCCCAATCTCTTGAAGATCCTGTACCATACTCTTTTCCAGCTATAACAACTAAATCATTTTTCCTTTTTTTATATTCCATGGCTGCATCATAAACACTCATAACTTTTCCGTCCGGTTGTAGTGTTGTAAAGCCACCTTCAGTCCCAGGCACCATTTCATTTTTAATTTTAATGTTTCCAAAAGTACCTCTCATCATCACCTCATGGTTACCCCTTCTGGCTCCGTAAGAATTAAAATCCTTTTGCTGTATTTGATGTTTCATAAAATAATCGCCAGTCGGGCTTTCTTTTTTTATGCTGCCAGCTGGGGAAATATGGTCTGTGGTCACCGTATCAGCTAACAAAAGTAAAACTCTTGCATCAGTAATAGCTTTAAATCCCTCTGGTTTATCTGGCAGGTTATCAAAAAAAGGAGGTTTTTTTACATAAGTTGAATTTGCTTCCCAATTGTAAATATCACTATCAACTGTATTGATGGCTTGCCATTCTTTAGGGCCCTCTGAAACATTTGAATATCTTTTTTTAAACATATCTGCACTTAAAGAATTAAGCATTAATTCTTCAATTTCTTTATTACTTGGCCAAATATCTTTCAAGAAAACATCTTTACCATCTTTATCTTTGCCAAGTGGCTGTTTATACAAATCAAAATTCATATTCCCAGCTAGTGCATAAGCAACAACTAATGGAGGCGAAGCTAAATAATTGGCTTTTACATCTGGATTAATTCTTCCTTCAAAATTTCTATTTCCTGACAATACTGACACTGCATATAAATCTTTCTTATTTATTGCATCAGATATATTTTTGTTTAAAGGCCCTGAGTTTCCTATACAAGTTGTACATCCATATCCTACAAGATTAAAACCTAATTCATCTAAATATTTGTTTAATCCAGCTTTTTCTAAATAGTCAGTTACTACTTGTGATCCTGGGGCCAAAGATGTTTTGACCCAAGGTTTTACGCTCAAACCTTTTTCAAAAGCTTTTTTTGCAAGTAGACCTGCGCCAAATAAAACGCTTGGATTAGAAGTATTAGTACATGAAGTAATAGCAGCAATAACTATATCTCCATCTTTAAGTTTATAATTTTCTCCTTCAACTTTAGTTTCTATCGCTTCTTTTCTATTAGTATTATTTTTGAATACTTCGCCAAAAGATTTCGAGGCATTAGTTAGTAGCACTTTGTCTTGTGGTCTTTTGGGCCCAGATATACTTGTAACAACTGTACTAATATCTAAAGATACTTTATCTGTGAACACAACATCATCGCTTGCCCATAATCCCTGCTCTTTAGAATATTTTTCTACTAACGATATTGTGTCTTCTTCTCTGCCTGACAGTCTCAAATATTTTAACGTCTCATTATCTACTGGAAAGAATCCGCACGTTGCACCATATTCAGGTGCCATGTTTGCAATCGTAGCTCTATCAGCTAATGTTAGATTTTTTAAACCCTCTCCATAAAATTCCACAAATTTTCCTACAACACCTTTTTTTCTTAACATCTCAACAATAGTTAACACTAAATCAGTTGCTGTAGTTCCTTCTTTCAGTTTTCCTTTTAGTTCTACCCCAATCACTTCAGGTATCAACATTGATATGGGCTGACCTAACATTGCAGCTTCAGCTTCTATACCACCAACACCCCAACCTAAAACAGATAATCCATTTACCATTGTAGTATGGCTGTCTGTACCTACTAAGGTATCAGGGTATGCATAAATTTCACTTCCACTTTTAGAAGACCAAACTACTTTTGATAGATATTCTAAATTAACCTGATGACATATCCCTGTGCCAGGTGGAACCACTCTAAAATTATTAAAAGCTTTTTGTCCCCATTTTAAAAAAGAGTATCTTTCACCATTTCTAGAAAATTCTCTCTCGACGTTTTGTTTAAAAGATTTTCCTGAAGCATATTCATCAACCATTACAGAATGATCAATTACTAAATCAACAGTTGATAAGGGGTTAATTTTTTCAGGATTTTTATTCTTATTCTTTACTGCATCTCGCATTGCTGCTAGATCTGCCACTGCTGGTATTCCAGTATAATCCTGCATTAAAACTCTGGCAGGTCTATATGCAATCTCAGTGGTAGATTTTTTATTTTTTACCCAATCTTTTATTGCTAAGATTTGTTTTTTGTCTACAGTAATGTCATCCTCAAACCTAAGTAAATTTTCTAGTAATACTTTTAATGATTTAGGCAAACGAGAAATGCCATCTAAACCGTTTTTTTCAGCTTTATTAAGATTAAAAAATTTATAATCTTTTCCGGATGAGTTGATTTTATCTAATGATTTAAATGAATCTTTGCTGTTAAATTTCATGCGCTATACATAAAACATAATCACACAAACGATAAGTAAAAAAGACATAGTATAGTTAAAATTTTGAATAAATTGCTCACTTGTGGCAAATTTTCTCAAATATTTTCCCATTAAACACCACGCAGCTTGGCTTCCTATCGCCATAATAAAAAAGATGAGCACAAGTACCATCGAGTCTTCATAAAAATTGTTTTTAGTGTCTACAAACATTGAAATCGCAGTCAGGGCGATAATTATACTTTTTGGATTTACAAATTGAAAAAAAAAAGTGTTTAAAAAAGTTACTGGTTTAGGTGAATTTTTATCACTTGTTAATTTAATAAATGAAATTTTATAAGCTATGTAAATAAGGTAAATTGATCCTAAAATTTTTATAATGACTTGTAATTGCTCAAATTTTTGAAAGGCGATTGACGAGCCAATTAACAAAATTACAACCAGTATAGTCCAACCAGTAATGACTCCTAGCATGGTCGGAATAGTTTTTTGAAAACCAAAGTTAAAAGCTGTGTACGAAGTCATAATATTATTGGGTCCAGGTGTTAGAGAAGCAACTGTGCTAAATAATATTAAAGAAATTAGTTGTGAAGACATTTTATGCTATATCTAATCCATTCTCAGTTTTTTGAGACGGATGGACCAAAACAACCTTACCATCCTTTTCTATAGCACCAAGTATTAGAACTTCTGAAATAACGCCAGCTATATTTTTTCTAGGAAAATTACAAACGCCAATGACTTGTTTGCCGACTAAATTATCTGCGTTGTAATAATGAGTAATCTGCGCTGAAGATTGTTTTACACCAATTTCATTACCGAAATCTACTTTCATAACTAAGGAAGGTTTTCGAGCTTTTTCATTTTTTTTTACGTCTATTACAGTTCCTATCTTAAGACTAATTTTTTTAAAGTCGTCATAACTTATTTCCATTTAATTACCTCCATTCATAATCTTTTAAAATTTTTTGAATATTTCATTTAAAACTTTTATTTGTATTTTGTAAAATTTATTCTTTTTTAAATTTTTAAGAACCGATGCATTAGTGCCCCCCGGAGTTTGTGACTCTGAAACAAGTCGTTTTAAATTAATATTTTTTTTCTGAACTGCGTCTTCTGATAAAGCTAAAAAAAGTTCTTTAACATATTGATCTGCTTCTTTTTGTTTAATACCCTTAGAAATAAGCCAACTACTCGTAACAAAAATTAAATTGTAAAATGACGCCATAAAAGAAGAAGTCGTCCAAAAACCTTTTGAGAGTTTCTCACTTTTTATTTCAATAACTTTACCCAAATGTTTAAAAAAACTTTTTGCACTTCTGTCTTTTGGTGAAATGATAACTGGGCCTTTTTTCATACCTATAAATGGCAACGGTATAACTCTAGTTATATTCTTATTTTTAGTGATAAATTTTAAGTCTTTTATTTTAAAAGTTGAAATAAAACTAATTATTTTTTTTCTTTTTTTAAATTTGAGTAATTTTAAAATCTTATTCGCTACCTGAGGTGTTATCGCTAAAAAAACCCAGTCTGAGTTGTCTATCAATTGTTGATTGTTTTTCGATATATAAACTTTTTTAAATCTTTTGCTTAATTTTTTTGCTATCATATTGTTGCGAGGAGAAATATAAATTTTTTTAAATTTAAGCTTAGATTTAAAAATACCCTCTATAACAGAAGTGGTAATATGACCGGTTCCTAGAAATCCTAAAATCATGAATTATGCAGAATAACCAAGCTATACCTTTTAATAAAGAAAATTTTAAACAAATATTTTCTAAAAGCTTCGCATTAGTAATAATAATATCTATTCCTGCTGCAATCGTAGCTGAATTCTTAAAAATTCCTTTAGCTTGGTTTTTAGGTCCAATGGTGATCACTTCGTTGGCAACACTAACAGGGTTAAAAACAAAAATGCCAAAATTAATGCTTTCTTTTACATTAATTCTACTTGGTCTTTATATTGGTAATTATATTGATAAAAGTTTATTTGCTCAGATTCACCAATGGGCGATGACATCTTTGATAATGTTAATCTACATAATTTTAAGTGTTTTAATCGTTTCAAAATATCTCCAGAAATTTTCAAGATATGAAACAAAAACTTCTATCTTTTCAGCTGCGCCGGGTGCTTTAGGTCCATTGATGATCTTAGCTGAAGATGAAAAAAAAACTGATTTAAGTCAAGTCGCTACTTCACATCTAATAAGATTAATAATCATCATTACTGTTTTCCCGTTTATAGTTAATAGTTTTTATGATCATGATGTGATAAAAAATGTAGAAGAAAAAATAATTGATCAAAATTTTTTAAATCTAATTATATTGTTGACTTCATCTATAATTTTAATTTTGATGTTTGATAAAATTAGAATTCCAGCCGCATTATTATCTGGCACATTAGTTGCTAGTGGATTATTGCAAATAAGTGAGTTGGCTACATATAAATTGCCTTCGAATATAATTGATTACTGTTTGTTAATTTTAGGTGCATCAGTTGGGTGCAGATTTGCCAACAAAACTTTTGGTGAAATTGCTAGAAATGCTTTGCATAGTTTTGTTGCTACCTTGTTATTAGTGATTTTGGGGGTATGCGCTGCATTGATCGCGAGCTTAGTAATTGATAAAAATTTCTTCACTCTGCTTCTCTCTTATTGTCCTGGAGGAATTTACGAAGTAGCCGTAATTGCGATTTTTTTTGATTTAGATCCAGAATTTGTATCTTTTCATCATATCATAAGGCTTTTAATGATACTGTTTATTGTGCCATTTATATTGAAAATAATAAAAAGGACCTAATTTAATCATTCTATTTTTTGACTCTCGCTTACCAATAAGTTTTAATTAAGCATGACTCATTTTATCGACTTACTAGCTAGGATATTTATTTCCTCAGTTTTTTTAGTTTCTGGATATAACAAAATTATGAATTACGAAAGTACTGTAAATTTCATGGAGGGATTTGGAATTCCAGGTCTTTTGTTATGGCCAACTATAGTTTTCGAGATCGTATTGCCTATACTAGTAATTATTGGATATAAGACTCAAATTGCTACAATTCTATTAGCAGTATTTTGTATTGCAACAGCGCTTATCTTTCATTTTGATTTTTCAAACCAAATGCAAATAGTAGCTTTATTAAAAAACTTTGGCTTAGCTGGTGGCTTCTTATTAATTGCTTTACATGGACCAAAAGAATTTTCAATGGATCGTAAAAAGAAATACGTAAGATTATAAAGTTTTTTTCTTTTTCAAATAACTATTATATATTTGCCAAACAACAATTAAAAAGATAGTTATCATTATACAAAGAGTTAAAGGTCTATCCCAAAGAAATGTCCAAGAGCCATCACTTATTAGAAGTGACCTTCTTAAGTTTTCCTCCATTAATCCTCCAAGAACAAAAGCTAAAATTAAGGGTGGCATAGGAAAATCATAAAGTCTTAGAATAGTTGCAACTACAGCGATTCCGATCATTAAAAAGATATCAAAATTGTTAAAAGACATTAAATAAATTCCTGTAACTGAAAAAAATAAAATCATTGGTATTAAAAAAGTTCTAGGAACTGCTAGAATTCTTGCTATGTAAGGAATTAATGGCAAGTTAAGAATAAGCAGCACTACCATTCCAATATACATCGACATAATTACGGACCAAAAAATTTCAGGATTAGTTTCATAGAGTCTTGGGCCAGGTTGAATACCAAATCCTAATAAAGCTCCCAGCATAACAGCTGTAGTTCCACTTCCTGGTATCCCTAAAGTTAGTAAAGGCACAAAAGCTCCTGAACATGCTGCATTATTAGCAGTCTCTGGAGCTGAAAGTCCTTGAACACTACCTTTTCCAAATTTTTGTTTTTCTTCCTCATCAACAAAATTTCTTTCCATTCCATAAGCCAAAAAAGATGCGATTGTGGCTCCAGCACCAGGCAAAACTCCTACAATAAATCCTAGAATTGAAGATCTTGGAATTGTTTTAGCCATTTTTTTAGTCTCATCAGTATTAAGTTTTATGGAGCCTAGTTCTGTTAAAGAAATTTGTTTTGCTGCTTTTGTAGGATCATTTCCTTTAAGAATAATTGTTAAAGCTTCACTCATGGCAAAAGTGGCCATCACAACTAAAACGAAACTAATACCATCTGATAAATTCATAGTATTAAAAGTAAATCTTGGGATATCTGATAAAGTGTCTTGCCCTACAGATGCTAACATCAAACCAAATACACACATCATCATGGCTTTTAAAAAGTTCCCTTTAGATGAGAACGCAGCAACTGCAGTTAAACCCAAAATCATCAAACCAAAATAGTCTGGAGATCTAAAAGATAAACTTACTTTAGATAAACTTGGAGCAGCAATTAATAAAAATATTGCTGCAATAGTACCTCCTGCAAAAGAACTGTAAGCTGCTATAGCTAAAGCTTTACCAGCTTTACCTTGTTGAGCCATAGGATAACCATCAAATGAAGTTGCGACTGTTCCGGGAACACCAGGAGCATTTATTAAAATTGATGAAGTTGATCCACCAAAGACTGCTCCATAATAAACACCTGCCATTAAAATTAAACCTGTAGCTGGATCAAAACCATAAGTAATTGGTATCATGAGTGCTATCGCCGTCATTGGGCCTAAACCTGGAAGCATTCCAATAATAGTTCCTGCAAAACAACCAATCATTACCATTAGTAGGTTTTGAAAAGATAAAGCAGTTTTAATTCCAATTAAAATTCCTTCTATCATCCCATAATTCCTATGTATTTTAGTAATGGATCTCTAAGGTAAACTTGCAATACGCTATGAAGTAAATACATAAATATTGCTACGAAAGGAAAAGAAAAAATCAAAATTAATTTCCATCTTCTTTCGCCTAAAAAGTAATAAGAAAAAACTAGAAATAATGAAGTAGATAAAAAGAAACCAACTTTTAGAATAGTAATTCCATAAAAAATTACTGCTAAGACTAAAAGAATTGTTTTTTTAAATTCAAGATACTTAGCGTCAACCTCTACAGGTTTTTGATCTGGTAAAACTAATTTTAAGCCAGAAAAAAACATTCCTGCATAACCTAAGTAAATAGGGAAGGTTTTTGCATTAAACGGGGCATTCTCATCGAAAGAAAATACTTGTATTTGATGAGCTGTATATAAATAAAATGTAGATAAAACAAAGAAGAGCAGTGAGATTATTTTTACTGAATTAATTTTCACTGCTCTTCCAATAGATTAAACTAGATAACGCCTAGTTTTTTCATTAACTTTGTCATTTCTTTTGTTTGAGTTTTTAAGAAACTGTCGAATTTTTTACCTGGATTATAAATATTTACCCAAGCATTTCTTTTTCTAACTGTCTCCCATTCTGGAGTTTTTTGAACATCACCTAACATTTTAGCAATCTTCTTAACGTCTCCTGAACTCATGCTCTTAGGTGCAAAGAAACCTCTCCAGTTAACAAACTGAACATCGTATCCTTGTTCTTTTAAAGTTGGAACTTCTGGAGCATCACCTACTCTTTTAGGAGCCGTAATTCCAATAATTCTTACTTGGTCTCTAGCACCCATTACTTCTCCCAAACCAGTTGAAAGAATTTGAGTTTCTCCTGATAAAAGTCCAGCTAAAGCTTTACCACCAGCATCGTAAGGTACGTACACTACTTTGTTGGGGTTTGCGCCAGCTTCTTGAAATGCAAGTGCGCCAATTAAATGGTCCATGCTTCCTCTTACAGAACCACCAGCCATTTTAATTGACTTAGGATTTGCTTTATAAGCATCTACTACATCTTTGAAGTTTTTATACGGTGAGTTTTTAGCAACTGCGATTGCACCGTAGTCACCAATTACACCAGCGATTGGCTTAACATCTTTATAAGATAAAACACCTGATCCAGCTACGTAGCCTTTGTGTCTTGTGATTGATCTTAATACTAGAGGTGTTGATTGAACTAATACAGTTCCCTCTGGCTTAGAATTAATTATGTAAGATAGAGCTTTTCCTCCACCACCACCTGACATATTTTCAAATGAAGCACTTTTTAGAAAACCAGCTTTTGTTAAAGCCTCTCCAGTTCCTCTAGCAGTTCCATCCCAACCACCACCAGCACCACCACCGATAATGAAGTGTAACTTATCGATTGCAAAACTAGTTGATGAGATTGAAGTTAAAAGAACAGTAGCAAAAACTAAGCTAATTAATTTTTTCAAATTATTAAACATATTATTTTCCTCTGTTAATTAATTAATTAAAGGTGATATTAAAAATGAATGGGAGAGCAGAGTCAACTAGTCTTAATTGAAAAAAGTTCCTCTGATTCTAAGCAATTCTCTGCTCAAATTGGTGTTTTCATTAAATGGCTTTCTTCCATGAAGCCAAAAATAATTATTAGAAAATATAGTTGACCCAACTGGTAAAGGAAATTCGATTTTATTTTTACTTTCTTCCAGACAATCTGAAAGTCTTTGCAAAAATAATCCTTGCTCCATATTTTTTGGCTCTGGGAATTGATCTATATAAGAAATTATAGGTTTACCGTTCTTATCTTTTCTAAATACAGGGTGTTCAACTTTGTATTCAATGTTTTTGCTTTTTGGCGATCCCCAGGTAAAATTTTGTTGTCCTACAGGGTTGTTACTTAATTCTTCTAAATGTTCCCAGTCATCTAAATGTAGAATAACGCTTTCACCACCAGAAACTCCCTGCTCTTCCATTTTGGTCATGATTAACCAGTCTGTTTTTTCTTTTACATAAGTGCCATCAGTATGAAGATCTAAATTTGTGTAAGCTTTCCTTAAATAAGAATCGCTACTATCCTGATGTTTAACGTAAAATCTTGCATAATATTTTCCTGTCATTGAGTCGAAATTAGGATTACCCACCAAATAAGCAAGTCCAGTAGAAAGCTTAACTAAGAAGTCTTTATCAAATTTTTTATTATTCATCTCAGGTTCTACAACTACTGTTCCAGTTTGACGATCGTTAAGTATTTTAGTTAATTCTTTGCTAAGACTATTGTTAAATACTTCATCTAGGCTTTTAGCTAAACTAAATCTTGAAAAAGGTTTGTACTCCAGAGATATTATTGTGTGTTTTTTGAATGGAAAAACTAACCTATCTAGATCGCTTTCTTTAAATTTGATAACTCGCACTCTCTTTGAGTTTTGATGATCCGTTACTGAAAAACTCATTTTTTTATTCTATTGTTCCAGCTATCCACAAAGTTATAAATACAAGTAGTATTGGTTCCATAAATTAACTTATCATAATATATTTCTATACTGAATTCAAAAAACTTAAAAATAGGACTCGTTGTATTTTAGTTAGTTATTGTAATAGTAATATCTGGTTCTGCAGCTATAAAACCTACTTGTGCAGCTATGTTTTGAGTGCAGTTACCCATGTTACCTACCGCTTCAACAGCTTGTGAAGTTCCAAAAGCAATTTTGACACTTGGCAAACTTCCTGCTCTAAGAGTAATTGGTGCGGTTAATTCATTTCTGTATTGAAAAAAATCATGTTCATTAGCAATTGTTCCTGCTGGGTCTGGACCTGCTCCGGTAGCATCATCAACTGAATTCATGTTTAATGGTAGTCCATCACTTGCATCTCCAACGAATGCTGCGAAAAGAGTTACTTCTGCGGGGGTTGCTGAACTAGCAGCACCTTCAGCTGCAAGGGCATTTGTTCCATCTTCTGCGGTAACACATGTAGTTCCTGCCCCATCTTTAGCTGATCCTTTGACTGTCATTGCTCTTTTCATAGTGACTTGCACATAAGAATAAGTTTCTCCTATTTTAGCCCCACTCAAATTTCCAAGTCCTGCTGCTGATTCTCCAGCTGTCGTAGATGCAATATCGATTGGCCCTGAGTTACCAGAAAAAACCGTTGCCGCTCCGTTACAAGAGCTAGCAGTACTAGTAGAGTCACACATTTCAATCTTTGTAATTGTTACTTTGTAAACCGTAGCCTCACCTTTCGCGGCAAAAGCTTTACTTGATAAAAAAGTTGTTAAAAACAATATTATTAAAATCTTAAATATATTCATAATTATTTACTAGTTACTATAATCGATCCTTGAATTTCTACTGCTAAATTATTATTTCTTCTTACTTTTTCTTTTAATTTATCTTTCATGTTCTGTTTAACAAAAGCTACTTCATCGATAGCGCCGTCTGACAAACTTGGCTTATTATTTCTTGGTGGATGAGTAAAAGTTAATCTTGTAGTATATTCATCTTCAACTCCTCCAAGACTAGAGTCATCTAATAAAATATCAAGTTGTAATGAAGGAGTTAACGCCATCTCTAAAGAATATATATTACCCTTTGTATCTTGAGCAGCTTTTTCATTTTCATGTCTATATCCTTGAAAGTTAAATGTCGTCCATGGCATATAAGGAATTTGTGAGTTAATATTGTAATCATTGCCACTTAAAATTTGTTCAGCTGTTGCGTTAATTATTTTTTGATTAGTCGCTTTTTGGTACTGATTATAATTAAAATTTAACATAGAAGCTTTAGCTTCTAAACCAAAACCAACTCTTTTATGGTCCTCAAAAAAATCCTGATCATAAAAAGTATTTACTCCAAACATCATAGATTGATCAGAGTTCAAAAATCTATAACCAAAACCTAAATTACCTATTATTCTATCATTGTTATTGATTTCTTGGTTATGCAAACTAAATTGGGTAAATAGATTTGAATTTTCTCCTGATAAAATATCTCGAACCCCCAAAATATTAATTTCAAAATTATTGTCTAAATTTTCTCTGTAACTAATATCAACTTCTGTTAGCCCTTCTCCAGGTATTAAATTAGATACGGTTGATGATACTTTTGATGAAACTTTTTCAAGTGCTGAGCTTTTAACATCAGCGTAAGCATTTACACCAAGAGATAATGCAATTAAGCATGTAATAAAAATTCTAATCATTTTTTTTATTTTTGTTATTTTTTTTATAAACAAATGACCCAAAATGATCAATACAAAAATTAACTCAATATACTTAGGAGAATTGCTGAAAAAACTGTAGGAATTACTAAATTTTTTTTAGATATTATAAAAATTATTACACATATAAAAACTACTACTATTCTAATAATGACATCTGACTCTGCTAAAACCCCCGCAGGAAATATTATCATTCTGCCCAATAGAGCAGCGAGGGTTGAATAGGCTACGCAATTAAACCACTGAAATATTTTTGATTTAATGCTTACTTTTTCTGAAGTAAGTGCTCCCATAAACCTTGAAATAAATGTTGCTAATGATGTTGCTATAATCGCTAATATTATGATTTCACTACTTTCCATTTTTTTCTCCAAATAAAAAAGCAATTGTACCAGCTATTAATCCAGCAAATAATAAAGCCCATTCCGTAGAAACTAAATAAATGACTGGACCTAATACTGTTCCAAGAATTACAGCTAAAGATATACTTACATTTTTCATTGCACCTATCATCATACAAAAAAAATAAACTGGGTTTACAATTGCTAACCCTATCAACATATCTTTGTTTAAATAATCTGCTGCTAAATATCCAATCACTGTCATTAAAACAGCTGTTGACCAAGTGCCGATACCTATACCAATCCAAAAATCTATTCTGTGTTTTTTATTAATTTTTTTATAACTATCTTTTGCGATTAACCAAGATGAAACAGCTAAGAAATGACAGGATAAATAATATTTCCATTTAGGTTGGGACCTATGATTTAAAAGAGGAAACAATGAAACAGTCATTGGATAAAGTCTAAAATTTACTAGCCATACTGCTATGAATATATTAATTACAGAGGCGCCTACTAATAATGACTCAGCCATTACTAATTGGCCTGGTAAGGCATAAGTAAATAAACTTGAAGCGGCGCTTTGTTGAATATTAAACCCCGCATCTTTTAATAAAGCTCCTAGTGCAATAAAACATGCCGCAAGTGGGATTGCTGGACTTCTAGAACCTTTTAATGATTTTAAACCTTGAAAGAATACTTTCGAATTTATCATCCACCAAGGAATAGTCTTCCTACGTCGGGATTTTTAAGAAGATCGTCCCCTTTACCAGCGATTGCTGTTTGTCCTGATACTAAGACGTATCCGATATCAGCGAACTCTAAACCTTTTTTAGCATTTTGCTCTACAAGAATAATTGTTTTCTTTTCAGCTTTTTGAAGATCCTCTAAAATTTCAAAAACCATATTTATATACTTTGGTTCTAAACCTATTGATGGTTCGTCTACTAATAATATCGATGGCTTCATAACTAAGGCTCTAGAGATCTCTAATAATCTTCTCTCACCACCTGATAAAACTTTTGCAGGTTGATTTCTTCTATTTCTTAATCTTTCATATTTTTGAAAAATTCTTTCAGCTTCTTCAAAAGCTTCGTCCTGTTTATCTTTGATATAACCACCCATCAAAAGATTTTCCTCTACTGTCATATCAGGAAACACTGAATTGTCTTGTAAGATGTAAGCGATACCAACTTTGCTTAGTTTTTGTGCAGGAGTTAATTTTGTAATTTCATCACCTTCTAATTCAATTTTTCCATCAAAAATATTCGTAAAACCATAAATAGAGTGAAGTATTGTAGATTTCCCTGCTCCATTCGGTCCTATTAAACATAATGACTGGGCTTTACTTACGGTCAAATCAAAGTTGTGAAGGATTTCCATTTTTCCATATCCAGCATTTAAACCTCTGATAGTTAGATGAACATCATTAGGAGATAGTTTATTAAGGTCTTCTAAACCAGGCGCTTTACCTAAAACATCATATTGATTTGCCATTATTGAGCTCCTAAATAAGCATCAACTACTCGCTTATCATTTTTAATTTGATTAGGTGATCCCTCTGCTAACATTTTTCCGTGAGCTAAACAGAATATTCTTTGCGCTAAACTCATAATCACTTTCATATTGTGTTCTATAACTAATAAAGTTATTCCATAATCTTTATTAATTGTGATCAATCTATCTATTATCCCATTAATTAAAGTTGGGTTAATTCCAGCTGTAGGCTCATCTAATAAAAGCATTTTAGGCTCATTCATTAAAGCCATTGCTAATTCTAGTAATTTTTGTTGTCCAAATGATAGATCTCCTGCTCTCAAATTTCTTTTTTGGTAAAGACCTACAAAGTTTAAAAGGGTTTCTGCTTTCTCTGTAAGTTCAGCAGGTACTTTTGCGAAAATAAATCCTGAGTCGCTAGCTTTGTGACTTATCAGCATGTTCTCTACACAATTAAGCTTTGAATAAATTCTTGTTTGTTGAAAAGTTCTTAACAAACCAAGTTTAGCTACTGCTGGAACAGGCATTTCTGATACCTCTGTGTTATCAAAAACTATAGACCCTTTATCTATTGGATGAGTTCCTACAATGGAATTAAATAAAGTAGTTTTGCCTGAACCATTAGGTCCAATTAAACCAACAATTGATCCTTGTTCTACTGAAACAGAAATATCTACGTTGGCTTGCACACCACCAAAAGATTTACTTACACTTTTAACTTCTAAAATACTCATTTAATTTCCACCTGTGCTTTACGATCTTTTTCATCAATTACTTCACCAAATCTTTCAGGGTATTTTTCCCTTAACCAACCCATTAATCCCTCTGGGAAATAAACTACGATCACAACAATTAAAACTCCAAGCGCAACATATTGCCAACCCAATATAAATGTCCAAAGACCTTCTTTGAAAAAATGGAATAAAGTTGCACCAATTACTGGTCCCCACAAAGTTCCTTTACCGCCAAGTATTGCCATAAGAACCATGAATACTCCCATCTCTCTTCCATCAAAAGCAACATCAGTGGAGTCTATATATCCAATTAATCCACCCATAATTCCGCCAGCAAGACCGCAGAAAAATGCAGAGCACATCCAACCAACAATTTTATATTTCATTGTTTGAATGCCCATAGCTTCTGCTTTATCTTCATTATCTCTTATCGCATTTAAAATTAATCTAAATCTAGAGCCGTAAATATATTTCACAAACATAAATGCTAGAACTAATACTAAAAAACTTAAGAAGTAGAAAAATTGTCCTCTTGCTTCAGGATCAACTATCTCTGCAGGAAAAGGTGGAGTGGTAAATCCTTGACCAGCTCCTATTATTTCTATCCCTCCGGCGATTTCACCAGCTGCAATTCCTAAACCTAAAGTACAAATCGCAAAGTAATGACCTCTTAAACCTAAAATAGCATAACCTATTGCACCGGCAACAATGGTGGGGACAATAGCAGCAACTAATAATCCAACACCTATTCCTTGAAAGTATTGTGCTGTAGTATGTACGAACGTTTTTTCTCCACCACTTTCTGTCCATTCTGCTAATGGAAAAAACATTCCCACTTGAACTGATGCAGTAAGATACATTCCAAGACCATAGAAAAGAATATTTCCAAAAGAATTATAGCCCATCTCTCCACCTTGTAAATTCCAAGTCATCGCTAGAACGATTAAGACACAAAGGTACGTAAGCTGAACTTTAAAAGCTGAGAATAAATATGGCGCGGCTAGACCTAAGATGATTAAGCCAGAATATAATATTAAATCTTTTTGTTTCATTTTTTCCATTTTTTAAACCATCCCTCTTCCGCGTACTCAGTTAGTTTGTAAGTACACCACTCATTTTTTCTACCTTTGAGTAATTTTTTATGTGTATAGCGTGCCGGAATTTTAAAATCTCCAGGAGGGTTTCCTCTTTTCTTTTGACCTAGAGCACAAGCAATTTGTAATGGATCAAATGGTGTATCTGATGTTGGTGTTAAATAAACTGAGTCTTTTAAATCTGGACAAGTTGGATCGTTATGATCATAAACTGCTTTTCCAAATTTTTTTGAGAGTTCTTGACTAAGTATACCAATACCTAAGTGGGCTCCATTTCTAACTCCTTTAGTGCAGGGCATTGCAAAACCATTACCATGAAGTAATTCGTGAATTGAAATTTTAGTAATTTGACCTGAGGCTCTTTTTATAAACAAATATCCATGATGTGGTCCCATTTGACCACCGTCTCCACTAGATGCATCCGTAAATGAGAAATACAATTTTTTTGGATTATTAAATCCTTGTTTCTGTAAATAATAATCTGGATAATTTACATTCCAGCCACCTTTTCTTGCTTGACGATCCATTCTTGCAAATGAAATATCTAGGTTGCCATCTTTTCTGTAATCAAATTTTAATCTCTGTTTATTACCTGTCATTTTAAAAAATAAATCATCTATTTTTTTGACCTCTTTCTCTATCCAGCCATTAATATCTCTTTCTTGATCTTTTGTTTTTTTAGCTAAAAAATAAATGAAATGTATCTGATAATCATTGTTAGCGTCTGGTTGATCTTTAAAAAATCTTCCAGGTTTTTCGTCTGCTAGTAAAGAAAAGGTAAAAAGGGTTAAGAGTAAAGTTAATAATATTTTTTGCATTTTCATCATAATAAATTTTCCTTAAAGAAATTTATAAATTGAGGCATATAAACGTCCGCATTATCTCCGCCTATTGTAACTCCTTTAGAAATACATTTTTCTTTTTTCATAATTTTAAAACCTGTTTTCCAAGCTTTTCTGGGGTCTTTTTGCGCAGTTTCATAAAATGCTTCTACTGAAGGATAAACTTTGTGTTTATTGACCATCCACTCTACCCAAGTCGAGTTAGTAAACCGACCTTCATTATCAACATAAAAATCAGGACAATCATGAAGTGTCATTGCCATTTTTTCTCTCCAAGGTTTTTTACCAGCGGCCCATGCATGGTACCAACCTTCTTTAATATCAACTTGTATTTTTCCTGGAGGAGATTTAATTCTCTCTGCGTGTTCCTTACAAAACTTGGCCAAAGTGTAATCATCTGCACCACCGTGCACTACAAGCATTGTGGTATTAGAAGTTAATTCTGGTTCTGCAAAAAAGCCAGCCATCCTACATTCTGCTGCTTCTGGAAGAATTGCATCAAAACCTTTGGTTCCTCCTAGAAATTGAGATGTAAGTTTAACATCTGCTAAGAAAAAAGAATTAGTTCCACCTCTTGAATGACCGGTTGTTCCAAATTTCCCATTAGATCTTGGATGAGATTGTAAAACTTTTAAAGCCATGAGCGCATCTATTGCTCCATTTATTAGAGGAACTTTAGATTGATCCCTCCAAGTAGATCTGGCACCTCTTGGACAAAAATTATCTATATACATTACACCTATACCTTCTTTTAAAAGATTCTGAGCAGCATGATACACAAAGTCATCCCAAACATAATCTCCAGGTCCTCCACTACTGTGAGTATAAATAACTATAGGAACTTTGCCTGTTCCCTCTGGTAATCGTAGATATCCAGTAATTTCAATAGGATTATTCAAATGACCATCTATCAAAACTGTTCTTTGGTCAAATCCAGTGTATGAATTAAATTTTATTATTTCGCCACCTGAATAACCTTTCAATTTAGCAATGCCTTGAAGCATTGAATGTTTTTTCCTACAGTTTTTTTTAGAGTCAAAATTTGGAGATGAATGAGCTAATAAGCTAGTTGAAAATAAAATTGCAAATAAGATAAGAATACATTTCTTCATTTTAAATACTCCCTTTTTTTTGATAATTTGAATCTTCTATAAACTAATATGAAAACAAGCAGCATAAATACTGCTCCAATTCTAAATTCTGTTCCTAAAATATAATCTGCAAATTCTTCAAAAAGTCCTAGCCCCATCCCTGAAATTGCTACCGCTGGTAAGTTTCCAAGACCTGCTACAATAACTATCATGAAAGATCTAACTGTATAAGGAAGACCCACATAAGGATGAAGGGTAAGAGTAATTGAAATTAAAGCTCCTGCAACTCCGCATAACGCAGCGTTAATACCAAAAGTTGCAGCATAAACTTTTTCTGTATCTACGCCTAAAATTTTTGCTGCTCTTGCGTTTTGAGCAGTAGCTCTTATTGCTCGACCTAGCCTAGATTTTTTCATGTAAATAACTAAACCAATTGCATATAAAACACTTATAGCAGCAGCAAATATTTTTGAATTTGGTAAGGTTACTGAATTATCAAATAACATTGTTGTCCCGTACTCTGACTGAGCTACAACTACATCTGCTCCAAAAACAAAATTCATTAATTGCTGAAATACAATTGCAATTCCAAAAGTTGCTAAAATTGAAATAAATAAATCTCGATCTACAACTTTATTAATTACTAACTTATAAAGTGCCCAGCCAACAAAATACATTATAATTGGAGAAACAATCACTCCCCAAGCTGGATGAATTCCAGCTAGATACATGGTGTATGCAATATAGCCACCAAGAATTACTAAATCTCCTTGTGCAATATTAATTATGTTCATCACTCCCCACTGAAGAGCCATGCCGTAAGCTATCAAAGCAAATAAAATTCCTAGAAGAATTCCATCCAAAGAAGCCTGGACCATTAAGATCGGTGCCTGAAATATTAATAAATCCATAAAAGATTATAACCTTTTAAAAGAAAAGCCCCTAGAAAACTAGGGGCTTTTTCAAATTATTTAAAAGATACTAACTTCTTTCAGACCACTTAGGTATTGGGTGGTAGAACTTGTCTGATGCCCATTTAGTTGGAGCAACAACTTTATTCTCACACGTATCACCTTTACATCTAACTTGGAATAAGATCATTGGCTTAGCAACGTTTTGACCGCCAGGACCAAATTTAATGTTTCCATAGAAAGTTTGCATGTCAGTAGTTTTCAAAGCATCTCTTACTTTATCTCTATCAAAAGAATTCGCTCTTTCGAACGCATCTTTAAATACTAGTAAAGCAGCAGATGATTCAGCTGATTGGTACGGTGGTGCATAACCAAATTCTTTTTTAAAGTCTTTGTCATACTTTTTTCCACCACCAAAAAACTTATCTTTGTAACTCAAGTTTTTATGCCACTGAGAAGCACATAATGCATATTCTGAATTCTTTCCGTGTTGTTTAGAAAGTTTTGCAGCATCGCAATGTGTCATCGCTAACATTGGAACATCAACTTTCATCTCAGAAATTTGTCTGATTGCAGTTAATGCACCTTTAGTGTGGCCAGATACAACAAGTACATCAGGTTTAGTTGCTTTAACTTTAGCTAATGTAGCGGCCATATCATTTAACTCTTTTGGTAATTTGTCATCAATAATGATTTCAGATCCAGTTCGTTTTGCTGCATCTAAGATACCAAGTCTCACGTCTTGCGAGAATGCATCTTGTTCAAATGCTTGTGCAATTCTAACTGGCTTTCCACCATTTTTTTCAACAGCAAGATCGATTGCTACTTCAAGGTATTGGTTAGCTGGTGATAACACCGCAAACAAATATTTATATCCTTTTGTAAATAAAGATCTTGATGCACCATTCGCTTCAACCATAGGAATTTTATATTTCTCGGTTACTGGTGCAATGGCTTTCGTTAAACCTGAACTGTATGGTCCAAGCATGTAATGAACGCCATCTTGTTTTATAAGTCTTTCAGCTAATTGAGCGGCTCTTTTTGGGTTTGACTCATCATCGTAATAAATGATTTCAAACTTATATTTCTTACCTTGTACTTCTACTCCACCCATTTTATTAATTCTGTCAACGGCCATGTTATAACCATTTTGAGTATGAACACCATTTGAAGAGTATTTTCCTGTAAGAGATATTGCAGAACCTAACACTATGTACTCACCTTCAACTTTTGCAAAAGAAGAAGAGAAAGAAACAAGTGCTAAAGTAATTGCTGAAATAAATGTAACAAATAATTTTGTTAATTTATTCATTAGTTCCCCTTTGTTAATTAATTAATTAATTTTAAATATTTAAGCAAGAAATCAAGATGAAAACAATAGTAAGAATTAATTAATAGCTTTTTGAGACCGCGACATATATTGCTATAATAATTAATACACACGCAGAGATTGTATTTAAAACTTTTGGATTATCTTTTAGCCATATTGATACTTTGTTAGCTGCAAAAGCATAAATCATCAAAGTCAAGAAATCTAAAGATATATATGTAATTATTAATATGAAAAATTGAATAGTGTAATTAGAAGTAAAATCTATAAACGAAGTAAAAATTGTTCCAAAAAAGATAATTGATTTTGGACTTAGTCCAGCAACCAAAAACCCGTCTCTGTAAAAAGAAAAAACTGACTTTAAATTTTTATTTTTTGATTTAATTATTTTAATCCTTGATGTGTAAGTGTCATAAGCTAAGTAAATAATGTATAAAATTCCAGCCCACTTTAAAGCCTGGAGAATATTTGTGTTATCACTTAAAAAAGTTCCAATAAAAAATACTACTAAGATCCCTTGGCATAAATTTGCTGATATATCTCCAAATGCTGTCCAAATTGACTTTTTAATTCCATAATTTAATGTATGAGAAACAATTACAATACGCGGCGGCCCTGGAGTAATAAATAAAAATAATATTATTTGTAAAAAAATTAAAAAATCAGTTGGAAACATAACAAAAGGGACTATATAGAAAACTAATGAAAAAAAGAAGTTTAATTCCCCAAACAAAAGTTAAAAATCCAGAACCAAAAGAAAAAGATGATAACTGGGTTATCTGGGCAGCTTGGGCTGACCGTATAACGTTTGAAGAAATAAAAGAGAAAACTGGAAAGACGGAGTCGGATGTAATAAAACTAATGAGAAAGACCTTAAGGCCAGGTTCTTTCAGGCTTTGGAGAAAAAGAGTGCATAACACAAGTATTAAACATAGAAAAAAATTTAAACTTGGGCGAAAAAAACTCAGGGAAAAGATTAAAATTACTGATATATATTAATTATGAAAAAGGTCACAATTTATACTGGAGATCCTTGCTCGTTTTGTGAGGCCGCAAAAGCTTTATTAAAAACAAAAAATGTGGAAATTGAAGAATTAGACATTTGGAAAAATCCAGCTAAAGCAAAAGAAATGCTACAAAGAACTAATGGAGCAAGAACCATTCCTCAAATATTTGTTGGTGATCATTACATTGGAGGGAACGATAAACTCCAAGAAGCTAATAGAACTGGCGAATTAGATAAAATTTTAAACTCATAATGCGAAGAATTTTTTTAAAAATATTAGGATTATCTTTAATTTCAACTTTATTTCTACCCTATAACCTTATCAAAGCAGCAACGAAAAAACTTTTTAATAAAGCCTTAACTGACGAACAAAAAAATATTATGTTCAATGAAGGAACCGAAAGACCCTTTTCAAGTGAACTAAACAAAGAGAAAAGAAAAGGGTTTTATCATTGTGCTAATTGTGGGGCAAAACTTTTTGCTTCTACCTCAAAATTTGATAGTGGAACCGGATGGCCTTCATTTTCAGAGGCTTTACCGGGAGCTTTTAAAACAAAAGTTGATCGTAAATTTGGAATGGTAAGAACTGAATATCATTGCGCTAAGTGTGGAGTTCATCATGGCCATGTTTTTAATGATGGGCCAAAAACAACCGGAAAAAGATTTTGCAACAATGGCCTTTGCTTGATTTTTAAACCGTCAAATTAATATCTTTTGGAATTGGCATTGAGTCACCAGCTCCTAATTTTGTAGTTGAAAAGCCAGCTACTTTATTAGCTATTTCCAAACATTCTTTTATTTTTTTTCCTTTTAATAATGCAAATGAGAATCCTCCATTAAAAGCATCTCCTGCACCCGTAGTATCAACTGCTTTATCTGCAGTAGCTTTCATGTAAATTTCCTCCTTACCATCTGAGTAAAGTAATCCTTTTTCACCTAATGTTATTATCACCTTTTTAATTCCCATCTCTATTAGTTTTTTTGCACTAACTTTAGCATCATTTGCATTATTAATCTTAACCCCAGTATAAAACTCCGCTTCAGTTTCATTAGGTGTAAAATAGTCAACCAACTTAAAAAAATCATTACTTAGTTCACATGCTGGTGCAGGATTTAATATATTTATTAAGCCATATTCTTTTGCAGCTTTTAAGCAGTGCAGAGTAACCTGTATTGGAATTTCTAATTGTGTTAAAAATATTTTCGACTGTTTAAATAAATTGGTGTCAATTTCTTTTGTAGTTAAGCTTGAAGGAGCTCCTCTAACAACTGTAATTGCATTTTTTCCAGTATTTTTGTCTACGTGGATGCCAGCAACGCCTGTTTTATGTTTATTAGAAATGATTATATTTGAAGTATCAATATTATCTTTTTTAAGTTTATTAATTGCAAGTTTTCCATATTCATCATCACCTAACTTAGATATAAAGTTTACTTTTCCACCCAATCTTGAGATTGCTATAGCTTGATTGCACCCTTTTCCTCCCGGTCCTACATTGTAACTGTCGCCAAGTATTGTTTCTCCCATACTTGGAAGTTTATTTCCTGAAAAACTTATATCTGCAACAAATATTCCAAGAACAGTTATATCGCTCATTAACCTAGACTAGTTAGGAAAGGAAACGTTGTCAAAATATAATAACTAATTACTTGAATTTGATTAGTAGCTATTAAAATTCCAGTAATTAATAATACAGCCCCGCCTATTTTAGTTACTCTATTATAATATTTACCAAAACCTTTTTTAGAAGTTAAAAAACTATTCATAAAATATCCCGATAAAATAAAAGGTATAGCTAATCCCAAAGAATAAAATGATAGTAAAAGAACTCCTGAGCTTATAGATGCCTCTGTAGCAGATAAAGCTAAAATAGATCCTAGGACAGGACCTATGCACGGAGTCCAGCCAAAAGCAAAAGCTGCTCCGACAACAAAAGGGAAAATATAATTATCTTTATATCCTTTTGTTTCGATTCTCTTTTCTTGGTTTAAAAATTGAAAATTTAAGATACCTAACATTTGTAAAGAAAATAAAATAATAATCATTCCAGCAGCTATTCTTAGTTCGTTAGATAAAAATAATAAAATATTTCCAACTGCAGATGCTGTGGCTCCAAGTGTTATGAATACTAGTGAAAATCCTAAAGAAAATAAAATCGTTTTATTTAGTACAATAGATTTGTCTTTTTCTATCTCACTTAAATTTTTACCAGTTATGTAAGAAATATACCCTGGTATAATTGGCAATACACAAGGTGTTAAAAAACTTATAAATCCAGCGCCAAAAGCAAAAGCTAGCTTAATAATCATACTTTCTTTATATTTGCCTTTGATATCTCTCGCAATTACAATATTAGCTCATGATATTAAAATACATTGGTTTTTTGTTTACTCTGTTGTGGTCTTATACTTTTATTAAATCTCAGAGTATTTTTAAAAAAGGATCAGGCATTTTAATAACCCTATTCGTATCTAACATTTCTTGGTTAACATTTATTGCTGCATGCTTTTATGGGTTCAAGAACTTCTCATTTTATCAAACATTACTTGGAATTGTATTAAGTATAATTTTGGTTCACTTAGCTTTCGTAAGAATAAGTCTTTATATTAATTCAAAATTTAGTAATAAAAAATATTTAATGATAGTTAAAGCAGGTATTGAATATTTGATTATTGCAATTTTTGTCTATTATATTTTTTTCTAATTAGTCAATATAGTCGAAAGTGTATTAAAATTTTTATCTATAATAACAATTTCACCAGACCTTGGTGCTACATCTGTTATTGAAGTTATGATTACATAATGAGTTACTAATACTAAGTTGCTACCATTCCCTTTCCAATTTTTAATGTAATTTTTCAATTCTCTAATTTGTTTCCTTGCGTTTTTATCATAGGGAGGCTGAAAAGTAGAATTGAGAGCTGAAAATTCTTTATAGTTTTTAAATGCATATTTAGCAGTGTCTTTACACCTGCACCATTGACTGCTTAGGACTTGATCAATCTTAATTTGGTTTATTTTAAATAATTTTCCAATTTTTTTTGATTGATCTATTCCCTCCTTACTAAGATTTCTCTGAGTCTTGCAATCTTTAATTTGAAAGCCGGAAGGGTCTCCACTTCCTGGCGCTATTGAGTGTCTAATTAGAATAACTTTATTACCTTCTTGTGCTGGTTTCCAGTCAGCCAAAGTAGACGAGATATTTAAGATTAAGAATAGAAATGTTAGAAAAAAGGTATGGGGAACATTATTTCTTATCATGGTGGATGAAAAGAAAGTTTTACAAATTTATGTCGCCTAGGTCTAGTGGACATGGCAAATAAATTGTATTGTTTTGCTTAGTTGTATTCAAAACACTTATAAGGTGCGTGTATAACTTTTCAACTTTTAGGCTTAAATACTAAACACACTCCATTGTTGCAATATCGTTTTCCTGTAGGTTTCGGACCATCCTCAAAAATATGACCATGATGTCCGCCACATTTTTTACAATGATATTCTGTTCTTTCATAGCCAATGTGCATATCTTTTTTTTCTTCGAAGACATTAGGGATAGATTCGAAAAATGAAGGCCAGCCTGAACCACTTTCATATTTAGTATTAGACTCAAAAAGTTTTGTTCCGCAACCCACACAATGATAACTTCCTTCTCTTTTTTCATTGTTAAGTATACTTGAGCCTGGAGGTTCAGTTCCCTCTTGTTTTAAAATATAATTTTGTTCTGGAGTTAGATTAGGATCCCAATTTTTTTTACTCATCTTTTACTTCTTGATCAACTCCATATGGTCTGAAATTTCCTTTATTTCCAGTTTTGATCACTTTGGCTGGAACTCCAATCATAGTAGCTCCTTCTGGAACATCGTTAACGACGACTGCGTTTGCAGCAATTCTAGATCCATTTCCAACTTTAATAGGGCCTATAATCTGAGCGCCAGATCCAATGACAACATCATTTCCAATTGTTGGATGTCTTTTTTCATGTCTTTGTCTCTCGCTATCAATACTCGGAGAAATACCTCCAAGAGTTACTGCGTGATAAATTGTTACGTTATTTCCTATTTCAGATGTTTCTCCAATTACAACTCCCATACCATGGTCAATAAAAAGATTTTTTCCAATTTTAGCACCAGGATGAATTTCTATTCCTGTAAAAAATCTACTTGTTTGAGAAATTATTCTTGCGATTAAATCAAATCCGGCCACATGAAAAAAGTTAGCTATCTGATGTAAAAAAACAGATTTTACTCCCGGGTAAGTCAAAACTATACTTAATGTTGATTTAGCCGCAGGGTCTCTTTCTTTTATAGATTCAATAAAATCATTCATATCTAAAGACTATATATAATGCCTACTTGAAAAATTTAAAGAATTAAATATATAAAATCAATATGAGCAATTCTTTTCATTTAGCACTGCCAGCTGGAGACATCGAAATAACAGAAAAGTTTTATACCGAAATTTTGGGTTGTAAAATTGGTAACAGAGAAAAAGGGAAATGGGTTGACATAGATTTTTGGGGAAATGAGTTAACTCTTCATCAAACTAAAATGAAATTGCCTAGAGAAAGGCACGATGTAGAAATGGGAAATGTCCCAGTTCCTCATTTTGGTGTTCATTTAGAAAAAGAAGTTTTTGAACAAATAAAATCTAATCTAAAATCAAAGAGTATAAGTTATATTGATAAGCCTTATACTAGGTTTAAAGGCTCAAAATTTGAGCAAAATACATTTTTTATTGAAGATCCTAATGGCAACGTATTAGAGCTAAAAACATTCGAATAAAATCACAACTTTTCCACTATTTACAAGTCAGATTATCTTGACGTATCATTACCTTCTATTAAAAATAAACAATCTATGAAATCAAAAACAAAAGTAGTGGTAGTCGGTGGTGGTGTAGTCGGTGTAAGCGTGCTTTATCACTTAGCTAAAAAAGGTTGGTCGGACGTAGCATTAGTTGAAAGAAAAGAATTAACTTCAGGATCAACTTGGCATGCTGCAGGATTATTGCCTTTGTTTAATATGAGTTACTCAGTTGGTCAACTTCATAGATATGCTGTTCAACTTTATAAATCTTTAGAAAAAGAAACAGGTAAGAATGTTGGTTTTAGTGTTGTATCAAATATTCGCTTAGCGCAAACTCAAGATCGTATGGATGAATATCATCAATACGCAGGTGTTGCTAAAACTATTGGGGTAGACGTAAAATTTTTAAAACCTGAACAAGTAAAAGAAATTTGGCCATTAATAAATACTGAAGGATTAGTTGGTGCAATACAACATCCTGAAGATGGTTATATTCAGCCGGCAGATTTAACACAGGCATTAGCAACAGGCGCAAGAAATCATGGAGCAGAAATTTATAGAAACACAACAGTTACAGAAATTAAACAAACTAAAGGTGGTTGGATTGTTAAAACTGATAAAGGAGATATAGAGTGTGAGCATGTTGTATCTTGCAGTGGAAACTTTGCAAGACAAACAGGACGTATGGTTGGTTTAGATATTCCTGTAATTCCAGTTGAACATCAATACATAGTTACTGAGCCTCATCCAGAAATTCAAAAAAGAAAGAAAGAAGGAAAACCTGAAATGGGAGTGCTTAGAGATAGTGACAACTCTTGGTACATGAGAGAAGAAGCTGGTGGATTATTGCTTGGTCCTTATGAAAAAGGAGCGCCATGTTGTTATGTTGATGGTCCTTCAAAAGATAGTGAGTACGAATTATTTCAAGAAGATTTAGATCGATTAGCTCCACACATTGAGGGTGCAATAAAAAGAGTTCCTGCATTTGGAGAAGTTGGAGTAAAAAAAGTTTATAACGGTGCAATTGCTTACACGCCAGATGGAAATCCCATAGTTGGTCCTGCATGGGGATTAAAAAACTTTTGGATAAATGAAGGACATAGTTTTGGAATTACTGCAGCAGGAGGTGCTGGATGGCAACTAGCTGAATGGATAATTGATGGTGAACCAACAATTGATATGCTTGGCGTTGAACCAAGAAGATATGGTTCATACGCAACTAAATCTTATTTAAAAGCCAAAAATGAAGAAGCATATGCAAATGTATTTACAGTTCATTATCCTGATGAAGAAAGAGAAGCAGGTAGACCTTTGAGACAGGCTCCATGCTACGATCGTTTAAAAAAATTAGGAGCAGTTTTTGGTGCAAAATTTGGATGGGAAAGAGCTAACTTTTTTGCAAAAGAGGGAGAGAAGCCAGAAGATGATTGGTCATTTAGAAGGTCGAAGTGGTTTAAAAATGTAGAACAAGAATGTAAAAATGTTAAAGAAAATGTTGGGCTATTAGATATGTCTGCATTTGGGAAATGTAGAATTAAAGGGCCAGGAGCTGAAGAATTTTTAGATAAACTTGTTGCAAATAAACTTCCTAAAAAAATTGGAAGAATTAATCTTTGTCATGCTTTAAATACTAAAGGTGGCGTTCACTCTGAATTTACTATCATGCGAGAAGCTGAAGATAGTTTTTATTTGGTTTCGGCTGGAGCTTATCAAAGACTTGATCACGATTGGATCCATAAATGGATGCCAAAAGATGGTACAGTTCAATATGAAAATTTAACTAATAGTATGGGTGTTTTAGTAGTCTCTGGACCTAAAGCCAGACAACTTATGCAAAAAGTATCTAGATCAGACTTTTCTAACGAAAGATTTAAATGGTTAAGTGCACAAAATATTAATATAGGTTTGGCTCCTTGCAGTGCAATGAGAGTAAACTTCGTAGGAGAATTGGGCTGGGAACTTCACCACCCAATTGAATATCAAAATCATATTTTTGATCAACTTATGAAAGCCGGCAAGGAGTTTGGTTTAAAACCTTACGGAATAAGAGCTATGAATAGTTTAAGAGTAGAAAAATCTTATAAATTGGTAGGGACTGAATTATCAATTGAATATTCACCGTATGAGTCAGGCCTTGATAGATTTGTTCACCCAAATAAAGGAGATTTTATAGGACGTGCGGCATTAGACAAATGGAGAGCGAAAGGCTTTTCAAATAAATTAGTCACAATGGAAATTCATGGTGTTACCGATGCAGACGTTTTAGGAAATAATCCTATATATGATAATGGTTCCATTGTTGGTAGAGCTACAAGTGGTGACTTTGGATTTAGATTAAATAAATCTATTGCTTTAGGTATGGTTAAACCAGAATTAGCAAAAGTTGGTCAAAAATTAAAAATAGATATTCTTGGTAAAATGCATGAAGCTTCTATAGTAGAGGAATCGCCTTATGACTCTGAAAATAAATTACTGAGAGCTTAAATGAAAATCCTTGTAGCTGTTAAAAGAGTTATTGATTACAACGTTCAAATCAGAGTTAAAGAAGATGGCTCAGGTGTTCATACTGATAACGTTAAAATGTCAACTAATCCCCCAGATGATAATGCTGTGGAGGAAACTGTTAAACTTAAAGAATCTGGCAAAGTTAAAGAGATAGTTGCCATTTCAATTGGAGAAGATAAAGCTCAAGAGAGTATCAGAAAAGCTTTAGCAGTGGGCGCAGATAAAGGAATTCACGTTAAGGCAGATAGTTATATCGAACCTTTGGGAATTGCAAAAATTTTAAAAAAAATAGTAGAAAAGGAAAAACCTGATATGGTTTTCTTAGGTAAACAAGCCATTGATGATGATTGTAATCAGACAGGTCAAATGCTGGGATCAATGCTTAATTGGCCTCAAGCAACTTTTTCTTCAAAATTAAATATTAAAGAAAAATCATTAGAGGTAGTAAGAGAAATTGATGAAGGTTTAGAAACTCTTGAGATTAATTTACCAGCAATCGTAACTTGCGATTTAAGATTAAATGAACCTAGGTTTGCTTCACTTCCAAACATTATGAAAGCAAAGAAAAAACCTATGGAGCTGTTAAATGCTAAAGATATGGGTGTTGATCTAAAAAATAGAATTGAGCAGTTAAAAGTGGAAGAGCCGCCAAAAAGAAAAGCGGGTATTAAAGTTACAAGTGTAGCGGAATTAGTAAGTAAACTTAAAAATGAGGCTAAGGTGATATAATGTCAGTGTTGTTAATAGCAGAGCATGATAATTCAAAATTAAAACCTTTTACATTTAATGCAATTACTGCAGCATCTAAAATAGACTCTGACGTACATGTTTTAGTAGCAGGAACTAGTTGTGAAAATGTTTCAAAAGAAGCTGCAAATATTCCTATAGTCAAAAAGGTTTTAGTGTGTGACTCTCCAAATTACCAAAATTATCTTCCAGAAAATCTTTCTCCTTTAGTAATTAAAGTTTCAGAAAAATATGACCATATCGTAGCTTCGGCTAATACTTTTGGAAAAAACTTTATGCCAAGAGTAGCAGCTGCTTTAGATGTGTCTCAAGTAAGTGATATAATTAAAGTAAATGGACCAGACACTTTTGTAAGACCTATTTATGCAGGTAATGCTTTTGCTACAGTAAAAAGTAACGACAAAAAAAGATGCATAACAATAAGACCGACTTCTTTTGATGCTGCAGAAAAATCAGGCGGTTCAGCCCCAATTGAAAAAGTTGAAGCAGTAGACATTCCTAATACTTCTAAATTTATTAAAAGGGAAGAAACTAAATCAGAAAGACCAGAGCTTGGAACTGCAAGAATAGTTGTGTCAGGTGGACGAGGATTAGAGAGTGGAGAAAATTTTAAACTTATAAATGATATAGCTGATAAACTTAATGCAGCAGTTGGAGCATCAAGAGCAGCGGTTGATGCTGGTTATATAAGTAACGACCACCAAGTTGGTCAAACAGGAAAAGTAGTTGTGCCTGATTTGTATATTGCTGTCGGAATCTCTGGAGCAATTCAGCACTTAGCGGGAATGAAAGAGAGTAAAATAATTGTCGCAATTAACAAAGATGGTGAAGCTCCAATTTTTAGTGTTGCAGATTATGGTTTAGAGGCAGATTTATTTACTGCCCTACCAGAACTTTTATCTGAGCTTAACAAACTGAATACTATCCAAAAATAATTAGTTTGATATAGTCTTTTCATGGCTAGAGAAACAATGGAATATGATGTGGTTATTGTTGGTGCGGGACCAGCTGGTTTAACTACAGCTATAAAACTTAAACAATTAGATCCTAATTTAAATGTTTGTATCCTTGAGAAAGGCGCTGAAGTTGGAGCTCATATTTTAAGTGGTAATGTATTTGAAACAAAAGCGCTTGATGAATTAATACCTAATTGGAAAAATGAAGGTGCTCCAGTAAAAACAAAAGTTTCAAAAGAAAAATTCTTATTTTTAGGAAAAAATTCTTCTTTAAGTTGGCCTACATGGCTTTTACCCTCGGTACAAAAAAATCATAAGAACTATATCATTAGCCTTGCTAATCTTTGTCGTTGGTTAGCCGAGCACGCAGAAAAATTAGGAGTTGAAATATTCCCTGGGTTTCCTGCCAGTGAAGTTCTTTATAATGATGATGGATCAGTAAAAGGTGTAGCTACTTTAGATATGGGCTTAGATAAAGAAGGAAATAAAAAAGATACTTACCAAGAAGGAATGGAATTACATGCAAAAGTAACTGTCTTTTCTGAAGGATGCAGAGGTCATTTAGGCAAACAGTTAATTAAAAAATTTAATTTAGATGAAGGAAAAAATCCTCAACAATATGGTATTGGACTTAAAGAAATTTGGGAAGTTAGTGAAGAACAGCATCAAGAAGGTTTAGTTATGCATACAGCTGGTTGGCCACTTGATAGCAAAACTTATGGCGGAAGTTTCATTTATCATGCTGAAAATAGACAAATATATCTAGGGTATGTAATAGGTTTGGATTATCAAAATCCTTATCTTTCTCCTTTTGATGAGTTTCAAAGATTTAAAACGCATCCCTCAATAAGAAAAATGTTTGAAGGTGGTAAAAGAATTTCATTCGGAGCCAGAGCTTTAATTGAAGGTGGAATACAAAGTTTGCCTAAGATGTATATGCCGAGAGCTTTACTAATTGGTTGTGATGCTGGGACTTTAAATATGCCGAAGATAAAAGGTTCTCACACAGCGATGAAAAGCGGATTAGTTGCTGCTGAAGCGATCGTAGAGAATATTAAAAATAAAACAGATCTATCCATTTACGAAAAAAAATTTAAGGAAAGCTGGGCTTATAAAGAGTTGTATACAGCAAGAAATGTTAAGCCTAGTTTTAGTTGGGGTTTAATACTGGGAATAATATTTACTGGTATAGATCAAATTTTGTTTAGAGGAAGGATGCCTTTTACACTAAAACACAAACATGCAGATCACGAGGCTTTAAAACCAGCTAGCCAAATGCCTAAAATTGAATATCCAAAACCTGATGGTAAGCTCACATTTGATAAAACCAGTTCTGTTTATCTAACAGGTACTAATCATGCTGAAAACCAGCCTGTCCATTTAAGGTTAAAAGATCCTAATTTACCGATTAATTACACTTTAAAAGAGTACGATGAACCAGCTCAAAGATACTGTCCGGTGGGCGTATACGAAATTCAAAAAGAGAAGTTCGTTATAAACTCTCAAAATTGTATCCACTGTAAGACCTGTGATATCAAAGAACCCTCTCAAAATATCACTTGGGTTGCACCCGAAGGTGGTGGCGGTCCTAAATACGGTAACATGTAAAAAGACTATTGCTTTTGTCTGTGAGAAAGCATAATGGCTTTCCACCATGTATAAAATTATAAAAAATTCTTGGGCTCTTTTCACTGGCTTTGCAGTGATTATGATTTCTCATGGTTTTCAAGGAAACCTTTTGGGAATTAGAGCGGTATTAGAAAATTTTAATTTTATCGCAACGGGAACAATGATGTCTGGTTATTTTATTGGATATTTCATTGGTGCTAACATCATTCCAAATCTTGTAAGTAAAGTAGGTCATATAAGAGTATTTGCAGCTTTTGCCTCTATGGCTTCTTTAAGCTCTTTAGTTCATGTAGTATTTGTAGATCCAATTATTTGGACTTTAGCAAGATTTTTAACAGGCTTTAGCATGATTGGAATTCTTATAATTGTTGAAAGTTGGTTAAATGATAGAGCGACTAACAAAACAAGAGGTAAAGTTTTATCTCTGTACATGTTTGTTACTTTTTTTGCCTTTGCTTTGGGAAACTTGTTGTTAAACGTAAGTAGTCCTAAAAACTATGAGCCTTTTATATTAATTTCTTTATTGTTTTCTGTAGCCTTAGTCCCAATTCTTCTCACAAAGAGAAAGCCTCCTACTTTTAAAAAGACTAGCTCAATTAAGATTAAAGAGCTTTTTAAAATTTCACCTTTTGGAAGTTTTTCTATGTTTTGTTCAGGTTTCATATTTTCAGCAATGTTTACTATGTTATCAGTTTATGCTGTAACGATGAATTTAAACGTATTGGAGATTTCAATATTGTTATTTTCAGTAACCCTAGCAGGCGCACTTTTTCAATGGCCCATAGGTTCTTTGTCAGACAATTATGATAGAAGAATTGTAATCATCGGATGTTGTATAGCATCATCTGCTTTTGCTATTCTCTCAATCATGGCATCAGGAATTTCTTTTGAAAATCTTTTTGTAGAAGAAATGTTCAGATTTAATTATTTTTCAACGGAAACAAGCATGGATAAAACAAAATTATTTATTTATATAATTCTTTTGTCTGGGATGACGCTGCCGTTGTTTGCCTTAAACCTAGCACTTGTAAATGACTATATTCCTAAAGAAAAGTTTGTTGCGGCTGGAGCTGGTTTAAATATGATATTTGGTTTAGGAGCAATAGCTGGACCAATCGTGTGTTCAGTTTTAATGAGTATTTTTGGTCCAAATGGATTTTTTGTTCATTTGCTTATTTTTTTCATGATAATTATTATTTTCGGTGTCTTCAGGATGAACAGAAGAAAATATGAGGACAATCCAGAGTCAACTTTTACTCCTTTGCCAAAAGACATTACTCCACTAGGTATCGAACTTGATCCTGACACAGGAGTAGATTTATCTAATACTTCAAATGATAAAAAATAGTTCAGCCATACTAATTGTTTTAATCGCAGGACTGTTCTGGTCTTTCGGACCTTTAGTCGTAAGATATATAGATGATGCACAATTAATTCCTTGGCAATATCTTTTTTTTAGGGGTTCGGTAATTTTTTTAGTCTTAAATATTTATTTATTTTTAGCTGAAGGTCTTAAATTTACCAAAAATTATAAGAAGATTGGTTTGTCTGGATTAATAGGTGGAGTGAGTCTTGGTATTGCTAATATATCTTTTATTCTTTCTATCACAACTACTACTGCTGCTGTAACCATGATGATGCTAGCAACTCAACCATTTGTAGCTGCAATTTTAGCATATATTTTTTTGAGAGAAAAAATTTCAAAGACAACATTAATATCAATAATAATTGCTGCTGGAGGTATAATATTTATGTCCTTAGATAGCAAAGGAGAAGGTTCTTTATTTGGTCTAATTAATGGTTTGTTATCCTCTTTAGGGTTTGCAGGATTTACAGTTTCACTAAGATGGAGAAAGAAAACTCCAAAATTCACTACAGTAGCTATAGCGGGAATTTTCTGTGCAGCTGTAGCAATCTTGGTTCTTATATTTAACGATAATAATATTTTTATTTCAGTTAAAAACTCTTCTCTTTCTGCATTGCATGGATTTTTAGTTTGTTCTGGACTTATATTATTTTCTATAAAATCAAAAGATTTACCAGCCACAGATTTAACTCTTCTTTCTCTGACAGAGGTCTTAGGTGGAATTTTCTGGGTTTGGTTACCAATATTTGGAATTAACGAAGTTCCAACTGTAAAAACTTTAATTGGTGGTGGAATTATTACATCTGCAATAATATTTTATGCCTTTAACGCAAGACGCCCTTTATCATCGAGATATGTGTGGGTAAAAAAATAATACTCTACAAATTAATTAAATCAGTCAATCTCTCTTTAAAATAGTCCTCATATGACTTGTTGCAAGTTATAATATATTTGTTATTTAATTTGTATATATAACAATCTATTCTTGCTATCAAAGTTTGTGCCATTGAAAGATCTGGAAACTTTTTATTACGAAGATCAAATTGAGTTAATTTGTTTAAAAACTCATCTTTATTTTCACCTGATACTTCAAAATAAACTTGGCCATATGAGTAGTCAGAGGCAAGAATTTCATCATTTGAGTTTAAGTTAGAGATAGTCTTTATAATTTCCTTATAATCCCGTTCAACTAAATAAACTAAAGTCCATTGGTCAAAAGAATTTTTTGCAAAAATATATTGATCACTAGTTTTTATTTCAAGGTTTTTAGACGGGGGTTGCAAAGATGTCTCTTTGGTAATTATTTGATTAAATCGATCCTTTCCATCACCTCTTATCAAAATCTGTTGAAAATTCCTTTGAGTAATATGTACTCTATCCGTTGAAATTAATGTGGTCATGATGTTAACCTTTTATTTTCTGGATCAATGAATACTGGGCTAACTATTTCAACAGGAATGTTTTTAGTTCCTTTGGGAGTTGAAACAAATAACTTCTTACCCATTAATTTATTTCCACTTTTAATCATGGCCATAGAGATACAATGATTTAAGTTAGGGCTGTGGTAACTGGAAGAAATATGTCCAAGATATTCTATAGGCATTTTAATTTTACTAGGTAAATTTTCACATTCAACAATGTGCTGCCCTTCTTCAATAAATTGAGATTTATCCAAAGGTACAATACCTACCAACTGTTTTCTATCTTCCCTGGCAGTATCGCTTCTAGTTAAAGATCTTTTTCCAATAAAATCTTTTTTCTTTTTACCTATCATCCAATTGAAATTTATATCTATTGGGGTTACTGTTCCATCAGTCTCTTGTCCAATTACAACATATCCTTTTTCAGCTCTTAATAAATGCATGGTTTCAGTTCCATATGGGACTAAATCAAAATCTTTTCCGTGTTTAAATATTAATTCCCAAAGTTCTAACGCATGCTGAGGGCTGATATATATCTCATAACCTAATTCACCTGTAAAACTTGCTCTCATTATTCTTGCCTGGGTGTTCTTGTAATTAAATGTTTTGAAAGTCATGAATGGAAACTTTTCATTACTAAAGTCGATATCAGAAAATACTTTACTAACTATTTCTCGTGCTTTAGGACCACTAATATTAAAAGTAGTGAATTGCTCTGTAATTGAATTTAGATAAACTTGTAAATGTGGCCACTCTGTTTGAAGAAATTCTTCCATATGAGCAAAAACTTTTGGAGCTCCGCCTGAAGTTGTTGTTGCTATAAAATGTTTGTCATTAATTTTACAAATTATTCCATCGTCCATAATCATTCCATCTTCTCCTAGCATCAGCGCGTATCTCGATGTCATAGGTTTCATTTTTGTAAAAGCATTTGTGTACATTAAGTTCATAAATTCTAAAGCGTCTTTACCTTTAATTTCTATTTTTCCAAGTGTGCTTCCATCTAAAATTCCTGCTGATTGTCTTGTTTGTTTTGACTCTCTTTGAACTGCTTGATGCATAGTTTCTGTTTTATATTTTTTAAAATACCAAGGTCGTTTCCATTGCCCTACGTCCTCAAAAACTGCGTTATTTTTTATGTGCCAATTGTGAATTGGTGTTTTTCTCTCTGGGTCATAATATTCATAGGTACTTCTTCCAGCTATAGCGGCAAAACTTAAAGGAGCATAAGGGGGTCTATAGGTAGTAGTTCCTACTTCTGAAATTTTTTTTTTTAAAATTTTTGAAACTATTCCTAGAGAGTTAATACTACTTATTTTACCTTGATCTGTTCCCATGCTATTAGTTGTATATCTCTTAAGATGTTCTATTCGGTCATACCCCTCGTTAATCGCTTGTTGTAAGTCTTTTGTTGTCACATCGTTATGAAGATCGATAAAAGATTTAGACCATTTGGACTTCTTATTTGTTTTTGTTTCCCACAATTCTTTAATTGAAAAATCATCTCTTATATTTGTCTCTATTTCTAGATTAAGCTCATTAGTTTTTAAAAATGATAATTTTTTATTAATTTCACTACAAAGATCTTTAAATTTATAGTTACCACTTACTGACCCCAATGTGATTGTATTTTGAAAAGCTGTATCTGGCTTAAATGAAATAATTTTATCATCCCATTTTACTAGGCCTTTTGACTGTGTGAATAGATGTATGTCAGGATTAAATCCACCTGAAGGACATAACATTGAAGCTTTGATAGATGATATTTCTTTGTTGCTGCTTCTTATATAAACTTTTTCTACTTTTTTATTTCCCTCACAGCCTTCTACTTCGGATTCAGGATAAAATGGTATATTGTTTTTTGAAAGATAATCTTTAGTTTCATCTTCAATATCATTTTTGTTCCTTGAGTCTATGTATGCAGAAGGCTTACACCCTAAATTAATTAACGACTTAACCAAACTTATTGTGGACGAATTATTTGTAAAAATAACAGGATTTTCATCAGGTGCAACTCCATATCTTTCAATATATTTTTCAAAAGAAGATGCTAGCATTACTCCAGGTAAATCATTATTTCTGAAAGAGATAAATCTTTCTATATGGCCATTTGCTAAAATTGTGTGAGTTGTTCTAATCTTGTGTAAAGTAAGTTCAGATTTATTGGTGTCTATTTTTTTTCCTACAAATTTATCTTCTAGTGCAATTAAATGATTTGTAAAATTATATGTAGTAACAAGAGTATTTTTTAAAATTTTTATATTTTTTGATCCTAAAATTAATTTTTCAGTTTCATTAACCCATTCAAAAACATTTTTACCATCAATACTTTTTACTTTATTTGAATTTTTTAAAATTCCTCCTAGGAAACAATCTTGCTCAACAATAAGAACTTCATTGTTAGTATCTATTAATTTTCTTGCTGCAATCAAGCCACTTAGTCCCCCTCCAACAATTAAGATATCAACGTTGTGATTTTGATGGATGCTTTTTGATCTGAAATTTTTTGGAGGTTTTCCTAAACCCGCTGTTCGTCTTATTAAAGGCTCATAAATTTTTTTCCAAAATCCTTTAGGTCCCATAAAAGTTTTATAATAAAATCCTGCTGAGAAGATGGGTGATAAAATATTGTTTATTGATCCTATATCGAAAGAGAGTGATGGCCATCGATTTTGGCTGCTTATATTGATGCCGTCATATGTTCTTTTAATAGTTGCCCTAGTATTGGGTTCATTATGTTCATTTAAAATTTGTACAAGTGCATTTGGTTCTTCAATCCCGCAAGTATAAATACCTCTAGGCCTATGATATTTAAAACTTCTACCAATCAATCTAATATTATTTCTTAATAAAGCAGATGCAACAGTATCTCCATCAAATGCGGAATAAGATTTTCCGTCGAAAGTTATTTTAATCTCTACCTGAGAAATATACTTACAGTTTTTATTATTAATAGCTGACATCTATTTTTTTACAGCAAAATTTCCTGAGCCAACTGATGGTTCTCCAGACGGTGATTTTAGAGTACTTTTAAATTCACTTATATCTGGCCTATTATCATCTAATTTATAAATTTTCAAAAAAGTATCTGTAGACGTATCCCGCACAGCATTAAACCATTTTCTACAACCATGAGTATGAACCCATCTTTCGTAGAAAATTCCTTTTGGATTTGATCGGTAAAATACATATTGTCCCCAGTCCTTATCGCTTAAAGCTTCTGGATTTTTTGGTCTAGCTACGTGAGCTTCTCCTCCATTAGAAAATTCTGATTGCTCTCTCTCTCCACAATATGGGCAATTAATTAAAATCATAATTAATGAGCTACAGCAGCTGCGCCATGTTCATCTATTAATCTTCCGTCAGAAAATCTTTCTAGATTAAATGCTTCATTTATTTTATGTGGTTGATCATTAGCAACTGTATGAGCAAAAACATTTGCACTTCCTGGTGTAGCTTTAAATCCACCTGTTCCCCAACCACAATTAAAATATAAACCTTTAACATCACATTTGCTTATAATTGGACTGGCGTCTGGACAGATATCTACTATACCACCCCACTGACGTAACATTTTCATTTTTCCAAAAATTGGATAGAGTTCTACAATTGCACGAACAGTTTCTTCTATGACATCATATCCACCTCTTTGTGTAAATGAGTTATAACCATCTGTTCCAGCTCCAATGACCAGTTCACCTTTATCAGATTGACTTACGTATGCATGAACTGCGTTAGACATCACGACAGTATTTATTACTGGTTTAATTGGTTCTGATACCAAAGCTTGCAAAGGTCTACTTTGCAACGGTAACTTTACACCTGCTGTTTGCGCAAGCACACTAGTATGCCCAGAAGCAACAACTGCAACTTTGTCTGCTTTTATAAAACCTTTAGAGGTGTTAACTCCTTTTACTTTGTGATTATCGGTTTGAATATCTTTTACTTCACAATTTTGAATAATATCAACTCCCATCTCGTTTGATCTTAAAGCATAGCCCCAAGCAACTGCATCGTGTCTAGCTACTCCGCCTCTTGGTTGAAATGCAGCACCCAATACTGGGTATCTTAAATTTTTAGTATTCATAATTGGAACCAACTCTTCAATCTCTTTAGTATCTAACCATTGAGTGTCTAGCCCATTTAATCTATTTGCACTAATTCTTCTTTTCATTTCTTTTATGTCATGCTCATTGTGAGCTAAGTTCATTACACCTCTTTGGCTAAACATCATGTTAAAATTTAACTCTTCTGATAAATTTTCCCATAATTTAACTGAATGATCGTAAAGGTGTGCACTTTCATTCCAAAGATAGTTTGATCTAATAATGGTAGTATTTCTTCCAGTATTACCTCCACCTAGCCAACCCTTCTCGATAACAGCTATATTTTTAATTCCATGTTCTTTTGCTAAGTAATAAGCTGTCCCAAGACCATGTCCTCCGCCACCAACAATTATTACGTCATAACCTTTTTTAGGATCAGGACTTTCCCACATCTTTTCCCAATTTTCATTATTGGTAAAAGCATTTTTGATAAGGCTTAAGAATGAATATTTTTTTCTCATAATGCAAATTAGCAAATAAGTAGAAAATAACAAAAGAAATCCAAGGCAAAAAGGTATCAGGATTTAGTATAATTAATCCACTAAATTAAGGTTTTTATACAACTTGACAATCTAATGGAATGGTCCATAATCCATTTATAGCGCTGATTTAAGTCAAATTGCTGAGCGCTTTAAAAATCCAGCTAAAGCGATTAAGTCTTAAGACCACCGCTTTAGCCGGTGGTTTTTTTTTGAAATCTTTCAAATTAAAATCGGGCATTTGAACTATATTGTACGCCTGACATATCGTCGAAGTACTAAAAAAGGAGAAAAAAAATGGCAAGTTTTAAACATCCGGAAACAATTGGGTTACACGGTGGAGAGTATAGGAGTGATCCTACAACCACTTCAGTAGCAGTGCCGATTTATCAAACTACATCTTACCAATTTAAAAATGCAGAAACAGCTGCAAATTTATTTGGACTTAAAGAATTTGGTAACATTTACACGAGGATAATGAATCCAACATGTGATGTATTGGAAAAAAGAGTTGCCGCTCTTGAAGGTGGTTTAGCAGCTGTAGCTGTAGGTTCTGGTCAAGCTGCTTCAGCATTTTGTGTTAAAAATGTTGCTCAAGCTGGCGATAACATTGTTGCTTCAACTGATCTATACGGAGGAACAGTGAACTTATTTAAAAACCAACTAAGATTAGAGGGTATCGAAGTAAGGTTTGCAGATCCTGCAGATCCAAAAAACTTTGAAAAATTGACAGATGATAAAACTAGAGCTTATTATGGTGAGTCTTGCCCTAATCCTTATCTTAGAGTTTTTCCAATCAAAGAAGTCGCAGATATCGGTAGAAAAAAAGGAATACCTTTAATCATCGACAACACAGCTTCTCCAGTTATCTGTAAACCTCTAGCTCATGGAGCTGCAGTAGTAATGCATTCTTTGACAAAATATATTGGAGGTCACGGAACTTCTATTGGAGGCATAATTGTAGATGGAGGTAACTTTGACTGGACAAAAGATAGAAAAAGACAACCGTTAATGAACGAACCTGACCAAAGTTATAATGGAGCTATTTGGGCAGACGCAGTGCCTCAATTAACTGGAGCTAATATTCCTTTTGCAATAAGAGCAAGAGTAGTTTTACTTCGAGATTTAGGTGCTCCTCTAAGTCCATTCAATGCTTGGCAAATTATACAAGGTCTAGAAACAGTTGCGCTAAGAATGAAACAACACTGTGCTAATGCAGAAAAAGTTGTGACGTTTTTAGAAACACAAAAGAAAGTTACGAATGTAATTTATCCTACAAATCATCAAGGTGAGATTAAAGAAAGAGCTAAGAGATATATGGAAGGTGGATACGGGTCCTTAGTCGGAATGGATGTTGGAACAAAAGAGAATGGTGCAAAATTCATTGACAACTTGAAGATGCTTTATCACGTTGCAAATATTGGTGATGCTAGAAGTTTAGCGATACATCCAGCTACAACTACTCATAGTCAATTAAATGATAAAGAGTTATTAGCCGCTGGTGTTACACCTGGATATGTACGACTTTCTATTGGTATAGAACATCCAGATGATATAATTGCGGATATTAAACAAGCATTAGCTGCTTAAATCTAAATTATGGCCTCAATTTTATTAATTGGGGCCTAAACTTTTCACTTTTTTTTTATTTTAGATTGAAAAGCTATCGCAAGTTTTCGGGGGGACTTTTTTGTTTGAAAAAAACTATTTATCAAATCATTTTCTTTCTTTAGAGCTACATCTTTAATTTTAATTTTTTTAGGATACTTTTTAGCAATTTTTAACGCTTTCTCTTTTACAGCAGTGTTAGTCAAAGATATTTGTTTTTTAGCTATTGTACAAATTTCTGATCTTGTACTTTCAATAAAAGAAAAACACGTTTCTTTCCTTTTCTCAGGATTTTTTTCTTCTACATACGCCAGAGCATGGCCCAAAGGTGTTTTACCTGTTTTTTGTTTGACTCCGTAGCTAATTACAGAATTTACAGAAGATTGAAGTATTTTTCCACTAGACGCTCCACTAACTGAACTACCGAGCAAAGCAACGGACTCTGCACATCCATTTAAAAAAAATAGAGCTATTAGTATGGTAAATACTTTTTTCATAATTTTAAGGTTCACTTTAATTGCTTCCGTATATCTGCTTCTTTTTTAAATAAAAGCTAATTGTGATAGTAATTATTTTTATTAACACAACTCATGGTAGTTGATTTCATCGTTGTTTACTGCAGTTTATTTTCTAAAGAGATATTAATCTAAGAATTTAATTTTAGATTTTGATAAAATTAATTGTTTTTTTACAATTAAACAAAGTTCTGAATTTGTTTTTTCAAGAAAAGATACACATGGTTCTTTTTTTTTCTCAGGACTTACTTTTTCGGCATAAGCTTTAACGTGTTCTAACGGAGCTTTACCTGTTTGTTTTTTAACTCCATAGCTTATTGCAGAATTTAAAGAGGATTGAAGTATTTTTCCATTTGAAGCTCCGCCAATTGAAGTACCAAGTAATGCAACTGACTCGGCGCAGCCGTTAAGCATTAACATAGTTATAAATAAGACTAAAATTCTCCCCATACTTCCTTCTAAATTAATCTTAGGTTATTGAATTTATACAAACTAAAATACAATAACTCCGTTCATTATGAGTATATCAAATACAACCTACAATGGAAGTGCTTATATTATGTAATTATCCTTATAGGCTTGCTGTTCATGCATCCTTCAAGGTTTTCGATCATTTGAGTATAAAATTTTGAATAATTTTCTGCTGTAACATATCCAATATGGGGCAATAGTAGTGCGTTAGGTAAAAATCTCAATTTATGATCTTGCGGTAAGGGTTCCTCGTTGAAAACATCTAGGCCTGCTCCAGCTATCGTTTCATCTTCCAATGCCTGAACCAAATCATTTTCATTAATTATTTGACCTCTGGAGGTATTAATTAAAAAAGCAGTTTTTTTCATAGTTTTTAGTTCTTTTTTAGTGATTAAGTTTTTGTACTTTTCTCCAAGCACAACATGTATTGAGATAATGTCTGAGTTTTTTAGTAAATCTTCTTTATTCATAGGTAAAACACCAATTTTATTAGCATGAGATAGATTTAAATTTTCACTCCAAGCGCATACCTCCATCCCAAAAGCTTTAGCTACTTGAGCGACTTGTGTTCCAATTTTTCCTAATCCTATTAATCCTAAAAATTTTCCTTTTAACTCAAGTCCTATTGATGACTGCCAATAACCTTGGAACATATTGTCAATTTCAACTTTCAGATTCTTCATTAAACCTAATATTAATGCCCAGGTAATTTCTGCAGCTGGATTAGAATTGATATCTGTTCCGCAAACTATGATTCCTCTCTTTTTTGTCTCTTCTAAATCAATTGAATTATTTCGCATTCCAGAAGTCATAATATATTTTAGTTTTGGTAAAGCATCTACTAAAGATTTAGTAATTGGGGTTCTTTCTCTCATAATAAAAATTGCTTCGAATGATTCTAATGCAACAATTGCATCACTTTCATTTAAAAATGGATCATTAAATATTTCAAAATCATACTTTTCTCGATATTTCTGAATATCTACTATTTGCTTAAATGCATTTTGATAATCATCTAAAATTGCTACCTTAATCATAAGTTTTCCTATTTGATAGATAAATGCCAGTTAAAATGAAAGAAGCTCCTACAAAATGATATAATTCAAATTTTTCTTTGAAAATAATTATTGCCAGAATAGCACTGAATAATGGCATCAATTGCACAAACATCGTAGCTCGATTAGGACCAATTATTTCAATCCCTTTTTGCCAACAATAATAAGCTGCTATAGCAGGAAAAACTACAACATAAAAAAGAATTAGGAAAAAAGCTTGATTAAAATTCACTTCTGCGCCTATAGATTTCTCATAAAAAAATTGTGGTATTAAAAAAAGTATCCCTACAGTAACCATAAGCTGAATTAGAGTAAATTGTGAAAATTTAAACTTATGTTTTTTGAGTAAAGTTGAATAGAGAGACCAAGTAATTACACAAACTAACATCCAAACATCACCTTTATTAAAACTTAAGGAGATTATATTTTGAATTTCTCCGTTAGAAATTATTGAACCGATTCCGATTATTGATAAAAACAGTCCGAGTAATTGGAAAATATTTGTTTTCTCAATCTTCATTAATGATGTAAGAACAATAGTAGCTGCTGGTATAGCAGCTAACATTAGAACAGCATTTACTACCTGAGTGTAATTAAGTGCGTAATAGACAACTGAGTTAAAAGTGCTAATTGTAATTACTCCCATAAAACTAATTACAAGCCAATTTTTTTTAATATAGTGAGTATTATTATAGATTTCTTTATAGGTGAAGGGGATTAAAATAAACCAAACTGATATCCATCTAAAAACATTTAGAGTTAAAGGAGGAATTTCAAATAGGGTAGCAAATTTTCCAACAATAAAGTTACCAGACCAAAATAAAGCGGCTAATATTAAAAACAAATAAGCTAAATATTTTTTTGACAATTTTTAATTAAATCTTTTTGAACTGTAGGGATCAAGGTCTAAATTAGTCTTTTCACCAGTAACCATTCCAGAAACAATTTTTCCTGTAACTGCACCCAATGTCCATCCTAAATGATCGTGTCCAAAAGCATATATTATATTTTTGTTTTTTTTTGAAGGTCCCAATATTGGTAAAAAATCTGGAAGCGAAGGTCTGAAACCTAACCATTCATCATAATGACTGCCTAATTGTGGTAGATATTCTTTAGCGCTTTTTACAATGTAATCTATCCTTTTTTTGTTAGGAGGATTATTCAATCCGCCTAATTCAACCGTACCTACAGCTCTTAAACCTTGGTTCATAGGAGATAAACTAAATCCCCTATCTAAACAAATTATTGGTCTTGAAATTAAATGTTCCATATTTTTAAAATGTACGTGATATCCTCTTTCGGTATCTAAGGGAATATTTTCTCCCAGTTGATCAGTTAATCTTTTTGAGAAGGCACCTGCAGCAATAATTGCTTTTTCGAAATTATAATCATTGCTTTCAGACTTTATTAATGTTTGATCTTTTTCTAATTGTAAAACTTGTTTTACATTTTCTTGAATAAATTTACCTCCTTTATCCACGAATAACTTAAATATTTTTTTTAAAATTGCATGAGGATCTCTGGCAAACATGCTATTCTCATAAAGGACTCCGGCATCAAAAATTGGACTTAAATTAGGTTCTAATTTCAAAATCTCTTTTTTTGATAAAATTTTTTGTTTTATACCTAAATCATTTCTTACTTTTATTTCAAGCTCTCTACTTTTAAGATTTTTATTTGACCAAACGTAAATTATACCTTTTTTATCAACTAAGTTTGTGATGTCAATTTCTTTAAATATTTCTTCATAAGCTTCGTCAGCAGATCTTGCAATTTGATTCATATATTTAGCTGTATGAAGCATTGATCTTGTATTGCAATTTTTAAGATAATGTTTAATCCATGGAATCAATTTTAACACGTAATTCCATTTAAGAGCTAATGGTCCGTAAGAACTAAAAAGCATTTTTGGAACATCTTTTAAAACATCAGGTCTATTAAATTTAAGTACAGCATATGGAGAAAAGTGTCCGGCATTTCCATAAGATGCTGGTTTAAAATTTGAAGACAACGGATCATGTCTATCAAAAATTGTTACAGGTACCCCTTTTTTAATTAGTTGGTATCCTATACACACGCCTTGTATGCCTGAACCAATAATCCCAACAGACTTGCATTTATAATTTTCCATGGGAAAGTTATAATCCAATCTCAATGATAATTATAGTGCGGTAGATTATGCTAATACTTCGCTGTCTTTGTTTACAACTGTCTCAGATCCACCGTTTTCTTTTGATTTCTTTTCTTCTTTAGTTTTACTAAATAAGAAATCTGGAGCTAGTTTGGATTTTGTACCATGAGTTTTTTTAATGTAACCATCAATATCAGCACCGTTTTCAGTTTTTAAATTGTTTCCAAATTCAATATCGCCTTTAACAGTTCCTGTGCTTCCGACTACTACATCTGCACCAGATATTTTTCCATCTAAATGACCGTGAATTTCAATTCTATCTGCTTCTATAGAACCAGTTATTGATCCAGTTTCTCTCACAACAACTTCTTTAGAATAAACAGGGCCTTTAATGAGACCTGCAACGTCGATAGCTCCTGAACTATTGATTGTTCCCTCAATGCTTACGGTTTCACTTATAAGTGATCTTTCAGTATCTTTAATTTTTTTCTTATCACCAAACATATATTATTTATAATCTAATCACCTATCAGTAATATTAACAAGTCTTTTTATGAAAAAACTTTGACCAATATAGGTCCTTTTTTTTAGTTTACTGGAGCATCTTTATAGACTTTGCAAGACATTACTACACCTAGTCCGAACATAATTGCCATCATTGAGGATCCACCATAAGACATTATAGGTAGAGGAGATCCTACAATTGGCAATAAACCAAGAACCATGCCCATATTTACAACCACGTAAATAAAAAAAGCTGTTGCAAAACTATAGCAATACAGTTTACCAAAATTACTTCTTGTAATATTGCCAATTTTTATAATTCTGGAAATTATAATTCCGTATAAAACTAAGATAAATATTGATCCTGCAAATCCAAATTCTTCAGAAAATAAGGTAAAAATGAAGTCGGTATGTTTTTCTGGTAGATAATCAAGATAGCTTTGAGAACCATTTAAAAAACCTTTACCAAAAAGACCTCCAGAACCTATAGCAATTTTAGATTGTATAATTTGATATCCTGCACCTAAAGGATCTTTTTCAGGATTTAAAAAAGTTAGAATTCTTGCTTTTTGGTAAGGTTTTAAAAAAGAAATTGCAATTGGAAGGAAGGTTAAAAACACCAGAGATGCATAAGCAAAAAATTTTACCCTTACCCCTGCTAACCAGGCAACAATTACACCGCCTGATGCTATTAATAATGCAGTACCTAAATCGGGCTGCATGATAACCAGCAAAACAGGTGCTATTAAAACAACTATTGGAAGAAATAAAAATCTTAACTTGTTGATATTCTCTATAGAAACACGATGATAATACTTTGCTAAAAATAATATCAATCCTACCTTCATTAATTCAGATGGCTGAAGATTCATAAAATATAAATACAACCATCTCTGAGAGCCAGATGAAGTGAGTCCAAAATATTTTACACCTATTAAAAGAAAAAAGAAAATTGTGTAAATTAAATAACTAGTGCTATGCCAAAATCTTATTTGAACAAAGGATAAAATAAAAAACATAATAAAAAAAACAAAAAATCTTAAGATGTGACTTTCTGTATGATATTTAAATTCTCCTCCATCGGTAGAATACATTGCAAACATACTGACAATTCCTAAAATCAATATTGAAAATACCAAAATATAATCTATAGAGAAAATTTTATCTCTAAAACTTAATGACGATTGTATCGAACGAGGTTGAAACATTATATGCTATCTCCAGGTAAATTATATATAGACTCTCTCAAACTATGTCGCTCTAGCACTTTTTTTATAATTTTTTTAGCAATCGGAGCAGCTGCCTTACTTCCAGATCCACCATGTTCAACAACAACACTAATAGCATATTTTGGATCACTAAATGGAGCAAACGCAATAAATAAAGCATGATCTCGGTCTTTATATTTAAGACTTTCTTGTTTCACCTCTGCTTCTCGTTGCGCCTCTGTAAACTTTTTAATTTGTGAAGACCCAGTTTTTCCTGCAAATGTAAATCTTTTATCCTCCAATCTCGATCTATAAGATGTACCCCCTGGTTCATTAGATGAAGAGTACATTGCATCTTTAATAATTTTAATATTTTCTTGATTTTTGAACAATGGTTTTAAATCAAAATTTGAAACTAATAAATCTGTTGGCAAAGGTTGCCCTGGATTTTCATTTTTGAATTTTAAATATTCTTTCAAATTATTCTTTTCCTTGTCAAAAATAATTCTAGGTTTTATTTCAAAACCTCCATTAGCAATTTGCGCTGTCATCAAACACAATTGAATTGGTGTGCTTTGAAAATATCCTTGTCCAATTCCAGAGTGTAGTGTTTCACCTAAATACCAATTTTGACCTATAAATTTTTTCTTCCATGCAGTACTTGGAACAACTCCAGATCTTTCTTCAGCAAAGTTATTCAGAACTTTTTTACCCAATCCAAATTTTTTTGCTGTTTCAGAAAGTCTATCAACTCCAAGCCGCCTTGCAATTTCATAAAAGTAAACATCACAAGATCTTTTTATCGCTGATCTCATATTAACAATGCCATGGCCCTTCTTTTTCCAACAATGGAATTTTTCTCCAAACAATTCTATTTTGCCAGTACATTTGACAGTATTCAGGGGTCTTGTAATTTTATTTTCTAAAGCGCTTAGAGCTACTAATGTTTTTATTGTTGATCCTGGTGGATAAAGACCTGCTACTGCTTTGTTAATTAATGGTTTTTTACTATTATTAATTAAAGTGTCCCAATAAGTTTTGTCTATACCATGAACAAATGCGTTTGGGTCATACACTGGAGAAGAAACTAATGACACTATATCACCATTATATATATCCATAACGCAAACAGATGCTGCAACATCTTTTATTATTTCAGTTGTAAATTTTTGAACCTCTAAGTCCAGTGTTGTTTTGAAGTTTTGTCCCGATTGACCAGGGTCAACTTTAATTTGTTTTATTCTTTTGCCATAAGCATTTACTTCATATCTTTGAAAACCTACTGTTCCAATAATTTTTTCATCAAGTTTACGTTCTAATCCAGTTTTACCAACTGCTATTCCAGGGACAGCCATATCTTTTAAGTATTTTTTAGTTTTTAAATCTTTTTGACTTACTTGAGACACATAACCTAAAACATGTGCAGATGAGTGATCCTTATAAACTCTGGCTACTGAAACAATAGGTTCGATTCCTTGAAGTTCGTGAAGAAACAGATTTATTCTTGAAAACTCCGACCAATTTAAATTATCTGATATTATTATTGGTTCCCAAGGTTTTTGTTTGGCAATTTTCCTTTTCAAAGAGAATATCTTTTTGTCAGTAAGATTCAAAATTGACTTTAGTCTGAAAAAAACTTCTTCAATACTTTGTGTATTTTCTGGTATCAAATGTATCTGATAAACTTGTTTATTTGATGCAATCTCATTATTAAAGTAATCTTTAATTAATCCTCTCTCTGGTGCTAATTTCCATTCTCTAAACCTATTTTTATCAGACAATGTCTTATATTTTTTACTCTCGTTGATTTGTAGAGAAATTAATCTTCCTAACACGCCGACAACAACAACAGCTTTACTTATTGAAAGCAAAAACATTCTTCTACTGATTAATTTTGATTTAATTACAGTGTTTCCCGAATTAGAACTAAACATTTTTTCCTACCGAAATTAATGAGTTATAAAAATTAAAAAAGTACCAAAAAAATGGAAAAAAAATTACTGTAAAAAAAGTATTATATGAAACATCTATATATTGTATTGATAAATTGGAAAAATTTATTACAAGCATCAAAAAGGTTAAATTAGAAAATAATAATGCAATAAAAAAAGTAAACCAATCTGTTGTTATACTTGTGTTAACTGTCATATTTTTTACATACGTTGAAACTAGAGATGTAATTAGGTATGTTAAAGAACTTAACCCCAATGGCAACCCCATAACTACATCATTGATTATTCCAGCAAAAAATACGTGTCCATTGCCAAGTACTTCTGGTCTTTTTAAACTCCAAAAATAAATTATTATTAGTTGTAAGTTAAAAGATAAAATTTCAAAGTAATTTTCAAAATGAGAGTCGATTTCACTTATTGACAAATAGTAAAGCAAGATTAGAGGTCCAAGATTTACTAATTTTTTTGTAGTTTTTAGTATTAACATTTAAAAACCTCCCTCTTTATATTTTGAAATATCAATCTTAACAAATGAGAGTTGACTAGACTCTGAAAAAAGTTTTACTTCTCCCTCAGAAGTAGTTATGCCTATCGGCGAACCTGAAAAAAATATTCCATCTTTTCCAGAAGTAAAGACGTCTAAACCATTTTGAACTTCATATCCCTCAGGTAAATATTCTAATACTGGTCTAGCTGCACCATTTCCTTTTAGAATAGCTTGAGTAGATTCCTCGCCAAAAGTTACTGGTATTCTGCTGTTAAGGTCAGTTAATAGAAGTACTCTTGATGATAAATAATTAGTTTCAACAACTCTCCCTACTAAAAAATCTTTATCTAAAACTGGCATCCCTTTTTTAATTCCAGATTTTGATCCTCTATTAATAATTATTGATCTTAAATAAGGACTACTTTTGTCAATAAGCACCTTTGATAATATAATATTTTCTTTACCTAAATATGTATCTTCCGACTCTATAATTTTCTTTAAGTTTTTATTTTGATTTTCTAGGTATTCAACGTTTAATTCTTTTAATCTATAATTTTCTAATTCTTTTTTTAGTCTTTCATTTTCTTCTTTAATATTGATTAAATTTGTAAAACCTCCTGTAATTTGAGGAAAAATTCTAGTTGGTGAAGAAGCGACTAGTGAAACTCTGTAAACTCCATCATTAATTACTGATCTTATGGGTTTCATAAACCTAAAGTCATAATTATCTAGGAAAAAAATAATTACTGCTAAAATAATTAAAAAGAATAAGGAAAATTTTTGCGCAGCCCCTCTTTGTAGAAGTGCCGAACGAAATGCTATACCAAAATCATCTCTACTTGAAGACATTTATCTTTTAGATAAATTAATACTCAGACAGCATTGTAGAAAACAACTCTTCATTTTCTAAAGCACGTCCTGTTCCTACAGCAACACATGATAAAGGATCATCAGCTATTGTAACGGGCAAACCTGTATCTTGTGAGATTAATTTATCAATATTTTTTAATAGAGCTCCACCTCCAGTTAGCACTAACCCCATATCAATTAAATCTGCTGATAATTCTGGAGGAGTGTTTTCTAATGCTTCTTTAATTCCACCGAGAATTTGATTTAAAATCGGCATAAGTGCTTCACATGCATCCTTTTCTGTCAATTCAATTTCTTTGGGAGTTCCAGATCTAATATCTCTGCCTTTCATCAAAAAAGTATTCGGAGTTGATGGAATGGCTGTACCAAGTTCTTTTTTAATTTTTTCTGCAGTTGAATCACCTATCAAAAGATTCAATTTTTTTCTCATGTAATCGATAATTGATCTATCTAAGGCATCACCTGCTACTCTCAAAGACTTAGAATAAACAACTCCACCTAAAGACATGACTGCTATTTCAGTCGTTCCACCGCCAATATCAACCACCATTGAACCTGTTGCTTCTGAAATTGGGAGACCAGCACCAATTGCTGCAGCAATAGGTTCTTCAATTAACTGAACTTTTCTCGCACCTGCAGCTAAAGCAGAGTCTTGAATTGCTTTTCTTTCAACAGGAGTAGACCCAGTTGGTACACAAATTAAAATTCTTGGATTTGCAAAAGCAGTTTTTTTATGAACTTTTTTAATAAAATGTTTAATCATTTCTTCCGTTACCACGAAATCTGCTATTACACCGTCTTTTAAAGGTCTAATTGCTGATATATTTCCTGGAGTTCTTCCTAACATGGTTTTGGCTTCATCACCCACAGCTAGCACTGATTTTTTTCCTCCATCTTCTATAACTGCAACAACTGATGGTTCGTTTAATACAACTCCTTGGTCTTTAAGTACAACTAATGTATTTGCTGTTCCTAAATCTATCGCCATGTCTTGTGACCACAACGATGATAGTCCTGTTAATCCTTTAAACATCTATTTTCTCCTTTTATATTTGTACGCTCAGACTTGGGTCCGGCGCTGTTTTTTCTCTTTTAATAATTAATTTATTTAACGCACTTAAGTAAGCATTCGCTGAAGCAACAAGTGTATCTGTATCGGCAGCTTGACCTACAGTAGTTTTTCCTTCTTCTTCAATTCTAACACTCACAGTAGCTTGGGCGTCTGTTCCTTCTGTCACTGCATGGACGTTATATAGAAGAAGTTTAACATCGTGAGGATAAAGTTTTTTTATACATTTAAAGATAGCATCAACTGGACCATCACCAGTCTCAGTTGCACTTTTAATTTTACCCAATACTTCTAAAGTCATTTCAGCTTTTTGCGGCTCTCCTGTCCCTGCAAATACTTTTAATGATTTTAATTTTAATACATTATCTTCAGTTACTAAACTATCATCAACAATAGCTGCGATATCTTCATCATAAATATGTTTCTTTTTATCCGCTAAAATTTTAAATTTACCAAAAGCTGTTTGAATTACATCGTCTGTGACTCCGACATAACCTAAGTCGTTTAATTTATCTTTAAAAGCATGTCTGCCAGAATGTTTACCCATCACTAAAGAAGTTTTATGAACACCTACGCTTTCAGGAGTCATAATTTCATAAGTATTTCTATTTTTTAACATTCCATCTTGATGTATACCTGACTCATGAGCAAATGCATTTTTACCTACAACAGCTTTATTAAACTGGACAGGGAAACCTGTTGCGTTAGAAACAACTTTTGAGGCTTTGCTTAATAGTTTCGTATTTATATTTGTAGTATATGGCATCAAGTCATGTCTGGTTTTCATTGCCATTACCACTTCCTCTAATGCTGCGTTACCTGCTCTTTCACCAATTCCATTTATAGTACATTCTATTTGTCTTGCGCCAGCCATTACCCCAGCTAAAGAATTCGCTACTGCTAAACCTAAATCGTTATGACAATGTGTAGATAAAATTGCTTTGTCTATGTTAGGAACTTTATTAATTAATGTTTCAATAATTTTTTTAAATTCTGATGGGACTGTGTAACCAACTGTGTCAGGTATATTGATTGTTTTTGCACCTGATTTAATTGCAAGTTCAACAGTTTTGCACATGTAATCCATATCTGTTCGAGTACCGTCTTCACAAGACCATTCAACATCATCTGTAAACTTTCGAGCATAAGTGACGCTGTCTTTAATAGCTTCCATTACTTCTTCAGGAGTTTTGTTTAATTTATGTTTCATGTGTAATGGGCTAGTAGAAATAAAAGTATGTATTCTAAAATTTTTTGCATGTTTTAATGTGTCGTGACAGGCATCAATGTCTTTTTTGGTAGCTCTTGCCAAACCTGCTGGTATTGATCTTTTTAAAGTTTTGCTTATTTCTGTCACAGCTTCGTAGTCACCTGGAGAAGCAATTGGAAATCCAGCTTCTATTATATCAACTCCAAGTTCATCAAACACTCTGGCGATTTGTAATTTTTCCTCTAAGCTCATTGAAGCGCCTGGAGATTGTTCTCCATCACGCATTGTAGTGTCAAAAATTATAATTCTGTTTTTATCGCTCATAGTCGAAAAGGTATATTACAAGTAAAACGAGAATATGCAAATATTTAAAATGAAAGTACTTTATTTTTTTGATCAGATTGGGCTAATTCTTGTCTTTGTCGACTAATTTATTTTTACCAATCCACGGCATCATAGCCCTAAGTTTTTGGCCTACTTTTTCGATTGGGTGATTAGCTAATTCCTGTCTCATTTTAAGAAAATTTTTTTGACCAGATCTATGTTCATCTATCCATTGTTTAGTAAATTTCCCAGACTGAATATCTTTTAATACCTCTTTCATTTTTTCTTTAGTTTTATTATCTACAATTTTTTTTCCAGAAATATATTCACCGTATTCAGCAGTATTTGATATTGAATAATTCATATTTGCAATTCCACCTTCATAAATTAAATCAACAATTAATTTTACTTCATGAAGAGTTTCAAAGTATGCCATTTCTGGTGGGTATCCAGCCTCAGTTAAAGTCTCAAAACCATTTTTTATAAGTTCGACAAGTCCTCCGCAAAGAACTGTTTGTTCTCCAAACAAATCTGTTTCACATTCGTCTTTGAATGTTGTTTCTATAATACCAGCTTTACCACCTCCAACAGCTGAAGCATATGATAGCGCCAAATCTTTAGCTTTACCGGAACTATCTTTGTGGACTGCCATTAGACAAGGAACCCCTCCTCCTTTTTGAAACTCACTTCTTACAGTATGTCCTGGCCCTTTTGGTGCAACCATGAAAACATCTAAATCTTTTCTAGCATTAATTAAATCAAAATGAATATTCAAACCATGAGCAAAAGCTAAGCTTGTCCCTTTTTGCATTCTTTGTTCAATATGATTTTTATAAATTTCAGATTGTAATTCATCAGGAGTTAGCATCATAACTACATCTGCCCAAGCTGCGGCGTCAGATAGTGACATTACTTTTAAACCTGCATCTTCTGCTTTTTTTATACTTGAAGAACCTTCTCTTAAAGCAACTACAACTTCTTTAACCCCACTATCTTTTAAATTTAAAGCATGTGCATGACCCTGACTTCCATAGCCAAAAATTGCTACTTTCTTATTTTTAATCAAATCAGCATTTGTATCTTTATCATAATAAGTTTTCATAAATTATCCTTAACTAAATATTTGAGCACCTTTTGTCATTGCTACTGCGCCAGTTCTAGATGTGCTTATAAGGCCTAATCCTTTTAAATCAAGAGTTAATTTATCTATTTCAGCTCTTAAAGCAGTTACTTGTATTACAAAAGATTTTTTTGATTTATCTAAAATCACCGGATTAAATTTTTTACATATCTTTTTAATTTTCTCTTGTTTTTTTGTGTTTGCGAGAATTTTAAACAATGCAAGTTCTCTAAATAATATATCTCTGTCATTACTTTTGAAATCAGCTACTTTATGTACAGGAACTAATTTTTTAAGTTGTAATTTAATTTGTTCAATGACTTGAGGTGTTCCTTCAGTTACAATTGTAATTCTTGAAATATGTTTTTTTTTATCAACCTCAGCAACAGCTAAAGATTCTATGTTATAACCTCTCCCAGAAAAAAGTCCTGCTATCCTTGCAAGCACACCAGCTTCGTTATCTACCCATACAACAATGATGTGACGTTCAATTTTACCAATTTTTCCTGGTATGCTATATGCTGATTTTGATTTAGACATTAAACTAAAATCTTTCCTTCATCTGAAATCTCCTCTTCTTCTTCAGGACCTAGAATCATTTGATTATGTGGTTTACCAGAAGGTATCATCGGAAAACAGTTTTCAGCTTTATCTACTACACAATCAAATATTACCGGTCTTTGCACATCGATCATTTCTTTTATTTTGCCGTCCAACTCACTAGGAGTTTTAGCTCTTATTCCTACGCAACCGTAAGATTCTGCTAATTTAACAAAGTCAGGTAAAGCAGCTGTGTAGCTCTCAGAATAATTTTTTTCATGAAGGAGTTCTTGCCATTGTCTAACCATTCCCATGTACTCATTATTCAAAATAAAGATTTTAATTGGTAATTTATACTGAACAGCTGTCGACATTTCTTGCATAGTCATTAAGACAGATGCCTCACCAGCGATATCTACTACGAGTTTTTTAGGATGTGCGATTTGAACACCAATTGCTGCAGGTAGGCCGTATCCCATCGTTCCAAGTCCTCCTGAAGTCATCCAGCGATTAGGTTTATTAAACTTGTAGTGTTGGGCTGCCCACATTTGATGCTGACCTACCTCTGTTGTGATAAAAGTATCTCTGTCTTTTGTTAATTCATATAATCTTTGGACTGCATGTTGAGGTTTTATAATTTTATCACTATTAATAAAGTTTAAGGACTTTTTTTCTCTCCATTTGTCAATTTTTTCCCACCATTTAGATGTTTTTTGTTTATTAGAATTTACAAAATTTTTGTTTTTTTCTTTAAATCTTTTAATTAAGTTTTTCAAAAGTTCCCCAACATCACTTATGATAGCAAGGTCTACTTTAATATTTTTTCCTATAGATGATGGATCAATATCTACATGAATTTTTTTTGACTTTGGTGAAAATTCATCTACTTTCCCAGTTATTCTATCATCGAACCTTGCGCCTATGTTTATCATCAAGTCGCAATCGTGCATTGCATTATTAGCTTCATAAGTTCCATGCATACCTAACATTCCTAAAAATTGCGGGTCATCTCCAGGGTAAGCACCAAGACCCTGTAGCGTTGAAGTTATCGGAAAACCAGTTAAAGAAATTAACTCTCTTAAATATTTGCTGGCAGCAGGACCAGAATTAATTACACCTCCACCTGTATAAAAAATTGGTTTTGATGACTCTTTTATTAGCGCGATGAATTTATCAATCTCTGAATTAGAAATTTTATAAGTTTTTTTGCCATTAAGTTTTTTCTTAAGATTATTTTTAGTAAATTTATAATTACCTTTTTTAAATTGTATATCTTTTGGAATATCGACTAAAACTGGTCCAGGTCTTCCAGTTGTAGCAACTTCGAAAGCCAAATGTAAAATTTTAGACAGATCATTTACATCTTTTACTAACCAATTATGTTTTGTGCATGGTCGGGTTATACCTGTTGTATCACATTCTTGAAAAGCATCTGTTCCAATGAGGTGAGTTGGAACTTGACCAGAAATACAAACAAGTGGAACTGAATCCATGTAAGCATCTGTTAAAGCTGTAACTGCATTTGTCGCCCCTGGTCCTGATGTTACTAATAACACTCCTGGTTTGCCAGAGGATCTAGCATAACCTTCTGCGGCATGACCCGCACCTTGTTCATGTCTAGCAAGAATATGTTTAATAGTTTTATGATTTTTTAATTCATCATAAATAGGTAAAACTGCTCCTCCCGGGTAACCAAAAATATATTCAACATTTTGATCCTCTAAAGCTTTAAAAACAATTTCTGCACCGCTTAATAATTTAGGCATAGATACAATCTAGCGTAGAAATACTTTCCGTCAAGTTTTAGCTTACAACTTTTAAAATTTTTTTTAAAAGATCACTAAAATCTTCAGTATAAAGCTTGTTCCAGTTCTTCATATGACCTCTAGCCCAAGTATTCTGTCTTTTGGCGTATTGCCTTGTTCTTATATTAATAAGACTTTTACACTGATCTAAAGAGATATTTTTTTTTAAAAAATCATTAATTTCCTCTATACCTATTAACTTATTTCCTGAATAAGACTTTTTAAGTTTAAGTAAGTTAAATTTTTTTACTTCTTCCTTACAATTGTCTTTGAACATTTTCTCAGTTCTTAAACAAATATTTTTAAGTAATTTTTCTCGTGGGATATTGAGATAAATCTTTTTAATTTCATAATCAATAAATTCTGGTTTAGTCTCCTTAATCCACTCGTATAAAGATCTTTTAGTTTTAAGAATTACCTCGTAAGCTCTTTGTGCTCTCTGGGAGTCTGTTGGTAGAATTTTATTTTTTATAAGAGGATCTGCTTTTAACAATTTTTTATAAAAATTATCCTTTCCTGATTTAGCGTAAATTTTTCTTACTTTATTTCTGGTTTTTAAGTCTATGTTAGGTATTTTGCTTATTCCTTTTGTAATTGTATTAAAGTATAATCCAGTTCCACCTACCACAATAGGAGTCTTGTTTCTTTTATGACACTTTCTGATTTGATTTTTTGCATGCTTTAACCAATCGCCTGCTGAAAAATAATCTTTTATGGATATAAATCCATATAAGTGATGTTTGACATCTTTAAATTCGCTTGGTCTCGGTCTTGAAGATAAAACTAAAAATTCTTTGTATACTTGCATGCTATCAGCATTAATTATTTCACCATTTATCTTTTTGGCTAACTTAATTGCTATACTTGATTTACCTGACGCTGTAGGACCTGCTAATAGAATTATTTTTTTTGACAAATTATTTTAATTTTACACCAAGGTATCTTCTTCGATTATCACTATCTATTATAGATAGAAGCAAGTTCTTCTCACCTTTCTTAGTAATTCTATCAATTATATTTTTAAGATCAGAAGACTTTCTAATTGGTGTTTTTTGAGCTTCAATTATTATATCGTTAACACTTAATAGTCCTGACAACGGACTATTTTTTGATATTTCTGTAATGACCGCACCGCCAGTAATTCTTGTAAGTTTTTTTGAATTTATATCCTCTTTAGTCAAATCTCTGACGGAAATTTTGAGTTTTTCTATTTCTAAATCCTCAACTTTTTTTGTCTTTGGTTTTTTTTCTTTAAATTCTTCGGACGACTCTAATCTTCCTAACTTAAGATTTTTTGAAATAAGTTTTTTATTTCTCCAAATCTTAACAACTACGTCTTTGCCAACTTTTGTGTTAGCTACAACTCTAGGCAGAGTTCTCATTGTATCAATTTTTTTGCCATCAAATTCTAAAACAATATCACCTGCTTTAATGCCAGCTTTGTCTGCTGGGCTTTTTTCACCCACACTAGCAATGAGCGCGCCTTCAGCTTTTTTAAGCTCAACTGCTTCAGCTATTTCTTTTGTAACTTCTTGAATTCTAACACCTAGCCATCCTCTTCTTGTTTCTCCATAACTAATTAATTGATCAATTACTTTAGACGCTGCATTAGATGGAATAGCAAAACCAATTCCTATCGAACCTGATTGTCCTGGAGCTATTATAGCTGTATTAATTCCAACTACTTCTCCACTTAAATTAAATAGAGGTCCTCCAGAATTACCTTGGTTAATTGATGCATCAGTTTGAATAAAATCATCATATCTAGTCATGCCTATATCTCTATTTCTCGCAGAAACAATTCCTGAAGTAACTGTTCCACCCAAACCAAAAGGATTTCCTATCGCAACAACCCAATCTCCGACTCTAGCTTTATCCGAGTCGCCAAATTTAACAGTATTAAACTTGTCGCTAGTTTTCATTCTTAAAACTGCAATATCCATATACGGATCTGCTCCTATTACATCTGCCTTATATTCTTTAGAGTTTACTTTCACTAAAATATCATCTGCATTAGCAATAACGTGATTATTTGTTATTACAATTCCTGTTTCTTTAATAATGAAACCAGATCCCAAAGATGATGCTTTTCTCTCAGTTGGTCTTTGAAAATCTTTAAACATTTCCTCAAAAGGAGATCCTGGAGGAAATTGAAAAGGAAATTGATTTGAGCTTGTTTTAACAGTTTGTGTTGTTGAAATATTAACTACTGATGGCATTAGCTTTTCTGCGAGGTCAGCAAAAGAGTTCGGCACGGGTTTAGCAGTTAAATAACTACTAATATTAAAAAAGATAAGTACTAAAAAAATGTGTTTTAATATTTTCATCTAATTCTTTTTTATAAACCAAATTATCAAAAAACCTAGAGACAAAAATAAAATTCCGAACAACCTTAATTTATTTTCTGGATAATTTTTGATTAGTTCAAGAATACTTTTGATTCTTGACGGGAAAATGGCAAGCAAGAAGCCCTCGATAAAAAATATTAGACCTAAAGCTGTTAATAATTCGCTCATACTGAGCTTTATTATCTCTTTTTAATTGCAGGAGAAGCAGACTTTCCAAAGAATTTAAAGAATTCACTATCTGGAGACAAAACTAAAGATGTTTCACCACCAATCAAAGCTTTCTCATAAGCTTGCATAGCTCTATAGAATGCAAAAAACTGGGGGTCTCTTCCAAATGCACTAGCAAAAATTTTATTTCTTTGGCCATCTCCTTCACCTTTCATAATCTCGGATTTTTTATTTGCCTCAGCTAATATTACTGTAACATCTTTATCAGCAGTTGATCTTATTTTTTGGGCAATTTCCGCACCTTGGGCTCTAAACTCTTTTGCTTCTCTTTCCCTCTCTGTTTGCATTCTTTTATAAATGGCTTCACTGTTAGCTGGAGGAAGGTCAGCACGTTTAATTCTCACATCAACTATTTCAATACCAAAATTTTTAGCTTCAGTGTTTACATCATTCTGTATAATTGCCATTTGTTTAGCTCTGTCTGTAGATAATAAAGTTGCTAATTCCTGTTTACCAAGAACACCTCTTATTCTTGAATTTATAATTGTTGATAATCTAGATCTAGCAACTCTTTCATTGCCAACTGAAATATAGAATTTAAGAGGATCTACTATTTTAAATCTTGCTATCGCATCTACTATCAGTCTTTTTTGATCAGCAGCAATTACTTCTTCGGGCGCATTATCTAAATTTAAAATTCTTCTATCTAAATAAACTACGTTTTGAATAAATGGTAATTTAAAATTTAAACCTGCTTTAGTAACTATTTTCTTTGGATCACCAAATTGTAAAACTATTGCTTGGCTTATTTCTTGAACAACAAACAATGATTGAAATATTACTACAGCAATTACTATTAGTCCGGGAATTATAAATTTACCTGCTCTCATTAATTAGTGCCTCCAGATTTTTTTAGTTCTGGTAAAGGTAAATAAGGAACGACACCAGATCCTGATTCTTTATCAATAATCACTTTGTCTATATCTGCTAATACTTTTTCCATTGTCTCAAGATACATTCTTTCTTGAGTAACTTGTTTCGCGACTTTATATTCGTTGTAAATCGCTAAAAATCTACTTGCTTCACCTTCAGCTTTTGCTACTACCTCTTTTTTGTAAGCTTCCGCTTGTTGTAGAACTTGTTCAGCTTCACCTCGAGCTCTTGGTATTACATCGTTAGCATAAGCTTCCGCTTCATTTTTAGATCTCTCTCTATCTGCTCTAGCTGCTTGAACATCTCTAAAAGCATCAATTACTTGAGCAGGCGGGTCGGCTTGTTGTGTCTGAACTTGTGTTATCTGAATACCTGAATTATATTCGTCTAAAATCTGTTGTGTAATTTCTTGAACTTCGACTTCAATATTTGATCTTCCTTCTGTTAAAATGGTTTGAATTTCATTTTTTGCGATTACTTCCCTCATAGCTGTTTCTGATGTTGCTTTAACTGTTTCAATTGGGCTTTGTATATTAAATAAAAACTTTCCAGCGTCCTTGATTACCCAAAAGACTGAGTAGTTAATATCAACTATATTCTCATCTCCAGTTAACATTAAACTTTCCTCTGGTACGTTCCCAACTCCAGAAGACCTACCTGAGTCACTGGCTGGTCTAAATCCAACATCAACTCTATTAACTTTAGTAACTTTAGGTGTCAAAACTCGCTCGAACGGCATTGGAAAATGGTAATGCAAACCTGGCTGTGTTGTGTTTACAAATTTTCCAAACCTTAACACAACTCCTTGCTCGTCTGGTAAAACTCTATAAAGACCGCTTGCAATATATAAACCTAATATGATTAACAGCCCGAGAATAATTGGTTTTTTTCCACCTGACTTACCTCCAGAAAATTTGTTGATTGTATTTTGAACATTTTTAATAACATCATCTAAATTTGGTGGTTCTCTTCTAGTTCCCGAACCATTTCCACTAGATCCGCCTCCAGGAGGAGTTCCCCATGGTGACTGGTTGTTGAGGATTTTATCTTTGAAACTCATGACACTTTATATAGTGACTTTTTATACAAAAACAAGTTAAGAAGGAGCGGTATTATGACCGAAAAAAAAGAAGAAATAGGCAAAACACTTAAAGAAAAGCTAAAGCCAAAGCAATTTGTTAAAAATCCAATTAATGGGGTTAAATATACTTTATTAGTTTCTAGTGCAAAAGGCGGAGTTGGCAAGTCTACAGTGTCTGTCAACTTAGCTTTCGCTCTTCAAAAATTAGGTTTAAAAGTTGGTATTCTCGATGCAGATGTTTACGGACCTTCTCTACCTAAACTTCTAAACTTAAAAGACAAACCTAAGAGCGAAGACGGCAAAGCAATGATCCCTACGATCCAATACGATGCTCAATGTATGTCTATGGGTCTTTTGGTAGATGAACAGACACCAATGATTTGGCGTGGCCCTATGGTTATAAGCGCTTTGAGAACAATGACACAAAAAGTTTTGTGGAAAGATAGAGATGTTTTAATAATTGATATGCCACCAGGCACAGGTGATACTCAATTAACTTTTGCTCAAGAAATTAAAGTTGATGGAGCAGTAATTGTATCTACTCCACAAGATTTAGCATTATTGGATGTTAAAAGAGGAATTCAAATGTTCGATAAAACTGGGGTAAAAATTTTAGGACTAATCGACAATATGAGTTTTTTTAAAGGCGACGATAATAAAATTTATAAAATATTTGGTGAAGGAGGAGTTGAAAAAACTGCTAAAGAATTTAATAAGGATTTTTTAGGTCACATACCTTTGCATCAAGACTTACGAAATTCCTCAGACAATGGTGATCCTCTGACACATTCACAGCCAGAGCATGAAGTTTCAAAAATTTTCTTAGATATCGCTAAAAAAATTAAATCATCCTTTCATTAAAACCAAAGGAAGACATTAATTCATTCCATTCTCTTTTAGAAAGATTTGAATTCTCAAAATCTATTTTTTCACCTTTAATCATTTGCTGGATCACTTTCTTTCCTTTAGATGATACATGAACTGCACCTACTCTATAATCAAGAAATGCAGCATGAGTAATTGGCACCCATTTTTTAACCGTATCCAACATTGCTTCTGCATAAACTCTTATTTCGTACTGAGCATGAGTGTCAGCTCTAAGAAAAAGAAAATTTAACAAATTTAATAAATCTGTTTTCCAATACCATTGCGTATATGAATTTAATGTTAGATTCATTCTAGCTAGTTCTCTAGCTAAGCCAGCTTTATTTTCATCAATTGTTGTTCCATCAAATCTTTCATTAAGCATTTTTTCATAATTATCGTAAGTTCTTGTTGCGTCATCTTTAAGAATTTTTAGAACTTCATTAGCTTGCTCACCTGTAATTAAATCACCTCTACCCTGTCTGTTTGAGGTTGACTGAGCTGATAGCTGATCTTTATTTGGTATATAAAATTCTTTATCCAAAATAGAGTATCTAGCTGAATACTCGTTTACGTTTGCTGTTCGGTGTCGTATCCATTGACGTGCTATAAAAATTGGAAGTTTTACATGATATTTAATTTCGCACATTTCAAAAGGAGTAGAATGCCAGTGTCTCATTAAATATTTAATTAATCCTTCATCCGTCGAAACTTTTTTTGTTCCCTTGCCGTAAGAAACTCGAGCTGATTGTACAATTGAAGTATCATCCCCCATGTAATCAATAACTCTCACAAATCCATGATCTAAAACAGGTAGTGCTTCAAAAAGAATCTTTTCTAATTCGGGTGACGTTACCCTTTTTGTTACATTTTTTTGTGATTGTTGATCAGCTATTTCTTTTTTTTGCTCTGTAGTAAGTTTCATTAAAATAATTTGAATTAATAATAGTTATGTATAAATGCTTAAATAAAAATTGAACATAATTTTTATTTACAACTTCTAATAGTGTTGATAAAAATTTGAAAAATCAAAAATGAGATAATGAGAAATGAATTATTCTGGTTGGGAGCTAGGTTTTTTCGATAAATCTAAGAATTTTAGATACTATCAATATTCGCTTATTAAGAAATTTTTAAAAGATAAAATACTCGAAATTGGTCCAGGTAACGGAGTGCTGGCTGAGACATATTTGCAAAAATATTATTCAAATATATCTTTGTCCGAATTAGACCCTAAACTAAATAGAAAATTAATTCGAAAATTTAAAAACTCTAAAAATGTAAAAATATACAAAAAAAGAATTAGAAATTTTAAAGGTAAATTTAATTCAATAATTTACTCAGATGTTATTGAGCATATGCAAGAAGACATAAAAGAAGTTGAGTCAGCTTACTCAAAATTAAAAAAAAATGGACATTTAATTATCATGGCTCCTGCTTTCCAATGCTTATATTCTGAATATGATAAATCTATAGGTCATTTTAGGAGATATCAAAAAAAAAGATTTAAAGATTTAGCTAAAAAAAACAAATGGAAAATTGAAAAAATCGAATATTTCGACTCAATAGGTTTTTTATTTGGTTTAATGAGTAAAATTCTAAACTCCAAAAATAAGAATAGTGTAAAATTTGGTACATTGTTATGGAATTTTTTAATTCCTCTTTCAAAAATACTAGATATTCTTTTAAATAACTCGGTGGGAAAAAGTCTTCTATGTGTTTATAAGAAGTAATTAGAATGAATAAATCTTCTAAATTACACTTTCTTTTTTTATTCATATTATCTTTGAATTATATAATTCCACTAATAATTTTTGGTAATATAACTCTATTTTATCCCGACGCTCTGGAGTCAGAGGTAGTAATTAATTCATTTATCGGTGAATTTGCAAAAGGAAATTTTAACAGTATTGAATTATTAACTGGTTATATGAAGTGGGATTATCTAAGAAGACTTTTTAGTCCTATTTTTTATCTTTACACTTTTAACAATGAGTTTGCGTATTGGTTAGTTGATATCATTTTAAAATTAACAGCTTATATATCTTTCTTCATTCTCGCAAAAAAGATCAGTAAAAATAATATTTTAATTGGAATTTTGGCATGTCTATACGCGTCTATGACTGATCAAACGCAGTTTGGTTTCGGAATTGCAATTGCCCCCTATCTTATTTATCTAATTACTTTTAAAAATAATATTAAATTTAAACATTATTTTATTATAATATTTTTCGCCTTAAATTCAGATTTGATGACAACAATTTGGATAATGCCTTTTATTCTTCTTATTTCGTACTTTTTAAATAATAAAATTTTGCATCACAGAAAAAAAGAATTAATAAAAATTTTAACTCTTTTTAATCTTTTTTTATTAATTGCAAGTGCAAATTTGATTTTCACTTCTATTTTTGGAGAGACTTTGCATAGAGAAGAATATTTTAGGACGGGACTTCCTTTCCTTAAAAATTTTGTGGTAGCTTTAAAAGATTTATTTCGAATACCTTTTACTTTTGACCATCAAATATTTTATCATATTCAATTAGCAATATTTCTCATTCCTTCAATTATAATGAGCTTCATCTGGAGAGATAGTTTATCTTTTAAATTCTTATTCTTAATATTATTGGTCATAGTATTTTTATTCATATTTAGAACTGAAGTGTTCGTAAACTTTCAAAATTCTTCCGTAGGTTTAATTAAATCAACAAATTTTCATTATATAAATATTTGTTTGCCTCTATTGTACATGCTTTTTTTATTACATATCTGTATTAAAAAAAATATCTTCAAATTATTAATTATCCCTTTATTTGCTTCATTAATTTTTTTTCAAATAGACACCTCGCTAGTCCCTTTTGCAAAGACCTATATATATAAAACTGAACCAAATTATAAAAATATATACACTTTTAAGGGTTATTATTCTTACGATGAATACTCAGAAATTAAACAAATAGTAGAAAATAAAAGAACAATATCTATAGGGTTGAATCCAATGATAGCTGCAATGAATGGTATTAAAATAATTGACGGCTATTACAATGTATATCCATTGTCACACAAAGAAAGATATAGAAATATAATTGAGGATGAAGTCGAAAATAACTATTTTTTGAAAAATAATTACGATAGTTGGGGAAATAGAATGATGATTTATTTCAAATCAAATGAGGACCCAAATAAAAATAAGATAAAATTTAATCAAGCTAAAAAATTAGGTGTTGATTACGTAATTTCAAAATACAATTTACAAAATAAAAGTCTACAATTAGTTAAAAAAATTAACGACCATCTTTACCTTTTAAAAATAATATAGCTATTTATTAATCTCTATCAATTTAGTATAATGAATTGTTGGTTTTACCAGCTATGACGATAAACGAATTTCGTAATAAACATCACGGACGTGGGGGCAGTACCCACCACCTCCACCATTAAAATTTTTGGGGGTGAATTAGGATCGACGGGTGTCTAAAAGCTATTCTTTCGTACGAGATGGTTCCGACGTAACGGGCCAATTCACAAATGCTAACGAAAGTTATGCACTTGCAGCTTAATTAACTTTGTTAATTAAGTAACGGGGTTTGGGGCACCTGGCAACAGAACGCCCCTTCAAAAGACTCAAAACTCCGGTTAAACAATAATTTTTAAAAAAGTGGTCACACTGGTGTCACAGTGAAGAGGATAAAAGCTAAAATAAATCCAATAAAAATTGAGAGAAAAATTGATAAGAAAAAGCTTTTAATTAATTTTATCACTGGTTGTTTTTAATCTATATAGCCTTTTTGAGGAGTGCACGCATAATGATCTAAAAATTTATCATTCTTATAATCATATTTAGACATCATCATTCTAGCGTCTACTCCATCAAACTTGGTAGTTTGAAAACCTAATTCATAATCTGGAAGTCTTGCAAAAAAATAATCTTTGCCAACTTCTAATTTATCCACGCCTATTGTTTGAAATTTATTCTTATTTTTATCAAAATACTGGAAAGAAACCACATCAAGTTTAAAATGAAGCGGTTCATGCTTTTCTCCTAAAACTGTTTTAATATTAAGACAATAAATATTTAATCCCAAATCTGCATAAACTATTGATGGAAATAATATTAAAATTAATAAGAGGATTCTTTTCACTCATCTATCATTGAATTTATTAGGGTCTATTTCATGGCACGTTAGTGGCACAATTTAGTTTAAATTTTTAACTTTCACTAAAAGTTTTTTTATTTAATATTGTTGATTCTTAAAAAAATTTTTAAGTTATGATTATTAGGAATTAGGTTTTTCATTTTTAAAAATAGATATTTTCTTATTTTAGCTCCATTATTAAATGACATTTTGTTTGACTCTGATCTTAACAAACTTTCAAAAATGGTGACGGATAGCCATTTTGGATTTTTATACGTTAAATCAAAATCTGTATTTTTTCTTCTTAATTTTCCTGCATCTAAAAGATACTTTTTATAGACTTTGTCAGCTTTTCTAGCTGAACTTAGCTTAGCTGTTTCTTTTGTATACCTACCTAGTTCTGCTAATACATATTCATAAATATTAATCTGGTTTTTTTTTGGTAACATTTCAACGTGCTTGACTAGTTTTTTTATATCTTCAACAAAGTATTCACCAAAATCATCTTTAAAGTTTTGACCCTTTTTAAAAAACTTTTGATTATTAGTATATTTATTTCCCAAATTTAAATAAAATATCCAACCTAAAATAATTAAAAAAAAAGCTATAAAAGGATAAAATTCTTCATTCATTGGACTCATCATAACTCGCAATATTGTTGGACACAATACGGACTCACCCAGCAAAGAAATAGCGGTTTTTTATGATCTAGAATTGTTGTATAACGTTATAAGGTTAAGGGCACCTGGCAACAGAACGCCCCTGCGTATTGGCGTTAACACTTATTAATTCACAATTTTTTTTATTTTGGGCACACATAGGGCACAGTGAGAAAAGAAAATTAATCACACCGAGCTGGTATTGTTTGAATATCTAATAATAGAAAGGATGCTGCACCAATAAACCATGCCCGTGTATCTTTAGAAGATCCACTTAAAGAAAATGCACCTTTATCACTCAAGTTCACATTAGAATAAGTTATCAGAACGCCTGCTGAGGTAGTTTCGGCAGCAGTGGCTCCTCTTATTTTTATTTTTGATGTTCCACCTGAATAAGAACAATTGAAAGTTCTTGATAAAGTATTATTCGATACAGCTACAGATGAAGATTTGTTATCTTTTTTCACAGATCTTGGTTGAGGATTTTCACATTTAAATTTTGTGTATCTTTTATAATAAAACTTTTTTTCTTTGATAACTTTTCTTGTCGGTTCATATACTTCAATTTTTTTTGGATTATCAGAGTTAAAAATTCTTTTGCATTGCTCTTTTGCTACTACTTTAAGCGGATTGTTGTTGGGATTTGAAGGATTAATTTCATAAGCATAATTCTGATATTTTTCGTCCCAATCAGCATTGGTACCTAGATAAATATTAAATTTATCATTATCAAAAAGATTAGTTTGCACATCTCTACTATCAATAATAGCTATTCTAGTCTGCCAACTTTTTTTATTGAAATCTGAAATATTTTGAACACAGCTAACTAATAAAAAACCCAGAACCACGATCGCTAAAAGTTTTTTCATTATTTGTATCCAATCTCTTTCTCAAAAGCTTTAGCTTTTTTATAATCGAAACTGTTACGTTTGCTTAATTCAATTGCTGCAATTGGATCGCAAGAAATAGACAATGTGGTTAATATTCTAACGTCTAAATCGTTAAAATCTTCTATATATCCTCTTTTTTTTTCTTGTTTTAAAAATAATTTAGAAAATTTTTCAACTTTTTGATTATATTTTTTTATATTTATATTCTTTTCTTTATCTAATACTACATGCATCCAACAAGCTACGGTCCAGGCTATTTTGCCTAGATGAACATCGTTCACCAAGTTTTCGTTTTTTTTTCCAAATATTTTATTTAAAAAGTTTTTCATTATTCTTTCTGCTCAAAATGCTTTCTCCATGCTTTTTCAAACTCTTTTTCAAGATGTTTTGTATAAAACCAAGTGAAAATTGCAAAAGCAAATGCTAATAGAACACCAGCCTGTCCAGCTCCAATTAATTGGGCTGGAATACCGATTATAAATAACATAGCAACTGATGCTTCGCCACGCCCTACATTTTTGGTTAAATTATAAATAGGATTATCTAAACAATATTTAGTTCTAAATTTTTCAATATCATCATAATCTAATTTTTTTTTCATTAGACTCAACATATCCGGACTCACTGGCGGACACAATACGGACTCACCCAGCAAAGAAATAACCGTTTTTTATGATCTAGAATTGTTGTATAACGTTAACAGGTTAAGGGCACCTGGCAACAGAACGCCCCTAACAACTTCTGAATTTATTAAAATACGTAAAGATAATTGATTGGTACAACTCGCTAGGACGTTTACTGGACGTAATTTAATTAAAATTTATTTGTGTATTTTAAGTTTGCTTGAACTCCGCTTGTGTCTTGACTTGTTTGGAGACCTTCTAGAGCAATTGAGAATTTATTATTATTATTAAAATTATAATCAAAATTTAATCCAGCGGATAAACTAAATTCAGTCTTTAAATCATTGTTCTGAGAATAAGATCCTTTTGTTCCATTTACATAAAAAACTTGAACATTATCATCAATTACTGTTCTAGCATCAGCTATCCAAGAAAAATATAAATTCTTTTTTTTATCTTTTAAAATTTGATTTTCATTACTTAAGGCCACAGATCCATTATAAACATCTCTCTCTTCCCATTTGTAATATTTGCTTTCTTCATGAGATGGCGTATGCGAGTAACCAAAATTAAAACTTAAATCAGGTAATAAGTTGTTAAATTTTAATTTGTTTCCAATTAAAATTTCATAACTCATATATTCATCAGATATGTCTAGCAATCCAGTCGATGTAGTATTTGTTAAAATATTTCTTTCACTTTTATTAAAACTAGCTCCACCTAAAACATATATTTCTGAATTTATTCCGTCACTAATTCCAATTTCATCAAAGTTTATACCTGTTAAAAAGCTAAATTTATCAATATCGTGGTTAGCGGAAATATTTTGCAAGCTAGTTTCAAAAGAAAAAATTAGAGTTTTATTATTTGAGATTGGTTCAAAGATATTTGCACCTATACCTATTTTTTCATTATCGAGTGCTAAAGTATTCTTGTCTCCCTCTCTTTTTAAAAAAGAAGTTGTGATTTCACCCCATCCCTTTTCTCTTTCTAAGTATTCATCGCTTTGATTATATCTTGCAAGAGAATTTTTCATACTTAATGATTTATATCCTAGTTCCTCATCTACCATTTCATTTCCACCTTGACCCACAGATCCTGCTGAACCTTTGACAACAGGATTCCCATCTAGATCTTGTAAAGTATAGGATCCGCTCCCAGTTATGTCATAGTAATAACCTTGTCCTGCACCGTGTTGTAGTTTAATTGTATGTCCTCCTGAACCCCCTGAATTAATTTTTCCTATTACTTTTCCTTTATCTTTTAAAGTCACTGTGACACCGGTACCTGCTAATCCAATGGCCCAATTTTCTGGACCTGCTTTATTTTCTATTGTTCCACTGTTAGTCAAGGTTGCGGTATCTTCGGCAGCAATAAAAACTGTTGCTTGTTGTAGTGCAGTTGCGGAGGAATTATTATTATATATATGACCACCTACATTATTCGTTAAAGTCATATTATTAGTATCATCTTCAGACTTAACGGCATTATTATTAGTTGTGCCTGAGCTAACAGCTTCAGAAAATATCTGTCCTGAGTTATTAATTGTTACATTATTACCCGTTCCTGAATTTTCTGTAAGAGTAACAGTGTTAGTATTACTTTTTATTATTCCTCCAGAATTATTTGTTACAGTAGTATCCTGAGCGTTTAATAAATTAATTGCTTTCGATCCACCAGAGCTAATAGTTCCTGAATTAGTGACAGTTAATCCCGTCTGGTCTTTTCCTTGAACGGTATTATGAGAAGTCGCTGTAATTGACGAACCAGAGTTTATTGTTAGAGTTCCATCATCCTTTTCATTTATATTAACTGGTGCTTGTCCAGTTCTTGACAAAGTCGAAGAATTTGTAATTGTTAATGATGTATCGTCTGCATTATAAACTTGTTGAGCTGTTGAGTCGCTATTAATTGTATTAGCTCCTGTTATGTTCACTGAGTAAGCTGGCCTTATAATTAAAAAACATGAAAAAAGAAAAAAGATAAAATTTTTTAAAATTTGACTCATACAATCCTGATTTTTAGATTAATTTTATCTCCATACCATAAATTTTTAAGACGCAATATAGACGTAGAGCCCACTTTAAGGTTTTATTTTTTTTTCTTCAAAATAAAGTTTTTTCATTATTTACTCATTTGAAATATGCTGTAATTTCTGGAAAATATTCACTCATACATGGACTTGCGTGTACATTATGTCCAAAAGGCTTCCAACTTTTGCAAGATTTTCCATTTATTTTCCACTTGTCCTTTTTTCCTGGTGTTTCAATAAATTTGACAGTTTTTATTTGTTTTAACCATTCACTATGCTCTCCGTCATAAGGGTCATCATTGTTATGTATCACTACAGCTTTAAGATTATTATTACTTAGAATTTCATCAATGATTTTTGATCTAAATGTCCAGAATGCTTCAGCACAAGGGTACTTACCTTTTTCTTTAATAGGACATTTCCAATTTTCATCTTTAAGCCATTTTTTTCTTCCTTTCTCTGTTGCAATATCAGACTTTGTTAACTTGCCACAACAGGCTGGATGATAAGCAATAGCACCTCTAACTTTATCAGGATGTCTTGCTGTATACAAAAGAGATGCATAACCTCCATTAGAATGTCCTGTCATGATTATGTTTTCAGGTTTGATGCCTTGTGAATAAAAATTTTCGTTAATTTCATTTATTAAATCGATTTTTTTTTCTATTTTTGTTTTTCCAGGATATTCACCTACTGGAAAAGCTTTCCATTTAGTTTTATTTTTCCTATCTTTATAAGCGTCACCATACAATGGTTTTGTATTTACTACATAAAGATACCTGTATTTTGTTCCAAAATCTTCTTTTGTTAGTTTAATTGCATTTTTTATATTTTCTTCATTAAAGACACAGTCAGAAGTACGTGCCTCTTCAGCGGCTCCGCCGTGATGATACATGAAAATTAAAGTATTTTCTGGATCTTCAAACTTTATAGTTTTGCTAAAGTTAAATTTATCGCTAACAAATCCAGTCTCATTTATACATTTTCGATTATCATTTGCAAAAGTATTCTCACTCCACAACAAACCCAGAACCACGATCGCTAAAAGTTTTTTCATTGGACACAGCATAACCCGTCACACCGTTGTACACAATATGGACTCACCCAGCAAAGAAATAGCCGTTTTTTATGATCTAGAATTGTTGTATAACGTAAAAAGGTTTACGGCACCTGGCAACAGAACGCCCCCTTGTCGCAGTGAAATCAAAAATAATTTGAGTAATATTGTCTTGTGAAAACAATTATACTTATATCGCTGGCAATAGTCATTGCTTATATTCTTTTTAGGCCTATCACAAAAAAAGAGCTTAAAAAGTTTGAGGATAAAGACAATTGGTCAAATATGGGTTTTTAACAAAAGGAAAAAAAATGAAAAATATTTTAGTAGTTATTAGTATTATTTTATTTTCTAGCTCAGCGTACGCAGGCTCATGCCCTATGTTAGCTGGAAAAGTTGCTTCCAAAATTGAAGCAGCAAAAAATCTTCATGATCAAGGAATGAAAGCTCATTCAAGTGGTGATCATGCAAAATCAGAAGAACTGTTAAAAAAAGCGTTAGAACTATTTAAAAGTTAAGTGATTTGGGTTGGGGCACCTAATAACAGAATGCCCCTTTCCAAGTGTTTTGTTATTTAAAACTGTTTAGAAGTTTAAATTTGATCTTCAGAAATACGAAACACCCTTTTTAAATTCATTACTTTTAGTTTAAAAGATATTATGAATTTTTTAACATCATTAAAAACATGTTTTCAAAAGTTTTCTGATTTTAAAGGAAGAGCATCTAGATCAGAGTTTTGGTACTTTTATCTATTTTCTATGCTTGGTACTTATGGTTCTATAATTTTGGGTATACAAATGCCATTATTTTTCGCGCTTGGTGTGATTTTCGGTTTTATAATTTTGGATCCTGCATTAGCTGTAACAGAAAGACGATTGCATGATACGGGTAAATCCGGATGGTGGCAGTTAACAGCTTATATTCCTTATGTTGGGTTAATAGCTGCAATAATTTTAATTGTTATTTGGTGTACAGAAGGTGAGAAAAAGAAAAATAAATACGGTAAACCAATAAAACTTAAACGCTAAGAATATCAAGCAACTAACTATAAAATATATTTATCGCTTAAATAAAGCAGCATAGCCAAAGCAATACCAATACTTATCCAATACAAGCTTTCTTTCATAAAAATTTTTTCAGGTTGGGTTTAAAATAATTAGGTCCTTTCATTACTTTGCCATTTTCATTATAAATTGGTTTTCCGTTATCTCCTAATTTACTCATATTAGATTTTTGTACCTCTTCGAAGCACTTATCTAAATTTATACCATAAGCGTGTCCTGCGCCATAAGTAACATATAAAATGTCAGTCAAAGCATCAGCTATTTCAGCAATATTTCTTTGCTGCATAGCTAATTTTAACTCCGACAACTCTTCTTGTATTAATCCGTATCTTAATTTTACAATTTTATCGTTTGGAAAAGATGGTTCATTCTTTACCTCTTGGCCAAATGTTTGCATAAATTTTTTAACTTTTTCAAAATTACTCATTTTTTCTCCGATTCTAATTTATATATAATCAAATTGGGTGTATTATAATAAGAATCGCATATGAAATATAGAACTGAATTTGATAGTATCGGTAAAATTAAAGTCCCTGGTGATAAGTATTGGGGTGCATCTACTGAGAGATCAAATAAGTATTTTGATATAGGTGATTTTTTAGTAAGACCTATTGTTATAAGTTCAATCGCTATAATAAAAAAAGCAGCTGCAATAATTAATACTAAGAATAAGGATCTAGATCCTAAAATAAGTAGATACATAATTAAAGCCGCAGATGAAGTTATTAAAGGAAAACTTAACAAACATTTCCCGTTAAAAGTTTGGCAGACAGGGTCAGGAACGCAAACAAATATGAATGTCAATGAAGTAATTGCAAATAGAGCAATCCAAATGATGGGGGGTAAAATGGGTACGAAAAAACCTGTTCACCCAAATGACCATGTAAATAAATCACAATCTACGAATGATGTATTTCCGACAGCAATGCATATTGCCATAGCTTATTTAACTAGAGATAATCTTCTTCCGTCTCTAAAATTGTTAGAAAAAGATTTAGCAAAAAAATCGAAAGAATTTAAAAATATTGTTAAAGTCGGTAGAACACATTTACAAGATGCGACCCCTTTAACTTTAGGGCAAGAATTTTCTGGATATCAATCTCAATTAAAAAAGTGCATTGTTAGAATAGAAAATGCACTTAAAGAAATATATTTTTTGGCTCAAGGAGGTACAGCAGTTGGAACAGGCTTAAATACTAGAAAAAACTTTGATAAAAAGATAATTAGAGAAATAAGTAGAATTACTAAATTCCCTTTTAAACCTTCGTCTAATAAATTTGCAGCTTTAGCTGCTCATGATGAAATAGTAAATTTTTCTGGAACATTAAATACCACAGCAGTGTGTTTGATGAAAATTGCTAACGATATAAGATTTTTAGGGTCTGGACCAAGAGCTGGTTATGGAGAATTAATTCTTCCATCTAACGAACCAGGATCATCTATTATGCCAGGTAAAATAAATCCTACTCAATCAGAAGCAGTTACAATGGTTTGTGTGAAAGTAATTGGAAATCATAATGGTATAACTATGGCAGGATCTCATGGACATTTCGAACTAAATGTTTTCAAGCCATTGATAATACATAATATTTTGCAATCAATTAACATTATGAGTGATTCTGCAAAAACTTTTTCTTTGTACTGTGTAAGAGGAATAAAAGCAGACAAAAAGAGAATAAAATATCTTTTAGATAATTCATTAATGTTAGTAACAGCCCTAGCCCCGAAAATTGGTTACGACAAGGCAGCTCAAATCGCAAAATCAGCATACAAAAATGGAACTACTTTGAAACAAGAAGTAATTAAAGCAGGTTTAATTGATCAAAAAGAATACGATAAGGTCATGAACCCTATCAAGATGACTAAACCAAAATAAACTAAGAAATTTCAGTAATAAATAATTTAATTTTATTAAAATCAAATATTCCTATAAAATCTTTATCAAATAAAATTTGTTCAAAAACTTCTTTTAAATAATTTAAATCTTTATCTTTTAATTTTTTATCTTCCCCAATTTGAATACTTGAAAAATAAATTTTATTATTTAACAAATTTAATCTACCTATTACCTTAAGCTGTAATATTTTGTCGGACTGAATAGATTTAGTTAAAAAAGTTTTAAGCAATTTTTTTTTATTTTTTGTGTCTAAAAAGCAATCAAAAAAAACTATTGGATACTCATCTAATAAATTGACATTACCTTTACAAATAAAATTACTTTTTGATATTGAAAAATTCTTGAGAAATGTCAATCTTCCATAAGTAAAATTTAAATTAACTTTTAGTTTATCAATTAAGTTTGTGCTAAATTTTTTTGACTTATAATTAATCTGATTGTTGCTATTGATCTTTTTAATTAAATCTTTAAACCCTAAAAGTTTATTTACATCTAAATTTTCAAAAATCTTAGAATTTATCTCTTTAATAAAGTAATCTGAGTCAATATTAAAAAAAGGATTATAGTTAATTACACTTTTGTTATCAAAGGACAAATTTTTATTTCTAAAGTATGCTTCTGTGATCTTTATCTTTTCGTTATCATATTCAAAATTGAATTTTAAATTTGTTTGAATTAATTTTACTTTTACGTTACCTGAAATTGGGGTAACTACACTCGTTTTATTTATATCAATTGTCGCTGACAATCCAACATCGGTTAAGAGTATGTTTATTAAATCAAAATTATCTTTAATTATTATTTTAAACTTTCTATTAAAAACTTCTCCAATTAATCTATCTTTTTTAAATCCATGATTAGAAAAATTAATATTTGATACGTCTAAAAGTTTGTTATTGCCGTCATTAATTTTTAGTTTTAAATTTCTAAAAATAATTCTTTTATTTAAATCTTTAAAAAATTCGTAGAAATTTTTTAGTTTACTTAGACTTATGTCTAGCTCGCTATCTTCTAAAATAATCGACTTTATTTCAAAACTTTCAAAATTATAAATATTTTTTAATGGGATAAATAATCTTACTTTCTTCGTCTTAATTATCTGAGATGTTATATTCAAATTTGCTACTACCCCCGTAACTTCTAAATTAGGAGTAGGTAGAACTTTGTAGTCTATGCTTTTAATACTATTAAGTTCAATTCCATAATTTTTTAATAAATAATTACTGATAACAGCTTCTTTTTTTTTATAGTCAAGAAGATTTGGAATCAATAAAAATAGAACCATTGAGATGAAAAAAATTCCACCAACATATCTTAACTTGAATAAAAATTTTAAAAAAAGCGAATTTTTGTTGTGAATTAATTTGTTAATTTTATTTATCATTTTTTTTATTTTTATATCTAGTATATAAATGAAAATTCCTAATTATGAATAACATAGATAACTTAATTGAAAACCTTAACAAAGAACAAAAGGAAGCAGTTCTTAATACCGAAGGACCAAATTTGATTGTTGCTGGTGCTGGCTCAGGGAAGACAAGAGTATTAACAACAAGATTAATACATATTATAAATCAAAAAAAAGCTTGGCCAAACCAAATTTTATGTGTGACTTTTACAAATAAGGCGGCGAAAGAAATGCAAAATAGAGTTTTGCAGTACCTCAAAGGAAGTTCTAATTCTATACCTTGGCTAGGGACTTTTCATTCCATAAGTGTGAAATTTTTAAGACGACATGCCGAAGCGCTTGGTTATAAAAGTAATTTTACAATATTAGATACAGATGATCAAAAAAAATTAATTAGAAATATCGTGAAAGGTGAGGAGTTAGATGCAAAAAAATTTTCTCCACAATTAATTTTGTATCATATTGATCAATGGAAAAACAAAGGTTTTTTACCAAAGGATGTAAAATTAAATAAATCAGGATCAATTCTTAGATCAATTTTGAAAGTATATGAAATTTATCAAAATAAGACAAAAGATTTAAACGCATTTGATTTTGGTGATTTAATATTATTTTGTGTCAAACTTTTTGAAGAACATGAAGATATTAAAAGTATATATCAGAATAACTTTAAGTATATTTTAGTTGATGAATTTCAGGATACAAATTTTATCCAAAATAAATGGTTAAACCTTTTGGTAAATGAAAAAAAAAATATTTGTTGTGTTGGTGATGATGACCAGTCTATATATAGTTGGAGAGGTGCTGAAATAAAAAATTTTTTGACTTTTGATCAAATTTATAAAGATTGTAAGATATTTAAATTAGAACAAAATTATCGATCTACTAAAAATATTTTAGAAACTGCATCATCCTTGATATCTAATAATACTAGTAGAGTAGGAAAAAAATTATGGTCATCCGCTAGTCAAGGTGAACTCGTCAAACTAAATTGTTACAGAACTGGAAAAGATGAAGCTCAAGGTGTAAGTGATATTATTGAAAATATTAAGAAAAAATATTCTCTTAATCATGTTTCAATTTTAGTAAGAGCAATTTACCAAACTAGAGAATTTGAAGAACGGTTTTTACAAGTTGGAATAGGTTATCGAGTTTTAGGTGGTATTAAATTTTATGAAAGAGCAGAAATTAAAGATGCAGTCTCATACTTAAGAATTATTAATCAAAAATTTGACGATTTAGCTTTAGAAAGAGTAATTGGAGCTCCTAAACGAGGCGTAGGTGAAAGTACACTAAATCAAATTTACCTATTTGGGAAAACAAATAAGTTATGTTTAGAAGACTCAATTTATAAGCTAATTGAAGATGGGTCATTAAAACCAAAAATTAAAGCTGCTCTAGTCCAACTTTTAAAAATGATTGACAAATGGCGAAAAAATTCTTCTGAAATGAAACACTACGATTTATTAAAACTAATATTAGATGAATCAGGTTATTCTGAAATGCTGAAGAATAAAAAGGATTTAGAAAATGAAAATAAATTAGAAAATTTGAAGGAGCTTTTAAGAGCCATGCGAGATTACGACAATTTACAAAGTTTTCTCGAACATGTGGCACTTGCAACATCAATAGATCAAGATTGGGAAGGTGCTAAAGTAAACTTGATGACAATGCATGCAGCTAAAGGTTTAGAGTTTGATGTAGTTTTTCTACCTGGTTGGGAAGAGGGTCTATTTCCTCATCAAAAATCATTAGAGGAAAAAGGTGATTTTGCTTTAGAGGAGGAAAGACGATTAGCATATGTTGGTATTACGAGAGCAAAAAAAGAAGCTTATTTGTCGTTTGCGATGAAAAGAGCTTATCATGGTGATTGGATGGATGCGTTACCATCTAGATTTATTAATGAAATCCCAGAAGAAAGTGTTGAAAAAAATGAAATCAACTTAGACTCAGTAGAGGATTTCGAGTTTAATCAAGATAGTTCAATCGAATTCGATGAAGGATATAGAAGTCCAGGCTGGGATAGATTTAAAAAAAATAAATTACTTAAATGGAAAAAGTAAATAAACTTAAAAAAATTTTTAAAAATGAAAAAATTGACGGATATTATATCCCTAAAAACGACGAATTTTTTGGAGAATACACTCCTAATCATAATGATAGACTAAAGTATATAACTGGCTTTACAGGTTCGTATGGTTTTGCAATTATATTAAGAAAAAAAAATTATTTATTTGTCGACGGCAGATATACACTTCAAGCACAAAAGCAAAGTAGTAAAAAATTTAAGATTAAGTCAATTCCAAATGAACTTCCAAAAAAAATCCTAAGAAAAAATTTAAGAATTGGTTATGATCCAAATTTATCAACGAAAAATACTATCAGAATTTTATTTGGTTCCAAATGTAAATTAATTCCGATTAATTATAATTTAGTTGACAAAATTTGGAATAGAAAAAATAATCATAAAATTTTTAAATTCTATAATTTACCAAGAAAATCTACTGGTAAGAGTTATAATCAAAAAATTAGTCAGGTTTCTTTAAACATGAAAAAACATAGTGCAGATCTATTTTTTGTTACAGCAGGTGAAAATATAGCTTGGCTTCTTAATATAAGAGGCAAAGACTCTGCTTACGCACCTATACCAAATTGTTATGCATTAATTGAGAAAAATAAAAAAATTAAGCTTTTTTGTGATCTTAGAAAAATATCAAAATCGTTGAGAAATAATTGCAAAAAAGTAGAATTCGTTAAGTTAGAATCATTGGCGCAGATACTTTTGAATTTGAATCGTAAAAAAATTATTATAGATAAAGCTTCTTGTTCAATTTTCTTTGAAAATATAATTTCTAAGAATAATAAAATACTTAAATATCAAGATCCTATATATAAATTAAAATCAATAAAATCAAAAATTGAAATTGATAACACAATTTACTCACATATTTTTGACGGTGCCGCTTTAACTAAATTTTTATTTTGGTTAAAAAAAAATTTTATTAAGAAAAAAATTACTGAAATCAAAGCTGAAAAAAAGTTACTAAATTTCAGAAAAAAATATAAAACTTTTAAATATTCAAGTTTTCCAACTATTTCTGGAACAGGTCCTAATGGGGCTATTATTCATTACAGAGCAAATAAAAAAAGCAATCTAAGATTAAAAAAAGGAGATATTTATTTGGTTGATTCTGGAGGGCAATATAATTTTGGTACTACCGATGTTACAAGAACTATCTCTCTTCACAATAAAAGTAATAGAATAAAAAATATTTTTACTAGAGTTCTTAAAGGTCATATTGCTGTAGCTAGTTATAAATTAGATAAAAAAACGTGTGGAGCAAATATTGATAAAGAGGCAAGAAAATACTTAAAACAAATTGATCTTGATTATGCACATGGTACTGGTCATGGTGTAGGATACTTTCTTAATGTACACGAAGGACCTCAATCAATTTCAAAAAATGATAAAACCAACTTTCAATCAGGAATGATTGTTTCAAATGAACCTGGCTATTATGAAAAAGATAAATTTGGTATAAGAATAGAAAATTTGATTTATGTGAAAAAATATAAGTCAAAATTTGTATTTGATAATTTAACAATGGTGCCAATAGATAAAGACTTAATCGACCAAGCAATTTTGAATGAGAGTGAAAAATCTTGGATTAATAAATATCACAACAAGGTTTTTAAGAACCTAAGAAACTTTATGGATAAAGTTGAATTATCAGAACTCCAAAAAGCTTGTTCAGCTATTTAACATCTTGTTCCAATCACTCTCTGAGATTACTTTAATATTTAGAATCTTAGCTTGATCAATCTTTTTTTTTGTTGGTTTAGAGTCTCCTACTACCAAATAATCCAATTTTTTAGATATTGATCCCAAGACTTTCCCGCCGTTGTTCTCAGCTATGGACTTTGCTTCGGACCTACTCATATTCTGAAAACCGCCTGTAAACATAATTTTTTTATTCGAAAATTTTCCACCGACCAATTTAATAATATGGTCTTCGATATTTAAAGTTTTTATTAAATCTTGTGTTATCTTTATATTTATCTTATTCGAAAAAAAGCTATTAATAGAATCTATTTGAGTCTCGCCAATACCATCTAGATCTACTAAATTTTTAAGAATTGTTTTTCTATAATTTAAATTAAATAGTTTTGAAAATTCTTTTATAGAAATAAAGAATTGAGCTAAAATTTTTGCATTTTCTTGACCAATATGCCTAATCCCAATTGAATAAATGAATTTATCTAAATTTATTTTTTTAGATCTATCTATAGCATTTTTTAGGTTCTTAATTGATAAATTTCCCCACCCATCAAGTTTATTGATTTTTTCATAATTTAAGTTGAAAATATCTGATGGTTCGTTAATTAATTTGAGATCCCAAAATTGATCAATCACTTTTTTGCCAAGTCCTTCTACATTTAATGCTTCTTTAGAAACTATATGTTTTAATTTTTCTTTTGCCGTAAATTTACATTCATACCCTTTGAGACATCTTCTAACAGCATCTAATTTTTTAGTGCTTTTACTAAATTCTTTTTTTGTTTCTGCCCCGCACAAACATTTGGTTGGAAACATAAATGATTTGCTTTTGTTATTTCTTTTTGAAATATCTACAGATACGACTTGGGGTATAACGTCTCCAGCTCTTTGTATTTGAATAGTGTCGCCAACCCTAATATCTTTTCTTAAAATCTCATCTTCATTATGTAAAGTAGCATTTGAAACAACCACTCCACCAACAGTGACAGGTTCGACTTTTGCTACAGGTGTAATAGCGCCAGTTCTTCCAACTTGGATTATTATATCTTTGATCTTAGTTACTGCTTTTTCTGCAGAAAATTTATAAGCTGTCGCCCATCTTGGTGAGTTTGAAGTATTCCCCAGTCTTTTTTGTAAATTTAAATCATTTACCTTAAAAACCAAGCCATCAATATCATAATCTAAAGATGATCTTAGATCGTTTATTTTTTTGTGTTGATTTTCTATTTCTTCAATACCATTTATATTTTTTGATAATTCATTAATATTAAACCCCCACTCGTTAATTTTTTTTAAAAATTCTGATTGTTTAGAAAAAGTCATTGGTTCTATAGCTCCAAATCCATAAGCAAAATATGTTAAGGGTATTTTTGCCGTTTCTTTTGGATTTTTTTGACGAAGCGATCCTCCTGCTGCATTTCTTGGGTTAGCAAAACTTGCCTTCATACTAGAAAAGTTTTTCTTACTAATAAATACTTCGCATCTAATTTCAATCAAATTTGGAATATTTTTTGACTGAATTTTTTGCGGAATATTAGATATAGTTTTTAAATTTTCAAGAATGTCTTCACCTACTACACCGTCCCCTCTAGACAAACCTTTGGTAAGAATTCCTTTTTCATAAATTAATGTTGCAGAAATACCATCTATTTTTGGCTCGCAATATAATTCAATATCATTATCTTTAAGATTAAGAAAATTATTAATCTTTTTAAGAAAATCCAACATATCCTTTTTATCGAAAGCATTTGACAGTGATAACATTGGTTTTAAATGATTTATCTTTTTGAATTTATTTGAAGGAGGAGAACCAATAATATTTTTATTTAAGTTTAATTTTTTTAAAAAATTATATTTTTTTTCAGTTGCATTAATTTCTTTCTTTAAAGTATCATATTCTGAATCAGTTATTTCGGGCTTATCTTTATCAAAGTATAAGCTATTGTGTTTTTTTAAAGATTCGATTTTTTTCTTATAATTTTCAGTAATTTTCTTTTTTGAATCCATTAGGTTATTTGATTTTTTCAATTATTTTTTTGAAGAAGCTATCGTCTTTAATTTGTTTGACTTTTTTTACAATTTTATAATCGTTATTAAAAACTTTATACGACTGCTCAAACCACTCACTTGAATTGTAATTGTAACCTAAAATTTTTGCATACTTTTTTGCTTCCTGCTCCAGGCCTATATGATAATGTATTTCCACCAGTCTGTGCAATGCTTCTTCAATAAATACAGTTTTGTCATACTTGTTGACTATAACTTTTAGTCTGTTGATAGCGGCGACCCATTTTTGAATTTCTATATAGTACTTTGCAATATATAGTTCTTTAGCTGCTAATTGATTTTGAATTAAATCTTTTTTGAATTTTAGATCTATTGCGTAATCAGTGTTCGGGTATTTTTTTAGAAAAAAATCAATTTTCTTATCTGCATCAATTAAGGGTTTTAAATCCTTTTTTTCGTCTGAAATTTGCTCATAATGGATTATTGCAATTAAATAATGGGCATACATGGAGCTTCTAGGATCTCCTGGATATTTTTTCAAATATCTATCCAAATTTAATAATGCCTCTGCATAAAAGTTAATGCCATAAAGAGAATAGCTCGCCATAAGTGCTGACTTAGCCGAATATTCTACTATGTTAAAATTTAATTCCGCTTCTGAGAATTTTTTTTCAGCATAATAATAATCGCCTTTTTCGAATGCTTTAAAAGCTTCTTGGTACAACGCGTATGCATCTATACTTTTAACAGGCTCATACTCAACTTCTTTTTTTGCACAGCTTGAAGCAATAAAAAAAATAAATAATATAGCTATTAATCTGTACATCTAAAATACATACCAAAAAATTAATATTAGGTAAAATTAAGATTTACTATAAACTCGCTGAAAGTGTTTTTTTGTTAGAATCTTCGATAAGATTTTTTTTTTTGACAGATTCTGAACTGTCAAGCGACCAATTTGATTGGTCTGATAAAAATTTTAAAAGTAATTTGTTTGTTAAAGCATGACCTCCTTGGGAAGTTTTCACGAATCCTAAAATCCTATATCCAGTCAACATTAGATCACCCAAACAATCTAAAATTTTATGGTAAATAAACTCATGTCTATTTCTTAGCCCATCATCATTTAATATTTCATTTTCTCTCACTACGATAGCATTTTCCAGAGATCCGCCCTTTGCCAAACCTTGACTTTTGATAAAATCAATATCTTCATATAAGCAGAATGTTCTAGAATTATAAATATTAGTTAAATTTCCTTCACTTAACTTGAACTCTTTTCTTCTGGTTCTGATTAAAGGATTTTTGTAAACTATTTCAAAGTCTACAACTAAATCATTATTCAAGGGCTCTATAGACATAAACTTATTTCCTTCTTTAATCTCAACTTTTTTTTTTACTGAAATAAATTTTCTTTGTTCATTTTGTTCTTTTATTCCAACAGATCTTATAGCTTCAACAAATTCAATTGCTGAACCATCCAATATTGGTACCTCTGCAGCATCTATTTCCACTAAAGCATTATCAATACCTTCACCAAAAAAAGCAGCCATTAAATGTTCTACAGTAGAAACTGTAACACCATTATTATTTTTAATCTTAGTGCATAGTATTGGTTCGGTTACATTTTTATAGTTTGCTTCAATCAAATTATTTTTTTCAATATCGATCCTACAAAACTTTATACCGAAATTTTCTTTAGCTGGTTTAATGGTTAAGTTAACATTAACACCATTGTGAAGTCCTATTCCATTTAGCTTAATTGTATCTTTTAAAGTTTTTTGATTAAAATTTAACATTTCGAATTATATATAGATTTTACAACGCCAGATTAAAACAACAAATGTTTCAAAAAAAAACAAAATTACCCAAATAAAGACTTAAAAATCCTTGTTATAAATGATTTCTTAGTATGGATAATTGGAACAGCTTCTTTTTTCCATCCAAAAATAGAAATATTTGCAGCTTTAATAAATAATGTGTCTAAATCAAAACTATTTATTAATGACGATTGTGACGGAATTTTTTTGGAAAAGTGATAATTAAAATTATTATCAAAATTATTTTTTATATTTTGATCTTCTATTAAAAAATATATTAAATTATTTTCTTTTTTATATAACTGTAAATTTTTATTATTATTAAATATGAGACTTATAAATTCTTCAATCCTTGCAACCGAGACATCTGCGATCAACTGTTTTTTTACCTTTTTAAATTTCTCATTTCTAAAATATTCTACTTCTAAAAATTCATTTTCTTCAAAATCTTTTTTTTCAAAATATCTATCATGCAAAATTTTTTCAATCGTACTTCGACTTATTTCACAAACTTTTTCAATATCATTAAGAATTAAATTAGTTCCAAATTTAAAATTTTGTGTATACTTAAAAGAGGATTTTTCAAAATAAATTAAATTTATATTATCTTTATTAAATTTAATCATAAAAAAGGTTCCATCATTTTTTTTCTTATCAATCAATTTTACCCCTTCAATATAATCTTTAATTAAAATTTTTTTAATTTTTAAATTATTTACACCAAAAACTTTTCTAATCTTTTTAAGTTCTTGATTATTCATAAGAAAAAAACTAAGTTCGTGTTGAAAAAAATTTCCATAAAGACCGATAGGCAAGTTTTCGTAAGATGTTCTGTCCAATAAACTTTGAGAATTAAATATATGTATTATAGCTTCTTCTTTTTCAGTTTCGGTAATAGCTAACTTCAATGAATTGAGTATATAAGAAATATTTTCTCTTAAAACTTGTGAACCATTAAGTTTTTTAAAACCTGAAATATTGATACAAGAAAAATCGAAATTTTCTAAGATGACTACTACTTCTTTAAAAATACAATCTAATTTTTCCTCTAGATTTTGAATAGTATTTTTTAATAACTGTTGAGTATTTAGTAAATCAGATTTAATCTTTTTTTTAAAGAACTCATTTTCTACAATTTTTTTTTCAATTATTCTTAGATTATGTATTTCATCATATGATCCAACAACAAAAATGAAGTTTTTATCATTTATTTCTACGAATAAATCGAAAGTGTTAGTTTTCATTGTCTAATTTAAAATTAGTTGATTTTTAATTCTATAGTCAAATATCTTATAATTACTAAAACTTTTATTTTCTTTTGAAAGCATAAAATTTTCTAAGCTTAATAAATAATCTTTATTTGGTAGCTTAATTATTTTTTTATCTCGTAAAACTAAATCCCATCTACCTGACTCGAAGAAATAAAAATTTTTTACAGTTTTTATTGGAAAATCTATATTTTGGAGATCTTTATAAAATAAATAGAAATTTTTCCCATTTCCAAACACATTAGGTAATTTTTCGAATCTTTCGGTTTCTTTATAATTTATTAAATCTCCTTTATCGGAAATATAAAATTTTTGCTTTTTTATATGTAAAATAGCAATTGGTTTTTTTTCTTCAATATTTAGTTTGATGGTAAATGGATAAATCTTTTTTAAACTAAAACTTTCTAAAAATGGTTTGTCTATAAGAGCTTTTTTAATATCTTCTTCATTTAAAAAAAATAAGTTTTTTTCATATAAAAATACTAAACTTTTTTTGATCTCTCTATCATCAAGGATATCATTATCTAAAATTATAATTTTCTTTATGTTAAAATTTATACCAGATTGAAAGTCAAATTTTGGACTATACGTAGTTAATAAAAAAAAAATTACAATCAATCCAACATATGATTTTTTCATCTATTTAAACTTGCATTTAATAATATTTTTTCAACCAAATTTTCAAAACTAATACCTTTATAATTTGCAATTTCAGGCACTAAAGATAAGCTAGTCATGCCTGGTTGTGTATTTAACTCTAAAAGATAAAATTTGTTTTTATAAAACTTAAAATCTGATCTTGTCACACCCTTGCATTCTAATGCATCGTGTGCTTTTTTTGCAATTTTTAAAACTTCTGAATATCTATTTTTTTTCAAATTGGCTGGCATTATATGTTCTGTTTTAGCCTTTTTTGAATATTTTGCTTTATAATCATAAAACTTTCTTTTTGGTCTCAACTCTATAGCACCTAGAGGTTTTCCATTTATTACAGCAACCTGTATTTCCTGTCCTCCAATATAAGGTTCAAACATTATCTCCTCATATTTCTTATAAAGCGATTTCGTTGATTTATTAATTTCATTTAGATTTTTACAGATATAAACACCAAGACTTGATCCTTCGTTTATTGGTTTAACTACTATAGGAAACTTAATTTTTTTTCTTTTGATCGTTACATTGATATTTTTCTTGTTAAAATTCTTTCTATTTATTACAAAGTATTTTGGTGTTTTAATCTTATTTATTTCAAAAATTTTTTTAGAAATTACTTTATTCATAGCGTTGTGAGAGCTAATGACGCCAGAATGTGTGTATGGAATTCTTAAATATTCAAAATAACTTTGAGCAATGCCATCTTCACCATCTTTGCCGTGTAATGCATTAAATATTATATCGACTTTATTTCTATCAATTAAATTAAATAATTTTTTTTTAGGATCAAAAATTGATACTTTATATCCTTTTTTTTTTAAGGCCTTTGCACAGGAGTTTCCACTTTCAAGACTCACTGCTCTTTCACCAGATGTGCCGCCTAGAACAACCAAAACTTTTTTATTTTTCATCACCAATAATTTTTATCTCTAATTCAAGGTTTATGCCAGTTTTAGACTTAACTTGATTTTTAACTTTTGTAATTAACGCCTCGATATCAGAAGTTTTTGCATTTCCGTTATTGATAAAAAAATTACAATGTTTTTCTGAAATTTTTGCATCTCCAACAGAAAATTTTTCACATCCGGATTCTTTAATAAGTTGCCATGCCTTTTTAGTATTATCATTTTTAAACGTACTACCCCCTGTTTTAACTTGGCTTGGTTGAGAGTCTTTTTTTCTTTGGATTAATTCCCTCTGTTTCTTTTCGATTGAATTTTTAGGAGAATTAGAACCCTTCAAAATAGCAGACAGAATAATATAATTTTTAGGGATAGCAGATCCCCTATAACAAAAATTTATATCTTTGTTGGGAATTTCTTTTTCTTCCCCTTTTTCATCTATAACTTTAATTGATAATAAGATTTTAGAAATATCAGTACCATAGCAACCACTGTTCATTATAACCGCTCCACCTATTGATCCAGGAATGCATGATAAAAACTCCAAGTTACTTATACAATTATTTTGCGCAAAATCTGCAACTTTTCTATCAAGTATGCCTGCGCCAACCTCGATAGTGTCTTTTTCTAATAATTTAATGTCAGAAAACTTTGAACCTAGTTTTATTACTACTCCTTTAATGCCAGAATCTCTGATTAAAGTGTTAGAGCCTGCACCCAAAATATATATATTGTAACTTTTTTGTTTTATTTCTTTTAAAAAATTTTTTAACTGCTCTTTGTTCTCAGGTTTAAAAAAAATGTCAGCTGGACCACCCAAATTAAACCAATTATATTTTGATAAATCTTCTTTAAGTATGAGATTTTTTTCAAATTTTTGTAATAAATTTTCAGTATCAGAATTCATAAGATTAGTTTCAACTCTCTCATCCATTGAGAAATTTTACCTGCTCCCATACCAATAATAATTTCATCACTTATTAAATTTCTTTTCAGATAGTTAGATAATTCTTTTAAGTTTCTAACTAGTATTACCTGTGTCTTTGATTTTTTTGAAATTAACTTACCAAAGCTAATAATATTAAATTTTGAATTCTTTTTTTCTCCAGCTGCATAAATAGGACAAAGTAAAACTAAATCGGATTTAATAAAAGAATTAGAAAAAGATTTCATTAGTGACAAGACTCTGGAATAACGATGCGGTTCAAATACACTGATTATTCTTCTTTTCTTATAAACTTGGTCTATACCCTCTAGAATAGCAGAAATTTCAGTTGGATGATGGGCATAATCATCAAAAAATTGATTTTTATTTTTACTGAATACTTTAGTCATTCTTCTTTGGACGCCAGAAAAATTTCTTAATGCTTTTTTTATTATATTTATCTTTACACCCAGGTTAATGCAAACTGCTGTTGCTGCTGCTGAGTTTAAAACATTATGTTTCCCAATTAACCTTACATTAATATTCTTAATTCTAATATTACGATTCTTTAAATCTTTGTAATTTAAATCAAATAAAGAATAGTTTAATCTATATTTAACATTACTAATTTTAAAATTAGCTTTTTTATTGAAACCATAAGTTAAAATATTCTTATTCTTAATTTTAAATAAAATATTTTTAATATTTTTATCATCTGTACAAATTATAGATTTTCCTATTGGTGGAGTTTTGTTTATAAATTCTATGAAAGCTTTTTCTAAATTTTTATAATTTTTATAATAATCAAGATGTTCGTGATCTAAGTTAGTCACAATTGAATAGTTTATTGGCAATTTTAAAAAGCTACCATCTGACTCATCTGCCTCTAAAATTGCCCAATCTCCTTTACCTAACTTGGCATTATTATTGAATGAGTTAATTACTCCTCCATTAATTATCGTAGGATCAAGTTTTTGATCTGATAATATCTTTGCTACTAGTGAAGTTGTCGTAGTTTTTCCATGTGAGCCAGTTATGATAATATTCTTTTTTAAAGAGACAACATTAGCTAACATTTCTGCTCTAGAATAGATTGGAATTTTTTTTTTTTTGGCTTCTTTTATTTCTGAATTATTGTTTTTAATGGCTGAAGATTTAACTACAATGGTAACATTTTTAAGATTTTTTTTTACATGCCCAATAAATATTTTGATACCTTTTTTTGTGCACTGAGAAATATTTTTATTTTTTTGTTGATCACTACCTTGTATTTTAAAACCCATTGTCTTCATCACCTGGGCTAAACCACTCATTCCAATTCCACCTATGCCGATAAAATGTATAATTTCTTTTTGAGCAATTCTAATGCTTTTCATAGTTTATAACTTTCGATATTAGATTATTTATATTGTCATATACTGACTTATCAGAGTATGTATTTTGTTTTTTTTTAATCTCATTTAATAAATTTGAGTTTTTACTAATATTTTCAATTAAATTAAACATTTTATTGTCTATATCTTTTTCCTCTACTAAATAGCTATAGCCGTTTTTTTTATAATACATAGCATTTTTTAACTGATGATTATCAGCTGATGAAGGCAATGGAACAGAAATAAAAGGAATATTGGCATTACTCAATTCTGCTAGCATGGATGATCCTGCTCGAGTAATTGCTAAATCAATTTGTGAAAAATAGCTAATTATATTGTTGCTAAAATTGAATATTTCAAATTTTATCTTTAAATTATTATATAAAGAATTCAAAATTGAATTTTGCTCAGGTAAACATTGTTGAAAAATTTGTAAACGTATGTTGCTTTCAACGCACCTTTTAAATATCAATGGTAATTTTTCCGCAAAAATTTTTGCAGCTTGGCTTCCACCTAAAATTAATATTCTGAGATTGTCTTTTTTTTCATTATAACTTAGAGTTGAATTAAAATTCATTATTTCTTGTCTAATTAAATTTCCGACTTGATGTACTTTTTTTTCATATTTTTTTGGAATACCCTCTAATTCTCTGTTAGACACCAAAACTTTTTCTACAAATGGTAATAAATATTTATTAGCTTTACCTATAAAAAGGTTGTTTTCATAAATTATCAGTGGGATTCCGAGTAATTTTGATGCTAGACAAACCGGAAATGAAGAATATCCACCCATACCAATGACTAAATTTGGTTTTTCAAAAAATAAAATAAAAGAAGACCTAATAATTGAATAAAAAATAATAAATAAAGAAATAAATGATTTTAATAAACTATTTTTAAAAATTGTTGAGGAGATAATATTTATAATTTCAATATCATGGTTGTCTTTTAAGTACTTTATACCCCTTTTATCAGAAGTCATTTTTATTTTAATTTTTTTTTGATCTAAATACTTAGCTAAACTATATGCTGGGAGCACATGACCCCCAGTGCCACCTGTTGCAATAATTATTTTTTTTGTTGTTATCATTATTAGTTAATTTTAATTTTTGTGTAATTCAAAATCATGCCAGCCAATATGGCGCTTCCAAATAAAGAAGACCCTCCATAACTTAAAAAGGGCAAGGTCATTCCAGTGGTGGGTAGCAAACTAGTATTTACTCCAACGTGTATAAAGGTTTGAAAAATTAGTAAAGATGAAAGTCCACACAAAGCTAATTTCAAAAATTCATCTTTTTTAGAAACACAATTTTTGATTATTCTAAAAGAAATATATAAAAAGATAGTTATAATAAGTATCGATATTATTGAACCATATTCCTCAGAAACTACAGCAATTATGTAATCAGTATGGGCTTCGGGAACACTATCCTTTAATATTCCTTCTCCCATACCCTGTCCTTTTAAACCGCCTTGTTTAATTGCCTCCAATGCTTTGGTTGATTGAAAGTTGTCTCCTTTAGTAGGGTCTAGAAAAGTTATCAATCGGTTGTAAATATATCCAAATTTGTCAGGCATTAAAAATAAAATACAAAATATAAATATTAGAAATATAAGAAAAAAGCCAAATATATAACTCAAACTTATGCCTGAAACGAATACAACAGATATCCAGCTACCTATGATTAAGATAGTTTGACCTAAATCTGGCTGATCTATTAAAAGTAATATTATAGATGTTAATAAAAAAAAACTAAATAAATATCTTATTTTATCATTTTTGAATTTTTCAAAAGTTAAAATTCTTACTGTTGCTAAGATAAAGAAAGGTTTTAAAAGTTCTACTGGCTGCAATCTAAACAAATAAAAATTCAACCACCTTTTAGCACCTTTAACTTCGATGCCGATAATAGGAACCAAAATTAATAATAAAAAAAATAATATAAAACAAGGTAAAATTATTTTTTTCAAAAAATTAGTCTCTATAGCAGAAATGATTATCATAATTGAAAGCGCAACAAAGGTAAAAAGCAAGTGTTTAGTAAAAAAAAAGTAGTATGTTTTATTTAATCTTTCGCCTGCTAATGAAGATGTAGATGAGAAAGAAAAAAAAAGCCCTAAAAAAAATAAGATTAAGAAACCGAACAGAATATTTTTATCAATATTCCTCCAGTAATTATTAAATTCAAATTTAAATAAATTTTTTAGCATAAAATCTACATAATTTTTTAAATATATTGCCTCTATTTTCAAAATTGTTAAATTGATCAAAAGATGCAGCTCCAGGACTTAGTAAAATTGTTACTTTCTTTTCCTTAGAAGATTTGATGTCTTTAAATATCTTTAAAATTGACCCTCTTAACGTTCTAGTAATAGAAAATTTAATTTTATTTTTAAATTGTTTTTTAAAAAAATTAAGATTTTTTCCAATAATGTAGCATCTCATTATATCTTTTTTATTTCTAATTAAGCTAATTTTATCTCTATATTTTGGTAATCCACCAACTATCCAATAAATATTTTTACTATTATTTAATGCAAATTTTGCTGCTTCTAAAGTCGTTGCTTTGGAGTCATTGATAAAAGTTACGTTTTTTCTTTTTAAAAAAATTTCATATCTGTGCGGTAAACCTTTGAAACTTTTTAAAGACTTAATAAATAATTTTTGTTTAATCTTTAGTATTTTTGAAATACTTAAAACAAAACCCATATTTTCGTCATTAATTTTTAAATTTAAATAATCATTATTAATTTTTGATTTTATCTTTAAATAATCTTTTATTTTTAAATTGATCCTTTTACCTAAGTATCTTTTTCTTTTATAAATCTTAGCCAAATTATTATTTATCAAAGCATAATCATTTTTATTTTGTAAGTTAAATATTCTAAATTTCGAATTAATATAATTTTGCTTTGACCCGTGCCAATCCAAGTGATCATTAGTTATATTTAGCAACAATGCATAGTTAGGGTGTATAAATTTAGAATACGATAATTGAAATGAAGATGCCTCAATTATAAAGAATGTGTCTTGTCTTGTATTAAGATTTAATACTGGGGTTCCAATATTTCCACCCAATTCAACTTTAAATTTATTTTTTTTGAGTAAATGTGCAATAATTTTTGAAGTCGTAGATTTACCATTGGTTCCAGTTATAACAATAGATTTAAATTTATTGTTAGATAAATAAAGTAAGTCTAAGTCTGTAATTATCTTTTTTCTATATTTTTTTAACTCATTACTAAATTTAGCATTTTTAATATTTACCCCAGGGCTTAAGACTATGTAGTGGGCATTTTTAAATTCGTTCTTTAGTCTTTTATTTTTAATTTTAAATCTTTTTCTAGTATATTTATCATCGTCCCATATAAATAGATTTTTTGCTTTTCTCTTTTTTAAATAGCTTAAAGTTGATTTTCCAGAGACGCCTAATCCATAAATTAAAAACGAAAAATTTTTTAAGTTAAGTGTGTGTGGCATCCATTAACGTAATTTTAATGTCGCTAATCCAATTAAAGCTAAAATTATAGCAATTATCCAAAATCGGATAACAATTGTTGATTCGGCCCATCCCTTTTGCTCAAAGTGGTGGTGGATAGGTGCCATTTTAAAAATTCTTTTTCCTGTAAGTTTGAAAGAGATTACCTGTATAATTACTGAAACTGTTTCTAACACGAATAGCCCGCCAATTATTGCTAAAACGATTTCATGTTTTGCAATAATGGCTACAGCCGCTAATGATCCCCCAAGTGACAATGATCCAGTGTCTCCCATAAAAATCTTTGCTGGAGGAGCGTTGTACCACAAAAATCCTAGACACGATCCGACGATAGAGCCACAAAAAATTGAAAGTTCACCAACATCAGGAATATATTGTAACTGAAGATAATCTGAAAAAATTGTATTTCCAACAATGTATGAAATTAATGTAAACGAAAGAGCGACCAACATTACAGGCACTGTTGCGAGTCCATCAAGACCGTCTGTTAAATTAACAGCGTTTGAAGAACCAATAATTACAAATAAACCGAAAGGGATAAAGAAAATTCCCATCTGCCAAATTAAATTTTTAAAAAATGGGAAATATAGATTATATAAATAGTCGTGGTTGGAAAATTGGATTAATATCCACAAAGAGAAAGATGCAATAATTAATTGCCCAAAAAATTTTAATTTTGAATTTAACCCTCTCGAATTTTTGTGTTTAATCTTTAATAAATCATCCGTAAAACCTAGGACTCCTAATGATAAAGAGACAAAAATGAGTGTCCAGATATAAATATTATTAAGGTCTGCCCATAATAATGTACTGGAAAGCATACCAATAATTATTATTACTCCCCCCATTGTCGGCGTACCTGTTTTTTTTATTATATGATCAATAGGTCCATCTTGTCTTATCGGCCCAGAAATCATATTTTCTGAGAATAGTCTTATTAAAGGACCACCGATTACAAATACTACTATTAACGATGTCATTACAGATAATCCTGTTCTAAAAGTTAAATATCTAAAAACATTTAAAAAAGAGTATTGATCGACTAAAGATGTAAGCAAGTTAAAGAGCATTAAATTCCTTTTATCATGGCATTACTAATATGGTTCAAGCCGGTTGCATTAGATCCTTTTATCATTAAATAGTCATTATTACTGATTATATTTTTTAAGATCAAATCTACATCTTGATTATACTGAAAAATATTTCCTTGTTTATCTTTTTTAAGATTTTTATAGGTAAAAAATGTCTTAGAACCTGTTATAAAAACTTTATCAATGTCAGATCTGTTAATAAGTTTTGAAATGTCATTATGATAAATTTTAGATTTTTTACCCAATTCAAGCATATCGCCTAATAGTAAATACTTTTTTGAATTATTCTTTTTTAATTTTGTAAAATTATTGATCGCAATTTTAACTGATAACGGATTAGCATTATAACTTTCATCGATTAGTTTAAATCTTTTATTATATCTTTTAATACTATGAATCTTACCTCTGCCTTCAGTTGGTTCAAAATTTTCAAATACTTTTTTAAAGTTTTGTAAATCCAGCTTAAGTTCGTTTAATACAGCTAATGATGCAAGAATATTGTATTCATTAATAAAATTTACTTCTAAATTAAAGACTTTGCCTTCTATCAATATAATTAATTTCTTTTTTTCATCTTTGTAATTAATTTTAATTAGTCTAATGTCTGAATTCTTAGACTTGCCGAAAGTAACAATCTTAATTTTTTTTTGTTTAGCTTTATGACTTAGATACCCAAAGTATTGACTATCGCGATTTAAAATAATAGTTCCATTTTTTTGTAAATTATCAATTATTTCACCTTTAGCTTTAGCAATTTCTTTTACACTTCTAAAATTTTCTATGTGAGCTTCAGCAATATTTGTAATGATTGCCAAATCAGGTTTGATCATTTTAGATAAATTATCAATTTCACCGGCCTTACTCATTCCTACTTCAAATATTCCGAATTTATGTCTCATATTAAGATTTGCTACACTTAAAGGTACTCCATAATGATTATTAAAGGATTTTGGTGATGCATGAGTATAATCATGCTCTTTTAATAAATCTTTCAACATATTTTTTAGAGATGTTTTGCCGGCACTTCCAGTAATTGCTAGGATTTTAGCTTTACTTTTTTCTCTTTTAAAACTAGCGAATTTATTTAAAAAACTTATTGGATTATCAACTTTTATAATTTGTTTACTTAATTTTTTGTTGTTTTTTGTTGTGATAACGTAACTTGCTCCTTTTTTGATTGCTTTAAAAATAAAATCATTTCCATCATTATTTTTACCTTTATGTGCTAAAAAAATATTTCCTTTTTTGATATCTCTGGAGTCGATAGCTAATCCATCAAATTTATAATTTTTTTTGTTTTTTGTTATTTCATTCAAAATTTCAGAATTAACCTTATAGTTTAATTGCTTGTAATTTAATCTCTTTTTATAAAATCTTATATTTTTAATTATCTTCTTATCTGAAATAAGATAAGTTTTATTTCCGTAATCTTGGGTATTCTCATGCCCTTTTCCAGCTACTAAAATTATATCATTTGGTCTTGATTTTAAAATCGCTTGTTTAATTGCTTTTGATCTGTTCCCAATATTATGAAAATTGACTCCCCTTAAATTTTTTATAATTTGAAGTCTAATTTTTTGTGGATTTTCATAACGTGGGTTGTCATCTGTTACGTAAACTTCTTTACAAAATTTTTTAGCAATTTTAGCCATAAGTGGTCTTTTTTTAAAATCTCTATCACCCCCGCATCCAAATACTAGTATAATATTCTGATTAAATTTTTTTTTTAATGATTTCAAAACTTCATTAAGTGCATCAGGTGTATGCGCGTAATCAACAAATACTTTTGTATTGTTTGAAAATGTTTTTACTAGTTCTAATCTGCCATTAACATTTTTTATTTTTTTCATTAATTTTAATGGGCTAGAAATTTTTAGGTTACATATCTTTATCGCAGATAAAGCCATAGCTAAATTTTTTGTTTGAAATGTTCCAATTATTTTGGAATTTGTATTAATAAGATCAATCTTATCCGTTTTAATATTAAATAGTTTTAGTTTTTTATTTTTACAAATTTTTTTCAATCTTTGATAAACCTTCAAGGACTTATCAGTAATTACACAACTTCCAGATGGTAAAATTCGATTAAAGAGAGAGAGCTTAGCATTTAAATAATCTTTCATGGTCTTATGATAATCTAGATGATCTTGGCTAAAGTTTGTAAATATACCAATCTTAATTTTTAAACCATCTAGTCTTTTTTGATCTAAGCCATGACTCGATGCCTCTATTATGACATTATCAATTTTATCCTTTTTCAATTTTTCAAGATTTCTATGCAAGGTTACAATATCTGGAGAAGTTAAATTAGTTTTGTAATTTTTTTTTCTAGTTTTGATGCCGAATGTACCAATAGTTGCAACTGAAATATTATTTAAATTTAATATTTGATAAAAAAATTCTGCAACAGATGTTTTTCCGTTAGTGCCTGTAACTGCAATAATATTTTTTGGCTTAAATTTATAAAATTTTTTCAAAAAATTTGACAAATACTCTCGTACATTACTCGTTTTTATTATAAGTATTTTATCACTTTTGAATTTACATGCTTTAGAACAAACAATAACAATTGCTCCATGATTAATCGCATCTTGTATATAATGTTCACCGTTGAGTTTGCTGCCTTTTAATGCAAAAAAAATAAATCCTTTTTTAACTTCTTTGCTATTTAGTGCTGCTCCCCGAACATCTAAATTTTTAAAATTATTTGGAATTTTTTTAATTAAATTTTTTAACAACATTTTTGTTATAAAATTCGTCGTTTTTTATGGCTAAAATAGGTCCAATTTTTTTTATAATTTTGCCGGATATATAAACAGAGTTCCACCCAGCTTCATTTCTAGTTCCTTTAATCCTCATACCTCTATAATTATAAATTAAATTGCTTGCTACCTTTGGATTTTCTAACATAACGAGTAGTACATATTTTGGTTTTTTTGAGGGAAAAATTGAAATAAATGTATTCAGGTTTTGATTATGGTCATTATACATTTGTGAAGTGCCTGTCTTACCTCCTACATCATAACCATAAATATCTGCTAAGCTTGCAGTACCCTCTTTGTCTGTAACTACTTTTCTTAAAATTTTATTAATTTGTTTGCTAGTACTCTCAGAAATGATTTTGATTTTTTTCTGTTCGCCCTCATTAGCAATTAAAGTGGGTTGAATTAAATAACCTCCATTTGAAATAGCTGCGTAAGTTGATGCGGCTTGGAGAGGTGTGACTGCTATACCATGCCCAAATGAAATTGTTTCTAACTTGCATTTATTCCAAGTAAAATTTAAAGGTTTACCGATTTCCTCAATTTGTAAATTGGGTGCATTTAATAGATTTGTTTTTTTTATAAATTCCTTATAGTCATTTTCTCCAATTTTTTGTGCCAACATTAATGTACCAATATTAGAAGATCTTATAAGAATATCTTCAACAGACAAATTTTTTGGAAATTCTTTTACATCTGAAATTTGATGAACTGAGCATTTTATTTTTCTAGGAATATCTGTAATAACCGTTTTAGGTGTGACAAGTTTTTTTTCAAGCGCTAGCGCTATTGTAAAAGTTTTAAATATAGATCCTAACTCGTAAACTCCCTTAGTGATTTTATTAGTAAATTTTTTATCTATAATATTTTCTCTAATATTAATATTATAATTAGGTAGCGATGAAAGAGATAAAATCTCACCATTATGAATATTCATAAGTAATGCAGCAGCCCCTGTAGATTTAAAAGTTTTCAGCGCTCCATTTAATTCTTCATCTATAATATGTTGAATATTTGTATCTAAAGTTAGTTTAAGGGGCGTGTCCATTATTTGTAAATTTTTTAACTCTTTATCAAAATATTTTTCTACCCCAGAAACACCATAGTTATCATAATCTACTTGACCTAAAATATGACTGTATAAATTTGCATGAGTATAAATTCTAGATTGGAAAGGTTCAAAAATTAATCCCTTTTCACCTAAGGACCAAAGTTTTTCTTTATCACTTTGGTCGAGTCTTTTTTTAATATAAAAATACTTGCCCTCATTAAGTTTTTTTTCAATCTTATCTATCAGTAAATCTGGAAAATTTATTCTAATTTTAATTAAAAAGTTTTCTTTATCTTTTATCAATTTGGGATTTACTGCTGCGTGAAAAGATTTTATATTTCTAGATACTAAAATGCCATTACGATCTACTATATCTCGACGTAAAGATTTTTGAAAAATAGAATTATTTTCTAAAATACTTAATTTTGGTGTTTTTAAAGAAACCAGAGTAATCTTTATTGAAAAAATAATAATTAAAGACAAAAATAAAAAGAATAAAAGATAAATTCTATCTTGAACAATATTAAAATTTTTATCTTCCTTCTTCTTTTGATTGGTTTCTAAATAATCCTCAAAATAAAAACTTGTTTGATTTATATTTTCTCTCTTACTTTGTTTTTTTCTCATTTATTTTTTTTAGATTAGTTAATTTATTTTTAGAATTAATGAAATCTTTATAATCTAAATAGATTTTCGAAAATTCAATTGGTGTATACTCTATTAAGCTTAATTCTGTAATTTTTTTTGATAAATTTTTTGGTGAAGATAGGTAATAATAATCAAGTTCCGTTTCACGGAGATCTTTTTTAACATTGAAGATTTTTAGAGTGATTTTTTCAATTTTTTTTTCTGTAATTCTAGTTTGATTCTTAATTACAGAAGTTAACCCAAGAAAAAAAGAGAATATGCAAATTGATAGAATTATAATGAATCTATGCATGTATTTCCTCTATATCTAAATATTTTTTAAATTTTTTTAATAATTCTGAGGGATATATGTAGTTGTTTTTATTTCTTATAGCGTATCGTAATTTTGCCGATCTTGATGGAAAATTTTTACTAATCTCTAATTTAGTAGGCTTTAGTATTTTATTTTTATATTCAGTAAATAAATAAATATTTTTATCATTAGTTTCAGGGATGTACCTAGAAGGTCTTGACCTGTTGAGAGAAAAATTTTTAAAAAAAAATTTAATTATTTTATCCTCGATTGAATGAAAGCTTATAATAAGAATTTTTCCACCTGGTTTTAAAATTTTTGTTGCATTTGTAATGCCTTTGATTAATTCAGTAATTTCTGTATTTACAAAAATTCTCAACGCTTGAAAAGTTTGTGTACTAGGATTAATTTTTTTTTTGTGATTTTTTTTTTTACTTCTATTTATAATTTCTACTAGTTGATTAACTTTTGTAATTTTTTCTATATTTCGAAACTTAACTATATTTTTGGCTATTCTTGCTGCTTCTTTTTCCTCACCTAAAATCTTAATAATTTTTTTTAAGTCTTCTTCACTAAAATTATTTACAACTGACTCTGCTGAACGAGTTGATAAGCCCATTGACATGTCCAAGTTTTCTTTAGAGTGAAATGAAAATCCTCTAGATAAATTATTTAACTGTATAGAAGATAATCCTAAATCAAAAATTACTGCATCAACTTTTTTTTCTGAAACTATCCTATCTACTTCACTAAATTTTCTTTTATGGAAAGAAAAGCGACTAGGATATTTTTCTTCTAAAATTTTACTTATATTTAAAACAAATTTATCTCTATCAAGAGCAATAACTTTTGTGCCTGAGTATTTTAATATTGTTTTTGAATATCCTCCTCCACCAAAAGTACAATCTACAAACGTGCCTCCATTTTTTGGAGAACAGATCGAAATTACCTCATCTAACATCACCGGAAAGTGAGGAGACTCCAGTGATGCTAATGAATTGGTCATAATAAAATAATTTAGCCATTTAAAATTTTTGTTTTCTTAGAAAAGCTGGAATTTCAAAATCTTCCTCTTCATTTAGATCTTGATCAAAAAGCTTATCTGTTTGTGTATTGTCATTTTCTTCCAAATGATTTTCTGCAGGATTCTTTACATCTTCAGAAAAAAGTTTAGGTGTATATTCCCCATCGAGGTTATTGGAGATATTAGAATTAGTCTCTTCTGTATCCGATATTTTTGGCTGAATGCTTTCTTCCATGTATGAAGCATTTTCCATCGATACACCACTAGGTATAACAACATCTGTCTGGTCATTAAAATTTTCATTGTTAACTATACTTGGATTATTTTGCTCAATTGTACTGATCGATGAGTTTTTTTCATCTTCCTTAATTTCAAAACTCTCATCTAATTTCAATGCGGTAGCTCCATCAATAGAATTATAAGTCCCGCCCTCTATTTTTGGATTGTGTGAGAACAAATTATCTGATTGCATATTATTTCTATTATGTAATCTCGAAACCATGTTTAATACCGTTTTAGTTTCTGGTTTATGTCCATCTAATGCAGTAGCTACTATGGATACACGCATTTTCCCGTTCATACTGTCATCTTTAATTGCTCCAAAAATTAATTCTGCATCTGTATCTACCTCATCTCTTACTTTTTGAACAGTTTGATCAACTTCAAATAAAGTAAGGTCAGATCCTCCGGTAATATTAATAAGTAATCCCTTAGCACCTTTAAGAGAATATTCATCAATTAAAGGATTGTTCAATGCCATCTCCGTAGCTGCCATAGCTCTGTTTTCTCCTTCTGCTTCTCCTGTTCCCATCATTGCTTTGCCCATTGAACTCATTACAGTCTCTACATCAGCAAAATCTAAATTAATCATTCCTGGTCTTACCATGAGATCTGTCACACTTTGAACGCCATGTTTCAAAACGTTATTAGAAAGAATAAAAGATTCTTCAAAAGTTGTTGACTCACTTGCTATTTTAAAAAGATTCTGATTAGGGACAACTATTGTTGTGTCTAAGTATTTTTTCAAAGCTTCAAGACCTTCTAAAGCTCTTCTCATTCTTTTAGGACCTTCATAAGAGAATGGCAATGTAGTCACACCTACAGTCAAAATATTTAATTCTTTCGCTGCTTTAGCAATTACATGAGATGCGCCAGTACCAGTTCCACCACCCATACCTGCAGCTATAAAAATCATATTGCTTCCTTGCATGTAGTTTACTATTTCACCTATTGACTCATCTGCTGCAGCTTGACCAATATTATGTTTAGCGCCAGCACCTAAACCTTTTGTTAAATTCATTCCAATTTGAATTTTTGCGTGAGCTTTACTCATCTTTAAATCTTGAGCATCAGTATTAACTGCAACAAACTCAACACCTTGCATGCCCGAATCTATCATCGCATTAATAGCATTACCTCCTGCTCCACCAACACCTAAAACTAAAATTCTAGGTTTCAATTCTTTTAGTTCACCACCTCCAATATTTATACTCATTACTGCTCCCCTTTCTGTTTATTGTTCCATTTAAGATTTGAACGATTTTTATAAGAATTTTTTCTCGCCAAAATTTTAAATTTTTCAAATTGATTTGGCTCCCATATTTGAAACGTTTTTCCTAAACCGACAAATAAAATGTTATTTTTAATTCTTGCGTGATCTAGTAATTTTTTAGTTAGTGAAATTCTGCCTTCAGTATCGAATTGCAAATTTACACTTTCTGATAGAACTGATGTCGCAAAATAATCTCTTTTATCTTCAAAGGGATTTAATGAGTCAATTGTGTCCGAAAGCAGTTCAATTCTATCTTGAGAACATGCCTCCAAAGCTAGATGATTAAAAGAGGGATAAGTTATGAATCCGTTGTAGCCCATCGAATTTAATTGTGACCTAAAAGTTGCAGGCACTGAAACTCTCCCTTTCTTGTCTAGTTTGTTTTCGTAACTTGATAAAAACATTATGTAAATAAACCTTATAATTTTTTAATTTTTTCAAATCACCCTCCATTATGGGATTATTTGGGATAGTATGGGCTTATTAATCAATAGTCAATATTTATGTTTTTTATGAAAAGTACAAACGGGGAACGTTTAAGAAGGTTTTTTGCGTGCCAGATAATCTATAAGCCGGGTTCTGTCATTGAAGATGTCATTTCTCTAGACTTAAACTCACGTTTAAGCTCAAGCGGTTAACCCAGAAGACTAACTAAAGACGGTTTTGAGCGCTAATGCGCATTGTCTTCTCTATTTAACCTTGCTCCCAGTGGGGTTTGCCGTGCGTTTTTTGTTACCAAAAAACCGGTGAGCTCTTACCTCGCCGTTTCACCCTTGCCTCGATTAGGCGGTTTATTTTCTGTGGCACTATCCCTGAAGTCACCCTCGCCAGTGGTTAACTGGCACTGTGTCTTTACGGAGCCCGGACTTTCCTCTATTAAAAAATTAATAGCGACGGTCCAATTATCTGGCATTGTTTATTTAAAGATTTAAATAAAAAAATCAACCTTAATTTTTTATGACTTAGCAAGAAAATGGCTAATTTCGTGTGTTTTTTGATCTATTTTACCCGTTAAATTTTTAGGTAAAAAACGTCTTTGAAAAGCTTTTATAATAAATTTATCCTTTTTGGATTTTTTATTTTTATCAAAATATCTATAGCCAATTTTATATAGATTTCTAAAAAAAAATTTTCTTAATCTTTTTGTGTCTGTTTTTAAGAAAAAAGTAGTAGTTCTTTTTAATCTTAACCCAAGACCTTTTTGGCACATCTTATCCCACGGAAAAAGTTCACCGGGATCCTGTTTGCGTAAAGGGGCAATATCTGAGTGACCTAAAATATTACATCTTTTAATATTATATTTTTTTTTTAACCTTAAACAAAGCTTTGTTAAATTTTTAATTTGTAGAGTAGTAAATTTTTGATAACCAAAATTATGTCCTTTATTTACAAGTTCGATACCGATTGAATTTTTATTTAAGTTTCTATAATTTTTCCATCTTGATTTACCCGCATGCCAAGCAACTCTATTTTCACTTACTAATTTGATTATAGATCCTTTTCTATTTATTAAATAGTGACAGCTCACTTTGTATTTGGAGTCCAAGAGTCTTTTCAGTGATACAATCTCAGATTGCATTCCAGTATAATGCAAAATTATAAACTTTATTTCTTTGTTTTTCCTTGTTTTCTTAGAACAATTTGGTGAAAAAATAGTTTTTATAATCATAGTATTAATCAGCTAATAAATCATAGACATTTTAACCTTAAAATCTCTTTAATTGTAGGATAATTTATCTAGCATAAGTAAAAATATTCTATATATAACTTATAGATATAATGGACTTTAACAAATACATAATAATAGGACTAACTGTATTAGCATTGGTTTCTAGTGAGATCAAAGCAGCTGATGAGTGCTTTGAAAAAACTAGTAGAGCAATTTTTAAGTTCAATATGGCTTTTGATGGTGCAATACTTGAGCCAATAGCAAAAGGATATAATAAATTACCACAGACAATAAAAAACGGCACAAGTAATTTTACGTCAAATATTGCTACCCTACTTTCAATTCCAAATCATATTGTGCAGGGAAATTTAAAAGGCGCTGGTGATGCAACTGCAAGCTTTCTAATAAATACTACCATTGGTATTATAGGATTAGCTAATCCAGCAGAGAAACTCGGTTTCAAAGCTCAACAAGAAGATGTTGGACAAACTCTAGGGGCGTATGGTTTTGGGCCTGGTTGTTATCTCGTTTTACCTATATTAGGTCCGTCAACAGCCCGAGATACAATAGGAATTGTGGCTGACTCTTTTGTGGATCCATTTGCGCATATAACTTGGAGAGAGAAAGAAATGCTAGGAATTTCTGGAAGTCAACTAGACTATCTAACTGTAAAAGGCACAACTGCTGTTGACTTTAGAGCGGACAATGCGCTAAATCTTGATAGCTTAGAAAAGAATTCAGTTGATTTGTATGCCTCATTTAAAAGTCTATACCTGCAAAATAGAGAGAACAAAATTAACAATTCCAGTGAAAATGAGGATGACTGGGGAAGCTTAGATAAATAATTCAACTTTAAAATGAAAAAGTTAAGTTATATTTTAATCTCTTTTTTTCTCGTAATTAATTTTGCCTTGGCTAGTGATTATAGCTCAAACCCAAGATTATTTGTGTCTGAACTTGTGAATGATGCAATTAGCAAACTTTCAGATAAAGACTTAACAAAAGACGAAAAATCTAATTATATTGCAGCAATTGCGCTTAAAAACGTAGATATTTATGCTTTAAGTCTTTACACATTAGGAGAATTGAGAAAGTCAACTGATCAAAAAGATTTAGATAGATATCAGCAAGTCTTTGAAAAATACTTTTTGAAAAGTTTAACATCAAGATTAAATGATTATTCTAATAATAAATTTGAAATAGTTGACGCTGAAAAAAAAAACTCTAACTATACTATTGTGAAATCAAAAATAGTTGCAAATGACAAAAATCCTGAAATAAAAATAGATTGGAGAATTTATACCAAAAATCCTGAAAAGCCATTAATAAGGGATTTAATTGTTGAAGGGCTGAGTTTAGCAAGAACACAAAAAGAGGAATTTGCTTCAATATTAAGTTCTAATAATAATGATATCAATCTTTTGATAACAAAGCTTGAAGAATTCTTAAAAAGTAAGTAATAGCGATTAAATAATTTTCAAAAATTTGGTGGGCCCGCCAGGACTCGAACCTGGGACCAATACATTATGAGTGTACTGCTCTAACCAACTGAGCTACAGGCCCATTAGCAATATCTTTATATCACAATTAGCTATTTTTCTAGGAAACTTTTTAGTTGTTTTGATCTACTTGGATGCTTAAGTTTTCTTAAAGCTTTTGCTTCGATCTGTCTAATTCTCTCCCTAGTCACCGAAAACTGAAGACCTACCTCTTCTAAAGTATGATCAGTATTCATTCCTATTCCAAATCGCATTCTAAGAACTCTTTCCTCTCTAGGAGTTAATGAAGCTAAAATTTTAGTTGTAGACTCACTCAAATTAGATTGAATTGCTGTATCCAATGGTTGTAGTGCATTTTTATCTTCTATAAAATCTCCTAAACTACTATCTTCCTCATCTCCTACAGGAGTTTCAAGCGATACGGGCTCCTTAGCAATTTTTAAAACTTTTCTAACTTTCTCAAGTGGCATTGCTAATTTTTTTGCTAATTCTTCTGGCGTTGGCTCTCGACCAAATTCACTCATAATTTGTCTTTGTGTTCTGACGATCTTATTAATCGTTTCTATCATATGAACCGGAATTCTTATTGTTCTAGCTTGGTCAGCTATTGATCTTGTTATAGCTTGTCTAATCCACCAAGTAGCATAGGTAGAAAATTTATAACCTCTTCTATATTCAAATTTATCTACAGCTTTCATTAATCCAATATTACCTTCTTGTATAAGATCCAAAAATTGCAATCCTCTATTCGTGTATTTCTTTGCAATTGAAATAACTAATCGTAAATTAGCTTCTACCATTTCTTTTTTAGCTATTCTTGACTCTCTTTCGCCTTTTTGAATTCTGCTCACTAATTTTTTAAACTCTCCCACAGACAAACCAATCTTTTTACTAAACTCAACCAATCTTTCTCTGATTTCTGAAAAATCTTTCTTATATTTTTTAAAGAATGATTTCCAAGTTGGATTCTCTTTTAAAAACGTTTCGAATTTAGGATTTATTTCATTTCCGATATAATATTTTAAAAACTCCTCTCTTGATATTTTGTTATCCATAGCCAGTCTCAATAAAACACCCTCTAATGAAACAATCTTTTTGTTTTCTTTGTAATGTGACTGCACTAACTCTTCAACTATATGTGGTGCTAACTGAAGATTTTTAAAATTATTAACGAGAATTGACTGTATCTTTTTGAAATTTTTGTTTTTAGAGATTGATAGTTCTTTTGATGCCAATAAACATTCTAATTTCTCTTTTTGATATTTTTGAAGTTTTGAATAATTTTTATTTAAAGAGTCTAATATATTTAAAATCTTTGGTTTTATCTCCTCTTCCATTTTAGCAAGAGAAACATTAAATTCATCTTGTTCTGCGTCGGTTCCCTCTTCATCTTTCTTTTCATCTTTGGCTTCTTCTTTATTTTCTTTACTCTTCGATTTTTTATTAATCTTTAAATCATCATCATCTTCTAAAGATTCAAAATCTTCATAGGTGGAGTCAATGTCTATTATATCACGAACTAAAAGCTGTTGACTTTCAATTTGTTCTTTCCACTCAAAGATTTTTTTACCGACAATTGGGCTTTGCGTCAGTGCGTTTATCATTACATCTTTACCTGCTTCAATTCTTTTTGCGATTGCTATTTCACCTTCTCTGGATAAAAGTTCGACACCGCCCATTTCTCTAAGATACATTCTAATTGGATCATCACTTTTGTCAGAAGTTTTTTCCTCAGCAGTGTTAGCTGCTTCTTTCTTTTTATTAGACTGAAATTGGGATTTTTTTTCGACTATGGTAATTTTTTCATCAACTAATATTATTAAAGCTTTTTCAATATTTTCTGAGGTTCCGTTTCTTTTACCTAAAGATTTTCCAAGTTCCTCGTATGTTACAAAACCTCTATGTTTCCCTTTATCTAGAAGTCTCTCAAATGATTTTGTAATTATTTTTTCGCCCATTAATATATATTGTTGAATAGTGGAATATATATAATCACTAGATGGAAAAAATCTATCTTTTTTTATTCCCCATTTAATTGGCTTTTAAGCTTGATAAATTCTGAATAGGAGCTCTCGTCAAGATTGTTAATCAAATCTTTCTCTAAGGATTCTATTTTTTGTAAGCTGGATATCTCTTTTAGCTCAATTAACAGATCATTTAATAAGTCTAGAATTTGTTCTTCCTTTTTATTTTTAGTTATAATGTGAATACTTGAGTTTTCTTGAATTTCTTCAATTAATTTTTGATAATTCTCACTAACCTTAGATTTTATTAACTCATTGCTGTTATTATCTAACAATAAATTTATTATAAGTTTTTTTAAACTTTCATTTTTTTCAGAAAGAAATTTGATTTCTGATAAAATTTCAATTTTTTTTGCTGCGATTTCTAAAAAATTTAACATAACATACAATATAGAAAACTCTTTAATCTGTATTTTTGAAAAATGGTTTTTTTTTAAATATAAATCTTTAGTTTCACTTAAAATATAACTATTTTGTTTTTGATTAAATCTGTTGAAATTTCTGTTAATATTTTTCGAACTTTGAATAGGAGTTAAATTTCTAATTTTCTCTAAAAAATTTTCTAAGACATATTTTTTTAAAGTTTCATCCTTGATAGTATAACAAAGCTTTTTAATTTGTTTTTCAAACTTAGAGACTTCAAACGGATTATTTCTATTTATTTCCTTGATATAGTGATCCCATATGTATGATTGAATAATTGTTTTATTATTTAAAAAATCAATAAATTTTTCTTTTCCATTCTTTTTAATAAAGTCATCAGGATCATAGTCATCTGGCATTATAGAGAAAAAAATTTTATTTTCTTCATTAATTATTGGAAAAAGTTTTTCTGCAATTCGTAGAGCCGCCTTTTGTCCACTTGCGTCACCATCTAAACAAATTATGGGATTGTTGAAAAACTTCCATATTAAATTAATTTGTCTTTCAGTAAGAGCTGTTCCTGAATTTGCTATTACGTTTTTTATTCCTGAGGAATAGACGCTTACTACATCCATGTAACCCTCTACAACTACAACCTCTTTTGTTTCTGATCTTAATGACTTAGCTTTATCTAGATTAAAAATTATACTTCCTTTTTTGTAAAATTCAGTTTCGGGTGAATTGATATATTTAGCTAAATTTCCTTCTCTAATTATTCTGCCACCAAAAGCAATTGTTTCGCCTGCAATATTGTTTATTGGAAAAATTATTCTTGAATTAAATCTATCTATAAATTTTCCTGTCTTATCATGTTTGTAGTATAAACCTGTCAAACTAATATCTTCTTCGGAGTATTTGCTTTTTAAAGTTTCATAAAAATCATTTTGCCAAGGAACGTATCCCAATTTAAATTCTTCTAAAATATTTTTCTTTATTCCTCTTTTAACAAGGTAGTCAATTGCATCTTTATTTTTTTGATTAGTTAGTTGATTAAAAAAGTGATCTGAATACTCTTTATAAATTTTTTTATAAGTCTGATATCTTAAATCTTTTTTTTTATCTAACGGAGTAAATCTAAAAGGTTGCATTCCTGCTTCTGCTGCCAAGATTCTTACTGACTCCCCAAATCCTATAGATCTAGTTTTCATTAAAAAATCAAATATGTTGCCGTGCTCACCACTGCTGAAGCAATGATAAAATTCTTTTTCATCATTTACAGTAAACGAGGGGCTCTTTTCATTTTTAAATGGAGACAATCCTATAAATTCTTTACCTCTTTTTTTTAATTGTACCGTTTTACCGACAACCTGGGAAACTTTAAGTCTCAGTTTAATTTCATCTAAATATTCTTTTGGATATTTCATCATTATTTTAATAAATCTTTTATAATATTACTGACTTTTGAAAAATCTAAAGAGTCAAGATTTTTAGACTTAAGAGCACCCATTACTTTACCCATATCTTTCATTGACTGCGCCCCAACAGATTTTATCGTGTCTTCACAAATTTTTTTAGTTTCCTCGTCACTTAACTGTTTTGGTAAAAATTGATTTATTACCTGAATTTCTTTTGTCTCATTTTCTAAAAGCTCTTTTCTTCCTGCCTTTTTGTAAACCTCGCATGATTCATTTCTTTGTTTTATCATTTTCTTTAAAAGACCAATAATATCACTTTCTGCAAGTGATTCTTTTCCCTTAGACCGACCCGCGATTTCAGCATCTTTGATAGCTGAGACTATAAGTCTTAAGGTGGGGTAAGTGTTTTTATCTTTAGCTTTTAATGCAATATTTAACTTTTCTTCTATTTGTTTTTTTAATGACATAAGATTTAATTATTTTAATCACAATTCTTATAGAAAATAAAAAGAACTTTCTTGACGATTTTGACACTATTTCATATGTTGCGCAAAATCATGTTTATAAGTGTTTTACTTTAACTTATGAGTTGTATTTGAAGCTGTCTTCTCAAAATATAAACTCAAAAAAAAATCTTAAAAAGATCGATTCCAATGCTATTTTAATTTTACAAAATGGCAAATTCTTCAAAGGGATTGGATTAGGTTTCGAGGGCACAATAACAGGAGAAGTTTGTTTCAATACTTCAATTACTGGTTATCAAGAAATTATTTCCGACCCTTCATATTCTGATCAAATTATTAATTTTACTTTTCCACATGTTGGAAACGTTGGCACTAATAAAGAGGACCATGAGTCAGATAAAATATGGACTAAAGGAGTGATAATTAATACAGAAATTACTGATCCGTCTAACTACAGATCTTTAAAACATTTAGATCTATGGTTAAAAAAAAATAAGATTGTAGGTATAACTGGAATTGATACTAGAAGTTTAACAAGTTTAATAAGAGACAAAGGTGCGCCTAAAGGATCTATATCATTTAATAAAACAAGGAAAATAAACATTAGTCAAATTTTGAAAATTACTCAAAAATGGAGCGGTCTAAAAAATTTAGATTTAGCAAAAAAAGTAACAACTAAAAAAAATTACGTATGGCAAGATTTTAGAACTTGGACAAAGAAGGATGGTTTTTTAAAAAATAAAAAAAAATTATTACATGTCGTTGCAATTGATTATGGAATTAAAAAAAATATTTTGAGATATTTTTCTGATTTCAATTGTAAAGTAACTGTCGTTTCTTGTAATACAAAGTCTGAGGAAATCTTAAAATTAAAACCTAACGGCATATTTCTTTCTAATGGTCCAGGTGATCCCGCTGCAACTGGAAAATATGCCATTCCAATAATACAAAATTTAATAAAAAAAAGATTACCAATATTCGGAATTTGTTTAGGTCATCAATTATTAGCTTTGGCTTTAGGTGGAAAAACAGAAAAAATGAAATTAGGTCATAGAGGTGCAAATCATCCAGTAAAAAATTTGATTGAGGATAACGTTGAAATTACCAGTCAAAATCATGGCTTTGAAGTTGTTAAAAAAGGATTGCCTAAGAATATAAAAATTACACACCAATCTTTATTTGATAATAGTATTGAAGGTATTGAATTAAAAAATAAAGCAGTTTTTTCAGTTCAATATCACCCAGAGTCTAATCCTGGGCCTCAAGACAGTGTTTATTTATTTAGAAAATTTGTGAGTAGAATGAAAAATGCCAAAAAGAAAAGATATTAAAAAAATTTTAGTTGTAGGAGCAGGACCTATTATTATTGGGCAAGCTTGTGAATTTGATTACTCAGGCACCCAAGCATGTAAAGCTTTAAAAGATGAAGGTTTCGAAGTAGTTTTAATAAATTCAAACCCAGCTACAATTATGACTGATCCAAACGTAGCAGATAAAACTTATATAGAGCCAATAACATTACAAGTTCTTGAAAAAATTCTTATTAAAGAAAAACCACATGCGATCTTACCAACTATGGGTGGTCAAACTGCATTAAACTTAGCAATGGAGGCCGAAAAAGAAGGAATACTAAAAAAATATAAAATTGAACTCATTGGGGCTAATTCAAAAGCTATTTCTAATGCTGAAGATAGAAAAAAATTTAGAAAAAATATGATTGATATAGGTTTAGATTTACCTAAATCAAAGATTGTAAATAATTTCAATCAATCTTCTGGAGCTTTAAAACAAATTGGATTACCAGCAATAATTAGGCCAGCTTTTACTTTGGGAGGTCTTGGAGGTGGTATAGCTAAGTCTAAAAAAGAATTCTTTAAAATAATTAAAAATGGTCTACATGAATCTCCAGTAAATCAAGTTCTAGTCGAAGAATGTTTAGAAGGTTGGAAAGAATTTGAGATGGAAGTGGTTAGGGATAGAAAAGATAACTGTATTATCATTTGCTCAATTGAAAATTTAGACCCTATGGGAATTCACACAGGAGACTCTGTTACTTTAGCGCCAGCTCTAACTTTAACAGATAAAGAATATCAAGTAATGAGAAACGCCTCTATAGCTTGCTTAAGAAAAATTGGTGTGGAAACAGGTGGATCTAACGTACAGTTCGCAATAAATCCTAAAAATGGAAGAATGGTGATTATAGAAATGAATCCTAGGGTTTCAAGATCTTCAGCATTAGCATCTAAAGCAACTGGTTTTCCAATAGCGAAGGTAGCGGCGAAGTTAGCAGTTGGGTACACTTTAGATGAATTAAAAAATGAGATTACAAAGGTAACTCCTGCTTCTTTTGAACCAACCATTGACTACGTAGTTACTAAGATACCTAGATTTACCTTTGAAAAATTCTCAAATTCAGCCGCAGTTTTAGGAACATCTATGAAATCTGTTGGTGAAGCTATGGCAATAGGAAGAAATTTTAAAGAATCTTTACAAAAAGCTTTGGTCTCTCTTGAAACTGGTTTTACAGGGTTGGATCAAATATTTAATTTAAGTGCAAAACAAATTGAGAAAAAACTAAAAGAAAATATTCCAAACAAAATTTTGCTTGTTGGAGAAGCTATTAGAAAAAAGATCAATTTAACAAAAATACATAAGCTCTCAAAAATAGATCCTTGGTTTTTAAATCAAATTAAAGAAATTATAGATAGTGAAATTAAAATCAAAAAGAATGGTCTTCCAAAAACCTTTAGTGAACTTAATTATGTTAAATCAATTGGATTCTCAGATAAAAAATTATCAGAACTTACTAAAACTTCAGAAACAGTAATTAGAAATAAGAGAGAAGCGTTAAAAGTCTATCCTGTTTATAAAAAGGTAGATACTTGTGCTGCAGAATTTAAATCATTTACACCATATATGTATTCAACTTATCAAAGAAATTTTTCTATCAGCTCAGAGTGTGAGGCTGATCCATCTAATAAAAAAAAAATAATCATACTTGGTGGAGGTCCAAACAGAATAGGTCAAGGTATAGAATTTGATTACTGTTGTTGCCAAGCTAGTTTTGCTCTTAAAGATGTTAAGTATGAAACTATAATGGTTAATTGTAATCCAGAAACGGTATCTACAGATTATGATACCAGTGATAGATTATATTTCGAACCTTTAATTGAAGAATACGTTTTCAATATTATAAAAAAGGAAAAGTCTAAAGGTAATTTAAAAGGAGTAATCACTCAATTTGGTGGACAAACTCCAATTAAACTCGCAAAATTCTTATACAAAAACAAACTTCCAATTTTAGGAACTCAATATTCATCGATTGATATTGCGGAAGATAGAGATAGATTTAGAAGGCTTTTAAATAAACTAAAATTAAAACAAGCTGAAAGTGGTATTGCAAAAAATTTTTCCCAAGCAATAAAAATCGCAGAAAAAATTGGTTTACCATTAATGGTAAGGCCATCATACGTATTAGGTGGAAGAGCAATGGAGATAGTTCATGAAAAAAAGCAACTTAAAAACTTTGTCAAAGAGGCATTTAAAGTAGCTGAAAAAAATCCAATATTAATTGATAAGTTTATAGATAATGCGATGGAAGTAGACGTCGATGCAATTTCTGACGGTAAAAATGTTTTCGTTGCAGGTATTATGCAACATATAGAAGAAGCTGGAATACATTCTGGAGACTCAGCATGTAGTTTACCGCCGGTATCTATAAAATCATTTTTAATAAAAGAAATTGAAAATCAAACTAAAAAGTTAGCTTTGGCATTGAAAGTAAAAGGATTAATGAATATTCAATTTGCTATCAAAAAAGATCAAATTTTTGTAATTGAAGTGAATCCAAGAGCCAGTAGAACAGTCCCATTTGTTTCGAAAGCAAAAAATTTACCATTAGCTAAAATTGCTTCTAGAGTGATGGCTGGAGAAAAACTATCAAAGTTCAATTTAAAAAGTAAAACTAAAAATATGTTTGCTGTCAAAGAGGCGGTATTTCCCTTCAATAAGTTTCCTAATAGCGACTTGCTTCTTGGCCCAGAAATGAAATCCACTGGTGAAGTTATGGGATTTGATAAAAATTTTGGTATGGCTTTTGCAAAAAGCCAAATTGCAGCCTCTAACTCTCTTCCAAAAAAGGGTTTAGCCTTTATCTCTTTAAAAAATAGCCATAAAGAAGAGGGGGTAGAATTAGCAAAACAATTGGTTAAATTAAATTTTAAAATTTGCGGGACTGAAGGTACTGCTAACTATATGAGCCAGCAAGGAATTAAGTGTAAAAAAATAAATAAGGTGAACCAAGGTTCTCCTCATATAGTCGATATATTAAATTCAAAAAAAATTGCTTTAGTAATTAATACCGGTGGTGGTAATAGCGAAAAACAACTAAATGATGCTTTAGCATTAAGAAGAGCTACATTAGCAAATAAAGTTCCTTATTGTACAAATATGTCGACTGCCTATGTATGTTTGGAAGGGATAAAATCTTTAAAAACAAAAAAAATTACTGTTACTTCGCTTCAAGATATTTAAATTGAGTAAAGTTTAATTTACTTAACTTTCCAATCAGTCTCGAATGTAACATAGTTGATCTGAATACATCTACGTTCTTTTTTAATCTCTTTTTTTTCCATACCATGCCAAGTGTTTGGGCCACTTGTAAAAAAATATCCGTAATTATGCTTGTAAGGAACAGTTTTGACTTTATTTAATTTTGCGTCATAAAAATCAGTTCCAAGATTTTCTGACTCGTCGTGTAAATTGACAAAAACTATTGAAGACATTAATTTTTCTTCTATATCACAATGTGGTTTTAGCCAGAAACCTTCTCGATCACAAATCACTTCAAGTCTCACATAAGAATTACTTAAATCTTTTCCAATTAATGATCCAATTTTTTTATAAACTTCAGGCGATCTTAATTCTTCAATGAATTTTGTTAAATTTGGAAATTGATTAGAGTTTTCTTTAGTAACATAACATCTAATTTTTTTTGCTTTTCCGCCATCTTTAATACCAGCTCGAAAAGAACCTTCACCTCCATCCAAAGCCCTTGTTCCATCGTAATTAAGATTTTCTTTTCTAGGATCAGTTATTTCTGCCATAGAAATTTCATCAATCGCTTTAGCAGTCAGAGGTTGATTAATTTCAAAATGTTTAAAAGGATCGCTATATAGTTTGGTCCTTGTTTGTAGTGATTTAAGTAATTCCATTTAATTTCATTCTTTCCTTAATTATAGGTGCAATTCTATTTACCTCATCTAACTTATCATAACTCCAATTGTCAATGCTTTCTGTCAATTCTTTAGCGATCCCAAGTTCTTTAAACTGAGTATAAAAACTTTTAAATCTTCTTATACTTTTTTTTGGCTTCATCATAGCCATATAAACTGGTTTGCCTGTGACAGCCGCCTCTGAAATCATGGAAGTAGAATCACATGTTACAATTATATAGTCAGCTATTGAAAGCGAGCTTAAGTATGCTTTTTTGTCAATAGTTTTTACTACATAATGATTTACACTAAATGTATTATACGCTTTTTTAATTACTTCAGCTGGAGTCCTATACGATGGTATAACTACGATCTTATATTTGTCTGGAGTAAATAAAGTTTTTACTTTATTAAATATGTAATGAATTTGTTCATCTGAATAATCATAATACTTATTTGGACCTCCGATAACAAAAGTGACGATCTTTTTTTTCCCTTTTTCAAATTTTAAGTAATTTGTGTTTTCAATTATTTCTTTTTTTGTTAAATAATGTATCGAACCACGAGTAGTTAAAACATTATCGCCTTTTATTCCGTCATGTTCAGGACTTATAATTAAATCAAAATGCTTAAAAGACACTTTGGGATCTTGAATATGAATATTAAATATCTCTTTACCGAGTCTTTTTTTCAATGCAATTGAGGGAATCACGCTTTTTCTTCCACATGAAATCACAATTTTACTATCACAAACGAATTTTTCTGTTAGTAAGTTTTCTGAAATTGGAGTTATTTTTGGAGGTATAAAATTCCAAAACGGTTTTAATTTAATTTTTTGGTGCTTAAAATTAATTTTCAAAGCTTTTGCAAGGCCTTCTACTTGGCTCACCATTCCATGCATACCTTGCGTTAAAAGAAGTGCTTTTAATTCCAACATTAGTTACTATATAAACCTATCATAATGAATAATAAATCAACTAAACATACAAAAGTGTTAATACTTGGGTCAGGACCAGCTGGTTATACTGCGGCTATTTACGCCGCAAGAGCTATGTTAAAGCCAATTTTAGTTCACGGTTCTCAACCAGGAGGTCAATTAACAACTACAACTGACGTAGAAAATTACCCTGGTTATTCTAAAGTAATTCAGGGTCCATGGCTTATGGAGGAAATGAAAGGTCAGGCCGAAGCAGTTGGAACTGAGATGATTCAAGATCATATCAATAAAGTGGATTTGTCTGAAAAACCATTTAAAGTTGTTGGGGATAGTGGACAAGTTTACACGGCGGACTCAATTATAATTTCTACTGGAGCTCAAGCAAGATGGTTAAATTTAGAGTCAGAACAAAATTTTCGTGGATTTGGAGTTTCAGCATGTGCGACTTGTGATGGATTTTTTTTCAAAGATAAAGAAGTTGCAGTTGTTGGTGGTGGAAATGCAGCAGTCGAGGAAGCAATGTTTTTAACTAAGTTCGCGTCTAAAGTTAAACTAATACACAGAAGAAATAAATTAAGAGCAGAAAAAATGCTACAAGAAAAATTAAAAGCGAACAAAAAAGTTGAAATTGTCTGGGATAGTGTTGTAACTGAAGTTTTGGGTAATGGAAAACCAAAAAGCATGAATGCAATTAAGATTAAAAATGTTAAAGATAATAAAATTAAAGAATTGAAGGTTGATGGTTTATTTATCGCAATTGGTCATGACCCAGCAACTTCATTATTTAAAGATCAGCTTAAAATGGATAATGAAGGATATCTAATTACAAAACCTGACTCAACCGAAACAAATATACCAGGGGTCTTTGCAGCAGGAGATGTAAAAGATAAAGTATTTAGACAAGCAGTAACCGCGGCTGGTATGGGATGTATGTCTGCTTTAGAAGCTGAAAAATATCTTTCTAATACTAATTAAGTAAGACTTCCACAAAAACTCTTTATTCTCTCCATCGCTTTTTTTAAATTCTCTGTTGAGGTTGCGTAAGATATTCTAAAATAACCGTCTAAACCAAACGCAGAACCTTGAACGACTGCTACCTGGGATTTTACAAGTAATTTTTCTACAAAATCTCTGTCATTTTTTACTTTTGTTTTTTTTCCTAACAACTTTTTACAATTAGGAAAAACATAAAAAGCTCCCTCTGGTCTTAAACAACTTATTCCTTCTATTTTATTTAAACTATCAACTACGAAATCTCTTCTCTTTTTAAATGAGTCAGCACGTTCTTTTATAAAAGATTGAGTGCCATTTAGAGCTTCTACTGCTGCTGCTTGGCTTATAGAAGTTGGATTACTTGTTGATTGAGATTGAATTTTTGCAATCGCTTTAATTATTTCTTTTGGACCTGCGGCATAACCTATTCTCCAACCAGTCATGGAGTAAGATTTGCTTACCCCGTTCATGGTTAAGGTTCTTTCTTTTAGTTCTTGTATTTGTGCTATTGTATAGAATTTAAAATCATCATAAGTAATATGTTCATATATATCATCACTTAGAATAAAAACTTTCTTATGCTTCATTAAAACTTTTGAAAGACCTTCAATTTCTTTTTTAGTATAAGCTGAACCAGTGGGATTCGAAGGTGAGTTTAAAATTACCCATTTTGTTTTTTTTGATATAGCTTTTTTTAATTGCTCTGGTGTAATTTTAAAACTATTCTTTTCATCACATTTTACTATTTTGGGTTTGCCGCCAGCCAACAAAATAATATCAGGGTAAGAAACCCAGTAAGGAGCGGGAATAATTACTTCGTCACCTTTGTTAATAGTTGCCATAAACGTATTATACAAAACTTGCTTACCGCCAGTGCCAACTGTTATTTGATCGATTGAAAATGTTAAATTATTCTCCCTTAAAAATTTTGCTTGAATAGCTTTTTTCAAAACAGGTGTACCATCTACTGCTGTATATTTGGTATCACCGCTTTTAATAGCCCTTATCGCAGCTTCTTTAATATTATCAGGTGTGTCAAAATCTGGTTCCCCAGCCCCTAAACCTATGACATCTTTGCCAGCAGCCTTCATTTCCCTTGCTTTTGAGGTCACTGCCATAGTAGGTGATGGTTTTATTCGTTTTAAACTATTGGAAACTATGCTCATTGAAATTTATAATATTTTTTTTAAATTATTATTAACACAAAATGCAAAATACTTATCAAGAAAAAATGGAAGATTTAGAAGTTAATAACCATAGCGATAAACCTAAGCTTGAGGGTGGTATTAAATTTAAAATAAAAAGCAATTTTCAACCTAATGGCGACCAACCAGAAGCTATAAAAAAATTGCTTAAAAATCTTAAAGATAATAAACATGAGCAGGTTCTCCTAGGTGTCACTGGATCAGGTAAAACATTTACAATGGCTAAAGTAATAGAAAAAGCAAATCGACCTGCTTTGATCCTTGCACCTAACAAAACTTTAGCTGCACAATTGTACGGTGAGTTTAAAAGCTTCTTCCCAGATAATGCCGTAGAATATTTTGTCTCTTACTATGATTATTACACTCCAGAAGCATATGTGCCAAGGTCCGACACTTACATTGAAAAAGAAGCATCAATAAATGAGCAGATAGATAGAATGAGACATTCTGCAACTAGATCGTTGTTAGAAAGAGATGATGTAATTATTGTTGCAAGTGTGTCTTGTATTTACGGACTTGGTTCAGTTGAAGCTTACTCAAAAATGACGATTACATTAAAAAAAAATTATGATTACGATCGAGATCAATTAATAAAAGCTTTTGTAAATTTACAATATAAAAGAAATGATCAAAACTTTTTCAGGGGGACTTTTAGAGTAAGAGGTGAAAATTTAGAAATATTTCCATCACATTTAGAGGATAGAGCATGGAGAATAAGTTTTAATTTTAATAAATTAGAAAAAATTGAAGAATTTGATCCCCTAACGGGTGAGAAAACCAATGATTACTCAATAATTAAAATTTACGCAAATAGTCACTATATTACACCTAAACCAACTATTGATCAGGCAATACGGCAAATTAAATCTGAATTAGCAGAGACATTAAAAAAACATAGAGAGAATAATAAATTATTAGAAGAACAAAGATTAAGAGAAAGAACTAAATTTGATTTAGAAATGATTGAAGCAACAGGTACATGTGCGGGAATAGAAAATTATTCTAGATTTCTATCAGGAAGAAAACCAGGTGAACCTCCCCCAACTCTTTTTGAGTACTTCCCAGATAATGCAATAATTTTTGTGGATGAAAGTCATGTAACTGTTCCACAATTAAATGGGATGTATAAAGGAGATCATACTAGGAAAAAAACGTTAGCAGAATATGGTTTTCGACTTCCGTCTTGTATGGACAATAGGCCTCTTAAATTTGAGGAGTGGGACTTGATGAGAACTCAAACTGTTTTTGTTTCAGCTACACCAGGGCCATGGGAATTAAAACAAACTAAAAACCAACACATAGATCAAATAATAAGACCAACTGGTTTGATTGATCCTCCGGTGGAAATAAGACCAGCGAAAACTCAAGTCGACGACTTGATGCACGAAGCTGCTAGTATTGTAAAGAAAGGTTTTAGAATTTTAGCAACTACTCTTACAAAAAAAATGGCTGAAGATTTAACGGAGTATCTTCATGAAAATGGATTGAAAGTTAGGTATATGCACTCAGATATTGACACACTCGAGCGTATTGAAATCATCAGAGACTTGAGAATGGGAGTTTTTGATATACTTGTCGGAATAAATTTACTTAGAGAGGGATTAGATATCCCAGAGTGTGCATTAGTTGCAATTTTAGATGCTGACAAAGAGGGATTTTTAAGATCTGAAACTTCTTTAATTCAAACTATTGGTCGGGCAGCTAGAAATGTTGAAGGTAAAGTAATTTTATATGCTGATAAGGTAACAAAAAGTATTGATAAAGCTATTAAAGAAACAGATCGAAGAAGAAACAAACAGTTAGAGTATAATCAAAAGAATAAGATTACAGCAGAGACAATAAAGAAAGATATTAATGATATTTTAGAGTCTGTATACGAAAAAGACTATGTAAAAATATCTGAGGGGTCTAATGTTGGAGGCAATTTAAAAAAACATTTAAAAGGACTTAATAGAAAGATGAAGGAAGCAGCTTCAAATCTTGAATTTGAGGAAGCAGCTAAAATTAGGGATGAAATGAGAAAGTTAGAAGCAAGTGAGTTAGAAATCACTTTAAATCCAAAAATTAGTCAATACAAATTAAAAAATAAAGTATACCCTAAAGGAAGATCAACTATGGGTATGCCGGGCACAAAACCTAGAAAAGCAATAAAAAAATGGAAACCAAAAAAATAATAATAACAGGTTGTGCGACACGTATTGGAAAATCTATCGCTTTAGAATTATCTAATTATGATACAAAAATTGTTATTCATTATTCAAAATCAATTAGCGCTGCAAAAAAACTAAAAAAAGATTTAGAATATTTAGGCGCAACTGTTTATTTGCTTAAAGCTGACTTGAATAATTTAAAAGAAATACAAAAGATCATTCCAACAGCTCATAGAGCAATGGGTGGTATAAATTGTTTAATTAATAATGCATCGATTTTTGAAAACGACAATTTAACGAACTTTACTGATAAAAGCTTTTTAAAACATATTAATATTAATTTAAAAGCTCCAGCAATTTTAACAAGAGATTTTGCTAAATTCTTTAAAGGCAATAATGGAAATATTATAAATATAATTGATCAAAGGGTGGAAAAATTAACCCCTTTTTTCTTTTCATATACATTAAGTAAATCTAGTCTAGTAACTCTTACTAAAACATCTGCTATGAAACTTGCTCCAAATATAAGAGTTAATGCTATATCACCTGGACCAACTCTCAAAAATAAAAGACAATCAGAAAAACACTTTAGAAAACAATGGAAATCCACAATTTTAAAAAAAAAGGTAGAAACAAAAAATGTTTGTTCAGCTGTGAAATTTTTAATAGAAAATGATAATATTACAGGTCAAATTATAAATGTTGATAGCGGACAACGTTTAGCTTGGAAAACACCAGATATAATTAACACAAAAGAATGAAGATTTTAAAATTTAGAGATAAGCGTAAATTCAAGTATCATAAGAAAATTATTGTCAAAGACTTAGTTTTACCTTTATTTGTAGGCATTCATCATTTCGAAAAAATTAAGAAGCAAAGAGTAAAATTTAATATTGAAATAACTACTGATCCTAACCTAAAAGCTGAATTAAAATCAATTGTAAATTACGAAAAAGTAATAGAAGATATAAAAAAAGTAGCTGAAAAAAAACATTTTGAATTACTTGAGAGTTTATCAGAGTCTATATTTGATGAGATTTTCAAAAACAAAAAAGTAAAGAAAATAAAGCTTAAAATTGAAAAATTAGACATAATCAAAACTACAAAATCAGTAGGTATCGAGGTTATTAAAACAAAAATATGATGGATAGTTTAGAACAAGGAAAGAAAGTTATTAAAGATAAAATACCATTAATTACCAATAATCCAGGTGTTTATAAAATGCTAAGTGCCTCTGGAGAAATTCTTTATATTGGAAAAGCAAAAAATATACCAAATAGATTAAGGAACTACGTCACTGAGTCCAATCTTCCGATAAGAACTGAAAGAATGCTCTCGCTCACTCACAGTCTTGAAACAACAACAACCAACAATGAAAGTGAAGCTTTACTTTTAGAAGCTAATTTAATCAAAAAATATAAACCCAGATTTAATATACTCCTACGTGATGACAAATCGTTTCCATACATTTATATCGGTAATAAAGACAAATGGCCTCAATTAACAAAATTAAGAGGGAAAAAATCAAAATCTGGTTATTATTTTGGTCCTTTTGCGTCAATAGGTTCTGCAAACTGGACAATAAAAATTTTGCAAAAAATATTTCAATTAAGAGTTTGTGACGATACAGTTTTTAAAAACAGAGAAAGACCATGTATACTTTATCAAATAAAAAGGTGCTCAGGTCCTTGCGTAGGACATATTACTGAAAAGGAATACTCTTCTACAGTTAATGATGCAATTGACTTTATTTCAGGCAAATCTAGAAGAATTCAAAAAAATCTCTCAAAGGATATGGAGAAAGCAAGTAAAGAGCTTGACTATGAAAAGGCAGCAATTGCAAGAGATAGAATAAAAGCTTTAACTCAAATACAAACATCTCAAAAAATTAATCAAACTAATTTAAATGAAGCTGATGTTATAAGTATTTATAAAGAAACAGGGAAAACTTGTGTTCAAGTTTTCTTTTTTAGATCCAAACAAAATTGGGGCAATCAAGCTTTTTATCCAAAACACGATCCGGACAACACAGTAAATGATATTCTATCATCATTTATATCCCAATTTTATGAAAATAAGACAGTGCCAAGTTTAATTCTAACTAACTTTGATGTAACTGAAAAAGTTTTGCTAGAAAAAACATTTTCAGAAAAAGAGAACAAACAAATCACAGTTAAGTTAGCAAAAAATAAAAATGAAATAAATATTTCTAAACTTGCAGAAAAAAATGCAAAACAAGCTTTAACTCAAAAAATTATTCAATCAGATACAAACAATAATCTAATCGAAAACCTAACTGCAAAATTCAGGATAAATAACAATATTGATCTTATAGAGGTTTATGATAACAGTCATATTCAAGGATCTGATTCTGTCGGAGCTTTAATCTGCTTTGGGAATGAGGGGTTTATAAAAAAAAGGTACAGAAAATTCAATATCAAAAACGAAAAAGTTAAAGGTGATGATTATGGTATGATGAAAGAGGTATTATTTAGACGATTTTCTAAAGCTATTAAAGAGAAAACTGGATCACTTTCTTTACCAGATCTAATAATGATCGATGGTGGAAAAGGTCAATATTCAGTTTCAAGGGAAGTTTTAAATGAGCTTGGTCTTCACGATCTCCCTATACTAGCAATCGCAAAAGGACAGAGGAGAAATGCCGGTGAGGAAAAAATTTATCATAATGGTAAAGTATTTAATTTAAATAAAAATGATCCTTTGTTATTTTTTATTCAGAGATTAAGAGATGAAGCTCATAGATTTGCTATCAGCACACACAGAGCAAAAAGAAGAAAAAATTTAAGTAGATCTTTGCTTGATCAAATTCAAGGTATTGGCCGTCAAAGAAAACGTGCTCTGCTTAACCACTTTGGTTCTGCTAGAGCAGTAGAGTCGGCGAGTCTAGATGATTTAAAATCAGTGGAAGGAATTGAAGACAGCATTGCAAAGAAAATATATAATTATTTTCACGAATAAAAAAAATGAAGATACCTAATATTTTAACAATTGGCAGAATTATAATTGTACCTATTTTTGTGGTATCATTTTATATTCCAGGTTTTTTTGGTGATTTAATTCCGTTTTTTTTATTTGTATTGGCTAGTTTTACAGATTATTTGGATGGGCTTTTAGCAAGGCTATTTAAAGAAGAGTCTAAACTAGGTGAACTTTTAGATCCTATCGCAGATAAAATTTTAATTGCAACAGCTTTGATATTATTGGTTATGAATGGGACTATCAAAAACTACGAAGTGATTGCTGCAATAATTATTCTTACTAGGGAGATTCTTATTTCTGGACTAAGAGAGTTTTTGGCCAAAGGAAGAGTATCTATGCAAGTAACAAGCTTAGCAAAATTGAAAACTTTTATTCAAATGCTTTCTATAGCAATACTTTTAACAGGCGAAAGTGGAAACAAACTAATTAATTTTCAAGATTATAACGCGCAAGTTATAGGTATAATTCTTTTGTGGTTAGCTGCCTTTTTAACATTATATACAGGATACGACTATTTGAGAAAAGGAATTGATCATGCTATTAATGAAGATAACAAGGATATATAGTGGATTTATCTAAAATAAATTTAAGAGAAAAAGATTTTCACAATAAGCTTCAATCTAAAAAAAAAGGGAGATTCGAAAATATATTTTATAAATCAATATATAATATAAATGAGGATTTTTTTTTATTTCTAAAACAAAAGGTTAAAGGATCGGACGTCTTAGATTACGGTTGTGGTATAGGTACTTTTGTTGAAAAAATAATAAATTATAAACCTAATAAAGTTTATGGCATTGATATTTCAGAAGTTTCAATTAATAAAGCAAAAACTAAAGCAAATGATTTAAAAATTAATGTTGACTTTAGTGTGGACAATTGTGAGAAAACAAAGTTTGACAATAACAGTTTCGATGTTGTTTATGGTACTGGTATTTTGCATCATCTTCAATTTAATAAATGCTTAGATGAAATTCATAGAATTTTAAAACCAAATGGAAGTATTGTTTTTGTTGAACCTTTAGGCACTAACCCATTAATAAATATTTACAGAAAACTTACGCCTAATTCTAGATCAAAAGATGAGCATCCTCTGATAAAAGAAGATTTTGATTACATAAAAGGAAAATTCGCAAGCACAAAAATTAAATACTACGGTTTTTTGACCTTAATTTTTTTTCCCTTTTATAAAGATCCAATAGAATCACAGACATTCAAACTACTATCAAGATTGGACCAAATATTGTTTAAATTTAATTTTTTTAAGTTATTTGCGTGGTCTGTATTGATTACAGCAGCTAAAAATTAAGCAGCAGTTTTTTTTCTAACTAAAGACTGATAAGTTTCAATTAAATCGGAAATAATATTACAAACTTCAAATTTATAGTCCTCTATTTGTGAGACTGGTGTAATTTCAGCTGCTGTGCCTGTTAAAAAACAGCCAACAAAGTTTTTCATTTCTTCAGGTGCTATTTTTCTTTCAAAAATTTTAATACCTTTCTTTTTAGCAATTTTAATAACCTCTCTCCGTGTAATACCATCCAGAAAAGAGTCTGGTGTAGGAGTATGTATTTCTCCTTTTTTATCTTTGAAAAAAATGTTTGCTCCTGTAGCTTCAGCAATATTACCTTCGTGATCCAACATTAGAGAGTCAGTAAAGCCTTTGCTTTCAGCTTCATGCTTTGAAAGAGTGCAAATCATGTATAAACCAGATGCTTTAGTATCCCATGGAACTGAATTAGGGTTAGGTCTTCTCCAAGAAGAAATATTTAATTTTATACCTTTTAATTTAAGCTTAGGATCAAAATATGAACCCCATTCCCAAGTTGCAATAGCCACATGAATTTTATTTTTTTGAGCAGAAATAGCCATCATTTCACTGCCTCTCCAAATTACGGGTCTGACATAACCATTGTTTACTTTTTGGATGTTAACAATTTTCTTACAAGCTTCATTAATTTCTCTTTGACTATACGGAACTTCGATACCCATTCTTTTTGCGGAATAAAAAAGTCTTTCAGTGTGTTCTTCTAATTTAAAAATTTCACCATCATAAACACGTTCACCCTCAAATACACAACTAGCATAATGAAGTCCATGACTCAAAATATGTATATTAGCATCAGCCCAGTCTAAGGTTTTACCGTTATACCAAATTTTTCCAGATCTCTTATCGTATGGTACGCTTTCCATTTTAGTAAATATATAGATTTTTTTATTTCAAAAAAGTATATTTCTTATTAAGATAAGTCAATATAACTTACCATTATGAAAGAATTACTTTACCTAAAAGATGAACAAATTAAAGACTTTATACAACTTTTGTTTTACGCTTACAGAGAAACATTTTCAGACCCTAAACAAGTTTTAAAAAAAAAATTTTTTGGTCCGGCTCATTTAAGATCATTAAACTTAATAGAGAGGAATCCCGGTATCAATTTAGGTGAACTAATGTTTAAGTTGAAAATAACAAAACAAAGTCTAAATAGAGTATTAAGAGATTTGATAAAATCAAAAATGATTAAACAGATTAAAAGTCCTAACGACACAAGAAAAAAAAATTTATATTTAGACAAAGAGGGAAGGATTTTTTTTGAAGCTGTGTATAATAAACAAAAAAAAAGAATTTTTAATGCTTTAAAAAATTCAAATCCAGAGTCAGTAATCAAATTTAAAGAAGTACTTAAAAAAATTATAGATGGAAAATAATAAATTGCATATTTTAATTGTTGATGATGATAACCGAATAAGGGATCTCCTTAAAGAATATCTAAGTGATAATGGTTATTTGATTTCAACTTCGGAAAATGCTGAAAATGCTAAGTTAAAAGTTTCTTATTTTAAATTCGATATAATTATTTTAGATGTAATGATGCCAGGTCAAGATGGTTATGAATTAACAAAAGAAATTAAAAAAAATAATAATATACCTATTATACTTTTAACTGCTAAAGGAGAAGTAGAGAATAGAATTAGAGGGTTAGAATTGGGAGCAGATGACTATATTTCAAAGCCATTTGAACCTAAAGAACTTTTGCTAAGGATCAAAAATATAGTAAAAAATAATTATAAATTAGATTTAAACTCTAGTTATTTTGTTGGTAAAGCTAAAATCAATCTTAGTAAAATGAATATAATTTTTAAGGAAAAATTAAGAAAAATAAATATGTCAGAAAAAAAAGTTCTAATTGAAATGTTAGCAAATCCTGGAAAAACTTATACGCGTAACGAGATAGGTAAAATATCTGGTATAACTCAAGAAAGATCAATCGATGTTATGATTACCCGACTTAGACAAAAATTGGAAAGTAATCCAAAAAATCCAAAATATTTACAAACAATAAGAGGTACGGGATATGTTCTCTGGGTTGAATAAATTTTTAAAAATAATATTACCAAAAAGATTATTCTATAGAGCTTTAATTATTGTGGCAGCTCCTACAATAATACTACAATTAATTATCACTATAGTTTTCTATGATAGCATATGGATAAAAGCTAATAAAAATATAACTCGCTCATTAGTCTCACAGCTTAAAACAATTGAAAGTGCTTATTTAAACAATAAAGAAAATATGGATTTTTTTACAGATAGTTACAAAAATAATTTTAATTTTGAGATAGATATAAATAATGATCCTTTCCCAAAAACGACAGGTGAAAGAAAATTTAGCCCAATGGATAGGTCTCTAAGACGAGAATTAAAATCTTCTTTCGGAAATAATAATTATTGGTTTAATACCTCAAAATTTAAAAATGCGGTTGAAATAAAAATTAAATTAGAAAACGATGAAGTAATTGAATTTTTAGTACCAAAGGAAACAATATCGCCTTCCTCTGTGAGGCTATTTGTTTTGTGGACAACACTTCCTTCAATAGTTTTAATTTTAATTGCACTAGTATTCTTAAAGAACCAAACAAAACCATTAGTTAGATTGGCCAAAGCTGCTGAACGCTTTGGTAAAGGAGATTATGTTAATGATTTTAGACCATCAGGAGCTTCTGAGATTAGAAAGGCGGCGTATGAATTTGATAGGATGGCTAAAAGAATAAATCGCCATCTTAATCAGAGATCTGAAATGCTGTCTGGTATTAGTCATGACCTTAGAACACCTTTAACAAGACTAAAGCTACAATTAGCAATGATTGAGCAAAAAAATATTTCTGAAAAAATGTCCAAAGATATCGATGAAATGGAAAGTATGCTCAATGATTATTTACAATTTGCTAAAACACAATCTCAAGAAAATACAGTTTCTTTTAACGTATCTGAATTATTAATTAAAATTGAAAGGAATTTTAACAATAAGAATTTAAGTCTATTAAATTCTGAAGAAATCTTTTTAAAAGGAAGACCGCTAGCATTAACAAGATGTTTTGAAAATGTAATTCAAAATGGTTTAGTTTATGGAAAAAAAGTTTATGTAAAAATTCAAAAAGGTTTAAATTTAATTATTGTTAGTATTGAAGATGATGGGCCAGGTATTTCAGAGGATCAGTATAGAAATGTTTTTAAACCATTTTTTAGACTTGATAAAAGTAGAAACTTAAATAAATCAGGAGTTGGATTAGGGTTAGCGATAGTCGAAGACATAATAAATTCTCATGGGGGAAATATTCAACTTGGAAAAAGTAAATATAACGGTTTGTTAGTTAAGATTTCTTTGCCTTTTTAGATTTTTTTTTTGATATTTTCTTTAAAGCTATTTCTTGTTTTTGGACCATTTTTTTCAAAATTTCAAATTCTTCTCTCGAAACAAGTTGAAATTTGTTAATTAATTTGTCTCTTGTAAATTTTAGGTCAGTTGAAATTTCTTTTTTAATATCTTTTGAGGTTAAAACACTATTCTCAATTAAACTAGATAAAGTCTTTAATAATTTTTCAGAATTGCTCATAATTGATCTTATTTGATAGAAAAAATAATTTCAAATATGATATAAGAAATTATGTATACCCACAATTTAGACCCTATTTTATTTGATTTTGGGTTTTTGGCGATAAGATGGTATTCACTTGCTTACATTTTTGGAATTTTAATCGGCTGGTGGCTAGGTAAAATAATCATTGTAAAAAAATTTCAAAATCTAAATTTTAATTTTGACATCAAAGAATTTGATAACTTAATTACATATATAATCATATTTATGTTGCTAGGAGGTAGAATTGGATATGTTTTATTTTATAATCTTGAATATTACGCGTCAAATCCATTAGATATTCTAAAAATTTGGAAAGGAGGTATGTCTTTTCATGGAGCGCTGGCAGGAATTATTCTTGGCACTTATTGGTTTTCAGTTAAGAAAAAAATACCAACCTTTTTCTTGCTAGATATAATTTCTTTTGTTGCTCCAATAGGAATTTTTTTTGGACGTATAGCTAATTTTATTAATGGAGAGCTAGTAGGTAAAACAACTGATGTCTTTTGGGGGGTTATTTTTCCAAGTGTTGATAATAATATGAGACACCCCTCTCAATTATACGAAGCTTTTTTAGAAGGTATAGTTTTGTTTATAATTATGAATTTTATTTTATTTAAAGACAATTATAAGAGCGGAACCTGTTCTTATATTTTTTTAATTTTTTATGGTATTTTTAGAATATTTTCTGAGTTCTTTAGAGAACCTGATTTACAAGTTGGGTATTTTTTTAATTTAATAAGCATGGGAATGATTTTGAGTATTTTAATGGTAATAGCTGGTGTAATTATTTTTTTCAAAAAAGATGAGATCAAATAAAAAATTTTTTAATAATTCAAAAATACTTCCTGTTGATAAATTTATTGAAAACGTTCTTTATAATAAAAAATCAAGTTATTACTCATCAAAAATTCCTTTTGGTAAAGTTGGCGATTTTATAACTGCTCCGGGAGTTTCTAATTTATTCTCTGAAATGATTGGTATTTGGCTTATTACAGCTTGGAACACTTTAGGAAAGCCAAAAAGATTTAATATAGTTGAGCTTGGTCCTGGTGATGGAAGTTTAACAAAAATTTTGCTCAATACATTTCAAAAATTTCCTTTGTTTAATAAATCTACCAATATTTATTTATATGAGAAAAGCAATTTATTAAAGAATTTACAAAAAAAAAAAATAAATAATTCAAAGGTTAAATGGATAAAAAATTTTACTAGTTTAAAAAAAGGACCTGTTATTTTTTTTGGTAATGAGTTTTTTGACGCAATACCAGTTAAGCAATTTTCTCAAAAAAAAAATATTTTCATGGAAAAACATTTTTCACTTAATAAGAAAAATAAAATCGATGAAATATACAAAAAAGCTACTAAAAAAGATATTTTGCAGATTAAAAAATTTAAAGTTTTAAAAAATCTAAAGTTTATTGAATACCCAAAGTTGGGATTTTATGAGCTAGAAAAAATAATTAAAAAGATATCTAAGCTTGGGGGTGGTCTTTTGTTAATTGATTATGGATATTTAATACCTGCAAATAGAAACACATTACAATCACTTTTAAATCATAAAAAAAATAACCCGTTACATAATTTAGGCAAAGCTGATATAACTTCATTAGTTAATTTCAATCTTTTAAATGAATATTTTATTAAAAATAGTTTAAAGGTAAAAAAGATTGTCACTCAAAAATTTTTTTTGGAAAGAATGGGAATTATAGAGAGGGCTAATAATTTAAGTCAAAAAATGAGTTTCAAAGATCAGTCTAATCTATATTTAAGATTAAGAAGACTATTAGACAAGAAATTGATGGGTAATTTATTTAAGGTTATTTTCACATATAAAGCTAAAAAAGATAACTTTTTAGGATTTGAATAATGTATTACTCAAGAAAATTTAAAGAATTTAAAAACATTAAGCATTGTTTTTTTTCTAGAAAAGGAGGATTTTCAAAAGGAATTTATCAAAGTCTTAACTGTGGAAAAGGGTCTAAAGACAAGAAAAAAAATGTTTACAATAATTTAGATTTAGTTTCAAAAAAAATGAAAATAAATCTTAAAAAATTATTCTTAATGCATCAAACACATAGTAATAAAGCAATTATAATCAATAAAAGAAATAAAAATTTAAAAAGATTTAACTCAGATGCTTTAATTACTAAGGAGAAAGATGTTTCTTTGGGAGTTGTAACTGCAGACTGTGTTCCGATCATTCTCTATGATATCAAGAATCAAATAATTGGATGTATTCATGCTGGATGGAAGGGAGCTCTATCTGGAATAGTAGAAAATACAATTAAAAAATTTAGAAAGCTAAATTCAAAGAATAAAATCTTTGCAAGTATAGGGCCCTGTATTGGGAAAAAAAGTTACGAAGTAGATGAAGATTTCTATAAAAAATTTATGTTAAAATCAAAAAAAAATAGAATATATTTTTCAAAAAAAGGCAGTATTAAGAAATTATTTAATTTAAGAAAATTTGTTAATGACAAGCTTACAAAACTTAATATTAGAGTCGATCATGTTGATCGTGATACCTTTAAGGAAAAGAGTAATTTTTTTAGCTATAGAAGATCTCAAAAATCACAAGAAAAAGATTATGGAAGATGTATTTCTGTGATAAGTCTAATTTCTTAAATAATTCGAAAAATGTCAAAGTTTAGCCAAAATTAATTATTATATTAATAATTGTTAAAGCTCTTTAACGTATAAATCTTAAACAACATAAAAATGGATTTGGTTTGAAAACATTTAAAAATAACTGTATAAATAATTACATTTCATGAAAATTTTATCTGGAACTAGCAACATTAAATTAAGCAAAGATATTTCTAAAAAATTAAAACTTAAATTAGTTAATACTAATATAAGAAGATTTGCTGATGGTGAAATCTACATAGAAATAAATGAAAACATAAGAGGAAATAGTGTTTTCGTAATTCAATCTACTTCTAATCCTGCGAATGATAATTTAATGGAACTTTTATTAGTAATAGATGCATTAAAAAGATCTTCTGCAAAAAATGTAACAGCAGTGATTCCGTATTTTGGTTATGCAAGACAAGATAGAAAAGTAGCACCAAGAACATCTATTTCTGCAAAAGTTGTTGCTAATTTAATTACTAATGCAGGTGCTAATAGAGTTTTAACTGTCGATTTACATGCTGGACAAATTCAAGGTTTTTTTGATATGCCGGTCGATAACTTGTTCACAACACCTCTATTCGCAAAATATATTAAAAAAAAATTAAAAAATAAAAATTTAGTTTGTGTCTCGCCAGATGTTGGGGGGGTTCAGAGAACAAGAGGTTTGGCAACAAAAATAAAAGCAGACTTAGCAATTATAGATAAGAGAAGACCTGCTCCAGGCAAATCCCAAGTAATGAATATAATTGGAGATGTAAAAAATAAAACATGTATTATAGTAGATGATATAATAGATAGTGGCGGTACAATTGTTAATGCAGTTGATGCCTTAAAAAAAAGTGGGGCAAATGAAGTTTTTGTATTTATCACACATGCTGTCTTAAGTGGTGATGCAGTAAATAAAATTAAAATGTCGAAAATTAAAAAGCTTATTATTACAGACACCATTAACAACTCTAGTAAGATAAAAAACAACAATAAAATTGAGGTCTTATCCATCTCCTCGCTTATGTCAGAAGCGATTAAAAGAATAGCAAATTCTAACTCCGTCTCAGATTTATTTAATTAATACTTGTTTTATTAAATCAGTTGAGTTATATAGCGTTTTCAATTAATAAAATTATGAGTAACTTAAAAGCAACTATAAGAGAGAGTAATACTACTGGCTCTAACAATAAATTGAGGTCACAGGGATTAATACCTGCAATTTTATATGGTGGAGAAAATCCAAATCAAAAAATTTCAATAGAAAAAAAAGCCATCAGAGACATAATTTCTTCTGACAACTTTCTATCTAAAGTTTTAGATTTAGAAATAGAAGGAAAAAAAGAGAAAGTTTTACCTAGAGAAGTAGCATACCATGTCGTTTCTGAAGAACCAATTCATATCGACTTCATGAGAGTCGTAGCCGGTAAAAAAATTATTTTAGAGATTCCTGTTAAATTTATAAATCACCCTGAGTCGCCAGGACTTAAAAGAGGTGGCGTTCTAAATATAGTGAGAAGAGCTGTAGAACTAAAATGTCCTGCTGAAAATATACCAGGTGATATTATTATAGATCTTAAAGGAACTGACATTGGAACAAGTTTAAAAATTTCCTCTGTTAAGTTACCAGAAAATGTTGCTCCTACAATTACTGATAGAGATTTTGTAATAGCAACTGTAGCAGCTCCAACAATTATTAAAGAACCTGAAAAACCTGCTGAGGAAACTGTTGAAGGCGCTGAGGGTGAGGTACCGGCTGATGGCACAGATGCTTCAGCTAAAGATGGTGAAACAGCTAAAAAAGATGAAAAAGGAAAAGAAGCTGCAGCTGGAGATAAAAAAACAGATGATAAAAAACCTGCTGAAAAGAAAACTCCTGAGAAAAAATAATTAAAATGCTTTTACTTGTCGGATTGGGAAATCCAGGGTCAAATTACACGAATACTCGACATAACATAGGTTTCAAAATTATTGACGCCATAAATACCCATTTCAAACTATCTAAGCAAAAGCCAAAATTCAAAGGTTTACTCACTACAGGAAATATAGAATCAAAAAAAATATATGCTATTAAACCGTTAACATTCATGAATAATTCAGGGACAGCTATAAAAGAACTTATTGACTACTTTAAAATTGAAGCAAAAGATGTGTTTGTTTTTCATGATGATATGGATATTGATTTTGGAAAAATTAAAGCTAAGTTTGGTGGAAGTAGTGCAGGTCATAATGGAATTGATTCTATAGATAAATTTATTGGTAAAGATTATTCAAGAGTTCGTATTGGAATAGGCCACCCTAAACAAAAGAAAAAAGTTAATAATCATGTTTTGGAAGATTTTAAAGAAGATGAAGAAGAGAAAATAAAAGAAATTACGGACAGTATTGTAAAACTCATTCCTACACTTATAGATAAAAAGATAGATCTATTCTCAAGTAAAGTTAATCAAAATTTAAATGGGATTTAAATGTGGTATCGTTGGACTTCCAAATGTTGGAAAGTCTACTTTATTTAATGCTTTAACAGCTTCTAAAAATGCAGAAGCAGCAAATTTTCCTTTTTGCACAATTGATCCAAATATTGGAATAGTCGATGTGATTGATAAAAGATTAGATAAACTATCTGATTTATCAAAATCTAAAAAAAAAATTTATACAAATATTACATTCGTTGATATCGCTGGGTTAGTAAAAGGCGCTTCTAAAGGAGAAGGTTTAGGGAATAAGTTTCTTGCACATATTAGAGAGGTAGATGCAATTATTCATTTGGTTAGATGTTTTGACTCAGATAAAATTACACATGTTAATTCTAAAATTGATCCTATAAATGACCTAGAGGTAATTAAAACTGAAATTATCCTTTCTGATATCGACATAATTCAAAAGAAACTCGAAAAAAATAAAAAAAAGTCTCTCAAAACTGAAGAGATAGAAATATTAGAAAAAAAATTAGATAAATTAAACAAGGGAGATGATAAAACATATGATAATAAAAATGAAATCGATTTTTTATCGAGCATTGGGATTTTAAGTATTAAACCTAAAATCATTGTATGCAATGTTAGTGAGGAAGATTTAGCAAAAGGCAATAAATATACCGAGCAAGTCAAAACAAAGTATAAAAATGAAAAAGTTTTGATCATTTGTGCAGATATAGAAGACCAAATAATGGGTCTAGACAAAAGTGAAAGAGAAAATTTTATGAAAGAAATAGGTCTTGATAAAACTGGTCTTAATCAATTGATTAAGGAAGGTTATGAACTTTTGAATCTGGATACTTTTTTTACATCTGGTCCAGAAGAAAGTAGGGCTTGGACCATTGAAAAAAATACTCTTGCTCCTAAAGCTGCAAAAGTAATACATACTGACTTTGAGAAAAACTTTATTAGAGCAGAGGCAGTTTCTAGTGAGGAATTTATAAAATATGGTAGTGCTGAAAAATGTAAGGAAAATGGTAAATTGAGAATTGAAGGCAAGGATTATATTGTTAAAGATGGAGATGTTTTATATTTCAGAGTCAACCCTTGACCAAATTTTTTTCATACTTAAATAAACTAAAATTGTTAAAAGAACTAAATAAATAATTACTTTGACACCAGTCTTATGTCTTTCTTCGAGTTCAGGTTCTGCAGCCCAAGACAAAAATGTTGTTACATCTTTAGCCATTTGCTCTACTGATGTTTCAGTTCCATCTGCATATTCCACAATTCCCTCGGCCAAAGGTGCGGACATTTTAATTTTATTTCCAATCATATATTTGTTGTAATAAACACCGTCATCTAAAACCATTCCTACAGGCGGATCTTCGTAACCAACTAATACAGAATAGATATAATCTGATCCGCCGGGTCTGGCTTTTACCAAGACTGACATATCAGGTGGATATGCTCCACCATTAGCTGCAATTGAAGCATTGACATTGGGATAAGGGCTCTTAAATCTATCTGATGGTCTACCAGGTCTTGTGAACATTTCACCCTGACTGTCTGGACCATCTTCAATTTCAATACTTGCCGCAATGGCTTTTACCTCTTTTTCAGAAAATTCTGGTCCCCCAGGTTCTCCTAAATTTCTGTAACTTAAATATTGCATTGAATGACATGAGGAACAAACCTCCTTATAAACCTGAAATCCTCGCTGTAAAGAAGCTCTATCAAATTTACCCGTTAACCCTTTAAAACTCCAATTTACTTTTATAGGATCGGTTTGTTCAGCGCTCTGAATTATATTAGGTATTAAAAAAATTAAAATTACACAAATTATCTTTGAAAAACTAAATTTTTCCATTTTCTTTCTTTGCCAGAGATAGCTCAGCTCCAGCTGATAAAACTGGCTCAGATATACTTAAAGGTATTGGATCAGTTTTTTCTAAAAATCCTACAACTGGTAAAACAACTAAAAAATGTAAAAAATAGTAAATTGTTCCTACTCTTGCCAAAACTAAATATATCCCTTCTGCTGGCATTGCTCCCATATATCCAAGCATCAATACATCTAAAACAAAAATCCAAAAAAATTGTCTATAGATAGGTCTGAAAACAGCTGACCTAACCTTTGAGGTGTCTAGCCATGGAAGAACAAAAAGTATAAATATTGATCCAAACATTAGTATAACTCCTCCCAATTTATCTGGAACAGATCTCAAAATAGCGTAGAAAGGTAACAAATACCATTCAGGAACTATGTGCGCTGGAGTTACAAGAGGATTGGCAGGAATATAATTATCTGAATGTCCAAGTACATTCGGAGAAAAAAATACAAATCCTGCAAAAATTATCATGAACATTAGTAAAGCAAAAGCGTCTTTAATTGTTATGTAAGGATGAAAAGGAACTGTATCCTTTGATGGTTTTTTAATATCAATTCCTACAGGATTATTGTTACCAGGAACATGTAAAGCCCAAATATGAAGTACTACTAGTCCTAGAATTAAAAAAGGAATTAAATAATGTAAGCTAAAAAATCTATTAAGTGTTGGATTATCCACTGAGTATGCGCCCCATAACCATGTAGTGATGCTTTCGCCAACTAAAGGTATAGCACTGAATAAATTTGTAATTACTGTTGCCCCCCAAAAACTCATTTGCCCCCAAGGTAAAACATATCCCATGAACGCTGCGGCCATCATTAATAAATAAATCATTAGTCCAATTATCCAGATGACTTCTCTTGGCGATTTATAAGAACCGTAAAATAGTGATCTAAATATATGAATGTAAACTGCAAGGAAAAACATCGAAGCACCGTTACTATGTATATATCTAATTAACCATCCATAATTAACATTTCTCATAATGTGTTCAACACTAGCAAAAGCTAGGTCGGCGTGTGCTACATAGTGCATCGCTAATACTATTCCAGTTACAATTTGAGTAATCAGGCAAAAAGTTAAAATTCCCCCAAATGTCCACCAATAATTTAAATTCTTAGGAGTTGGGTAGTCAGTCAAATGTGCACCTAAAGTTAATAATGGTAGACGATCGTTAAACCATTTACCGACTTTTGATTTAGGTGTGTATTCGTGATCACTCATTTAATTTTATCCAATTTTAATCGTGTTATTATCAACAAATTCAAATTTAGGTATCTCCATATTTTTAGGAGCTGGTCCTTTTCTTATCCTGCCCGAAACGTCATAATGAGATCCGTGACATGGACAAAACCAACCTTTATAATCACCTTTATTTTTCAGCGGAACACATCCAAGATGAGTGCATACACCTAACATCACCAGCCATTCATCTTTACCTTCCTTTACCCTATCTTCATCTCTTTGAGGATCGGGCAAATCGTCCATCTTTACTGCTCTAGCTTCTTCAATTTCGTCTTCTGTTCTTCTTTTTAAAAATACTGGCTTGCCTCTCCATAAAACTGTAATAGATTTTCCTGGCTCAACCTGGCTTATATCAACTTCAGTTGTAGCAAGTGCTTGCTGTGCTTTGTCAGGATTCATCTGGTCGACTAATGGCCATACTACGGCTCCTAGCCCGACTGCACCAACTGTATAACTAGCTGTAAATAAGAAGTCCCTTCTATTTACTTTTTTTTCTTCTTTGCTCATTTATCTAAGTGTTTATAATGTAATTATTAAATAAGACTAAATAATTCTATTTTCTAGGGTCAGAATGACACATAATTATAGTAAATTAACCAATAATAATGCACATAGCTCTATACAAACCTGACATTCCGCAAAATACAGCCGCTATATTGAGATTAAGCGCGTGTTTTGACATAAAAGTTCATATAATTGAACCATGTGGCTTTAGTCTAAATGACCCACGATTTAAAAGAGTTGTAATGGATTACATTGGTAACAGCAAAATTTATAGATATGAAAATTATGATATGTTTTTAAAAACAAATAAAAAATCTAGAGTTATACTCATGACAACAAAAGCAAACAAATCTTATCTTAAATTTAAATTTAAAAAAAATGATATTATTTTATTTGGAAGAGAAAGCGCAGGTGTGCCCAAAGAATTACATAAATCAATAGTAAATAAACTTAAGGTACCAATCCAAAAAAAAACTAGATCTCTAAATGTAGCAATGTGTGTTGCAATTGTAAGTTCAGAAGCTTTAAGACAAATAAAATTTTAATGAAAAATTCTGATTACAAAAAAAAAGCAGTCGATAGTTGGTTTTCCTTCTTGCAAAGTCAAATTTGTAATGAATTTGAAATAATTGAAGGTAGAAGAAAAAGATTTGTCAAAAGACATTGGAAAAAGAAAAGAAAAAAAGAAGGCGGCGGTATTTCATATTTGTTAATTAATGGAAAAATTTTTGAAAAAGTAGGAGTTAACAAATCTACCGTCGAGGGCAAATTTAAAAAAGATTTTAGATCTAAAATATTTGGAGCATCAAAAGAAGGTAAATATTGGGCTTCTGGTATTTCGGTAGTAGCTCATATGAGAAATCCAAAAATACCTGCTATTCATTTTAATACAAGGTTTATTGTTACAGGTAAGCAATGGTTTGGCGGGGGTATTGATGTTACTCCATGTTTTAATGACATGAGTGAAAAAAAAATGGTTCATAGTATGTTAAAAAAAGTATGCATAAAAAATAAAAAGAATTACAAAAAATACCAAAAATGGTGTGATAATTATTTTTACTTACCTCATCGAAATGAACCAAGAGGAATTGGAGGTATTTTTTTTGATCACGAAACACAGGATTGGGTCAAGAATTTCAAATTTGTTAGAGAGTTAGGTTTAACTTTTATAGAAATTTCAAAAAAAATAATTGATAAAAAGAGAAAATTAAAATGGTCAAAAAAAGATAAAGAAAAACAACTTTTAAAAAGAGGAAGATATGTTGAATTTAATCTTTTATATGATAGAGGAACAAAATTTGGTTTAAATACAGGTGGTAATATTGAATCAATTTTAATGTCACTACCTCCACAAGCAAATTGGAAATAAATTATGGATAAAGAACCAATAACAGTTAGAGGTTTAGAAAAACTGAAGTCAGAGTTGGCAGACTTAAAAAATATCCAAAGACCAAAAATTGTAGCTGCAATAGCAGAAGCAAGATCTCACGGTGACTTAAAAGAAAATGCTGAATATCATGCCGCAAAAGAACAACAAGGTCATATAGAAAGCCGTGTTCAAATAATTAATGATTTAATAGCAAGAGCAAATGTTATTGATGTAACTAAAATGGAAAATAATGGAAAAGTAATTTTCGGATGCACTATAAAGGTGCTGGATTTAGATGCAGACAATAAAGTAACTTATAGATTGGTTGGGCAGGATGAAGCAAATATAGAAAAAAATTTGCTTTTTTATAAAAGTCCAATTGGTAAGGCGCTGATAGGTAAAACTAAGGGAGATATGCTTACTGTTAATGCCCCATCTGGTGATAGAAATTTTGAAATACTAGAGGTAGAATATATTTAATCTGAATTGTCTTTAATAATCTTTTCAACTTTGTTTTCCGAAATTTTAAAATCATTCTTAACCCACTCTTGTTTTATAAGTTCAAGAATACTTCCAATTTTTAATCCTTCTATAAGCCCTTTATTCTTTAAATAATTGCCATCGTAAGGAAATTTTGGAACTGACGTTTTTTTAATTAAGTTGAATACATTTAAATAATCTTTAATTTTGATCTTATCGTTGCAAGAAAAATTAATAAGATTGATTTTTTGTAGATTTTCTTTCCCTATGTAAAAAATATTTTTTTTTAAGTTTCCATGAAAATATTTTCTATCTTTTTTAAAAATTTGATAATTATCATGTAGAAAGTTCAACTCTTTCTTTAAAACATTAGACACATTATATTTATGCAAAAAATACTCATGATTATTTTTTTCATCAATTAATAATATTGCCAAGAGAATATTTTTATCTAAAGGAAAAGCTTTAGAAACTTCATAAATTCTAATCAATCTTTTTAAATATTTAAGTTCTGGGAATATTATCGCAAAAACTTCTTTAATTGATTGATTTTCATGAATAATTAAAAAGTTTTTCAAACTTAAGATTTTTAATAGCTCTGAGTATATTCTCTCCTTTGAGATTTTTTTTATACCATCTAAATTAAACTTTACTGCTTTTAAAGTGCTTTTATCAATAGCGCTACTGTACTCTAGGGAAAATCTTATAAAGCGTAAAATTCTCAAAAAATCTTCTTCAATTCTCTTATTCGGATCACCAATAAATTTTACTATTCTATTTTTTAAATCTAGAACTCCAGATTGAGGATCAAAAATTTTACCATTAATATCTAGATAAATTGCATTAAATGTAAAATCTCTTCTGTTGGAGTCTTCTTGCCAGTTTTCAGTATACTCTATTTCGGCATGTCGCCCATCAGTTTTAACATCTTTTCTTAAAGTTGTAATTTCTAATTTAAGATCATTTGTTATAAGTGTAACTGAACCGTGTTCAACTCCAGTATCAATAATTTTAAAATTTGTATCTTTAAATTTTTGTTTTAATGAGTCAATTGTTAACGCTGTGGCTATATCAATATCATTGATTTTTTCGTTAGTTAAATATTTTCTAACACATCCACCAACAAACATCGCTACTTTAGTTTCTTTTGGATGTCCCTCTTGAAGTGTCTTGAATACTAGCTTCAACTCTCGATTTTTATAAAAGGGAAAGATCTTATTTTTAATTTTTTTAATGAATGTAAAATTAAACATATTTTAGTGGCTGGGGCACTAGGATTCGAACCTAGGATGGCGGTATCAAAAACCGCTGCCTTACCGCTTGGCTATGCCCCAATTTATAAGATGTTGGTATATCATAAATAAATAAATTTAAATAGTTTTTGCAACAGTAAGCCAATATTTTGGGTGATTATATTTAATCTTTTTTAATGCAAGTTTTGCTGAATTGTCGCTTCTAAAAACTCCGTAACAAACTGATCCTGATCCAGTCATTCTTGAAAAATAGCATCCATTCTTAGTACTTATTTCATTTATTAAATTTCTTATGGGTGGGTGTTTATTTTCAACAATTGATTGTAAATCGTTGTTTTCATGTGCCAAAAAATTTATGAATTTTTTTTTACTACTCATTTTACTGAATTTTGATTTTCTTGAAAATTTCTTTACTTTTGCATAAATTTTCGTAGTTGAGCATTTGATATTAGGAAATACTAACAAAAAATTAAGATTATGTTTTGTTATCTTTTTTATTATTTTTAAGTTTTTTAAATAACCTTGATTATAAAAGAAAAGTCTTAAATCTGATCCAATTATTTTTTCTAAAGAAAAAAAAAGATTTTTATTCACTCTACCCTTTGTAAAATATTTGATTAAACAAGCAGCATTACTTGTTCCTCCTCCTAAGCCACCGTAAACTGGTATTTTTTTTTTAATAATAATTGAATAATAATCAGAAATTACTTTTTTGTTTCTAAGTATTTTTAGTGTATTTAATACTGAATTATTCGTTTTTTGTATATTTTTCGCAAATTTTCCATTAAAAATAACATAGTCTTTTTTTTTATTGTTTTTAACGATTTTTATTTCATCAAAAACATCTACTAAACAAAAATACGAATGTATATCGTGTAGTCCATTTTTAAGCTTTCTAGCGACATTTATTGATAAATTTATTTTTGAAAATGATTTTAATATCATCTAAATACCAGATATTAATTTTTCTTTGATCTTTGCTTTCAATTCGTCCTCTGTTTTTTCTAATTTCAAAACATAATTCCAATAATATCTTGCCTGAATTTTATTTCCATTTTTCCATAATACGTCTCCAAAATGATCGTTAACAATTGGATCGGCTGGCATTAATTCAACTGCTTGCTGCAGATATTCTTTTGATAATTTGTATTTTTTCAGTTTAAAAAAAGCCCATCCTAAAGAATCTATAATGTATGGATCATTTTCTTTTAGATCATTCGCCTCTTGAAGCATAGATAACGATTTATCAATATTAATTCCTTGTTCAATCCATGAATATGCTAAATAATTAATTACATAAGCTTGTTTAGGATTGCTTTCTAAAGAGGATAGTAAATCTTTTTCAGCTTTTTTCCATTGACCTAGTCTTTCATAAGCAACCCCTCTTCCGTCTTTTACTTCAGCAAATAGCTGATGATCTTTATCTATAAACTTTAAAACTTCACTATAAAGACTGATAGCTTTTTCGTATTGTTGATTATTTTTCAGAAACTCAGCGTAATCAAATTTTTGGTAAATATTTGTATTAGGAATTTTTTCAAATGCTTGTGTCATAAGTTTAAGAGCTTTTTCAGTTTCATTCTCAAGCTTAAGTATTTTTGCCTTTTGAGTTGAAGAATGCCAAAAGAAAGCTGGTCCCTCTCTGCTGATTTTATCATAAACTTTTTTGGACTCGGCATAATTATCTATTTTGTAAAGATTTTCTGCTAATAAAGTATCAAATGAATTAAAATTTTTATTAAGATATTTTGCTAGATTTAAATAAAAATTTGAAATTATATAAATCGATTGAGACGATAAAGCATTAGCTGTAATATATAGCAATTCAGCTATAACGTGTTGTTCGTTTTGGCAATTAAAACTAAAATTTATTTTTTTTGCTTCTATATCGAGCTTTAGCTGATTAAGTAATAAATTTCTAGGATATAGTTTAAGTGAAAAATTAACAGATTCTCTTGCTAAATTAATTTGGTTCGAATTAATTAAATAAACAGAGTAAAAGTAATTATATCTTGAAAAATCTGTTTCTTTACTTTGAGCTAACTTTTTAAAAACTTGATCTGTATTTTTTCTATCAAAATAACAATGTAAAAAAGCATTTTGGATTTTTTTTAGATTGCTGAATTTTGGGTCAAGTTTATTCAATTCATCTTTGGAGCTATTAAAGCCCATTTTTTTAAAATTTATCCAATTTGAGAGAGAACTTGAGATAAAATTATTTAAAAAAAAATTAGAATTTTTTTTTTTTATTTTGGAGAAATATTTTTTTGCCAAATCTAATCTATTATTTTTAAGATAATAAATTCCAATTATCAAATTGCTTTCAAAAATGTCTATTTTGTTTTTTTCCAATTTTTTTGAGTATAAAAATGCCTCATAAAATTTCTCTGAGTTTACTAATGAGTAAAGATATTGTAATGAGTAATTTAAATGAGTATCTTCAAGTCCATCAAGTTTTTTTAAATATCTGTATGATTTATCATATTGATTATCGTTCAACAAAACTATGCCAGAAAAATAATCTGATATATTGCTACCTTGATTAAACTTATCTACGTTTCTAGCGTAAAGTGTAGAAAAAAAAAACACGATGATCAATGCATGTAGTATAATCTTCCTAGAAGAAAAAAAATTATTCATATCTGCATATTATGAAAAAAATTAACGTAAAAACAATAAAATTAATAAATTTTTATAAACAAATTAATTATAATTTAATTTATAGTAATAAAGCCATTAATCGTTATAAAAAATTAGGAAGTTTCAAATTATCAGACTCTAAGGAATCAAGCTTAAAAAATTTAAAAAAATCATTAGAAAACATAAAAAATTGTGATTTAAAAAAAGGTGCAAAGAACATTGTTTTTTCTGATGGCAACCCAAGCTCTAAAATTATGTTTATTGGTGAGGCACCTGGAGCTAATGAAGACATGGAGGGACTACCATTTGTAGGTAGGGCTGGGGTACTTTTAGATAAGATGTTATTGTCGATTAATTTAGATAGAAAAAAAATCTACATATCAAATATTATTAATTATAGGCCCCCTGAAAACAGAAGACCATCAGATGAGGAAATAAAAAGATACATGCCTTTTATTACTAAACATATTGAGATTATTAATCCTAAGATATTGGTTTTATTAGGTAGTACTGCGATGAACGCTCTAATAGGAAATGATATTGTAATTTCTAAAGCGAGAGGCAAATGGATAGAAAAAACATTTGGCAATTGCAAAACCTCGGTAATTATAACTTTTCATCCAGCTTTTTTAATGAGACAACCTGCTCAAAAAAAAATGGCATGGATTGATTTAAAAATGATAAGAGACATGAAAATTAAACTTAAAATTTAATTGAAAAATATTATCACAGCTGGAGTTGATGAAGTTGGACGAGGTTGTCTTGCAGGGCCTGTGGTTTCAGCAGCTGTTGTGCTTAAACATGGAATAAATTTCAAGTTATTAAAAGACTCAAAAAAAATTACTTTTAATAAAAGAGAATTGATTTCAAAACATATTAGAGAAAATTCTTATTTTGCAATTGGAGTAGCATCTGTAGAAGAAATTCTGAGATTAAATATTTTAAATGCTTCGCTCCTTTCTATGAAACGAGCAATCGATAAACTTGTGGTAAAGCCAGATATGACTTTAATTGACGGTAGTTTTGCACCAAAGGGTATAAAAAATTATAAAACAATTATTAATGGAGACGAGAAAGTAAAAGTTATAAGTGCAGCTTCTGTTGTTGCAAAAGTTTACAGGGATAGTTTAATGATAAAATTATCAGAAAAATTTTCTAATTACGCATGGGAAAGGAACTTTGGTTATGGTACCAAAGCACATTTAGAAGGTTTAAAAAAATTTGGCGTAACTATTCATCATAGAAAAGGTTTTAAGCCGGTACACAAGATGTTGTCGAGTTAAGATTCTCAAACACAAGAAAACTCATTTTTTTTCTTAAATGGTTTGACCCTAGATTCAATTTAAGGTTGAATCTAGAAAATGATAATTTTCTCTAATAAAATTTTAAATGGTGATTGTTTAAAGGAACTAAAAAAAATTCCAGATAAGTCTTTTGATTTAGTTTTTGCTGACCCTCCTTACAATATGCAGATTGGTGAAAAATTAACTCGACCTGATGCGAGCAAAGTGAATGGTGTAAATGATAAGTGGGATCAATTTAATAGTTTTAAGCATTACGATGAATTCTGCATTGCTTGGCTTAGTGAATGTAAAAGAATTCTAAAAGATAATGGAAGCATTTGGGTTATAGGATCTTATCATAATATTTTTCGTCTAGGTTATCACTTACAAAATTTAGATTATTGGCTTCTTAATGATGTCATCTGGAGAAAGAATAATCCTATGCCAAATTTTAGAGGTACACGATTTACTAATGCACATGAAACTCTTATCTGGGCTTCAAAAAATAAGAAATCAAAATATACGTTTAATTATCAATCGTTAAAATGCTTAAATGATGACTTACAGATGAGATCAGACTGGACATTACCTATTTGCAACGGGAAAGAAAGGCTAAAGAAAAATGGAAAAAAAATTCATTCTACTCAAAAACCAGAGGCGCTTTTACATAGAATTATTTTAGCTACCACAAACAAAGGTGATGCTATCTTTGATCCTTTTTTAGGTACTGGAACAACAGCGGTGGTTGCTAAGAAATTAGGTAGAAAATATTTTGGAATAGAAAGAGATAAAAAGTATTTTAAAGCTGCTAGTGAACGAATAAAAAAAGCTAATGTAATTGAGGATGAATATTTAGATACTATTAAAAATAATAAATCTAAACCAAGAATACCTTTTGGATCTCTTGTGGAACTAGGAATATTAAAGCCTGGTACTACTCTGTTTGATCTCAAGAAGAAGGTAAATGCTAAAATAATGGCTGATGGTAGTATTAAATATAAAGAGTCAGAGGGTTCTATTCATAAAGTGGCAGCGACAATTATGGGGGCTGAAAGCTATAATGGTTGGACTTATTGGCATTGTAAAATTAATGGATCCACTGTTGTAATTGATAGTTTAAGACAAAAATTTATCTCAGAAACTAAAGCCTAATTATTATATACTTTACCTAAATATCTTTTTACAAAAAATTTACGTTTTACCAAAAGCTTCAATAATAAATTTCTTATGTTTTGCATAATTTTGCTTGAAAAATGAAATGCAAAGAAATTAAAATTTGATCTGCTTCTTATAATTTTTGCCCTTTTTGATCTAATCTCAAAATAATTATTATCTTTATCAAGCTTATCGTTTTTTAATAAATTAAATATTTCAAAAGCACTTTCTATAGACTGCCCTGCTCCTTGTGCAAGTGTTGGCAAAAACCCGTTAAAAGCATCTCCAATATAAAATACCTTTTTATTAGATGAAGGAATAATTTTTGAAGTAAAATATAAAGGCCACGTTTTTATTTCATTCTCAAATATATTTTTTAATTTTGGGTTTTGTTTTAAAACCATTTCTTGAAATAATTGTTTGATTTTATCAGGTTCATATTTTTTACATCTGATTATGCAAACCACATTAAGTTCTTTTTTTTTATTTATTGGATAAAGAACAATATGACTGTTACTTCCAAGCATTAAACTTATATTTTCTTCATTTATATCTAATTCAGATTTCGAATTTAATATTACTCTTGCCGCAATGGCTTTCTTAAATCTTGGCTCAACTTTTTTCATTTCAAAAAATGTCCTGGTGTTTGAAAATATACCATCAGCAGCAACAACGAAATCTACTAGATCATTTGTATTGTCATCAAATTTGATAAGAACTTTGTCTTTAAGTTCAGAGACTTCTTTGATTTTTTTTCCAAATCTTAAATGCTGTGTGTAAATATCTTCTTTCAAAAATTCGATTAAAGTAGATCTTTGAAGCGTTGTGTATTTCACACCGGGGCTATTAAACTTAGATAAATTTAAATCACATATTTTTTTATTTTGTATGTTGTAAAAGTCTATAGTTTTTGGGTGAAAAATTTTTTCTTTGTGAATTTTATTAAAATTTATTTGATTTAAAATTTTTATACTATTAGTTGCTAGTTGAATACCGTATCCCTCTTCAAGAGACAAACTTTCTTCTCTTTCATAAACCATGAATTCATGTTCTGTAAGTTTTTTTATTAAATTAGCTAAAGTCAATCCAGCAATACCAGCTCCAATTATTGCAATTTTTTTTTTCATTAAAATAAAGTTGAAACTTGTCTAAATATTTTTTTGGTAAAACTTGGAATAAATTCTTTATTGTTCTCTAAAGAATACCAATTATACGATGATGGAATTTTATCTGAAAATTTATAATACAAATTAATATTTAATTTTAAATTTGAAATAGAATTTTTATAACTTTTAAGAAATTTCCAGTCTCGATTGATTAGAAAATTATTTGATTCCATTATTTTTGGTAAATTAAAGTCTTTCAAAAAACTTATTTGATTTGCTTTAGTCAAAGCAATCTGTTTTTTTTTGTTTATATAACAAAAAATATTGTAATCTTTAATTTTAATCATTTTTTTTCTAATAGTATTAATCTTGTTTTTAGATTTAAAATACTTACACGTTTTATTCAAACAACATGTATAACAATTTGGGTCTTTTGGCTTACAAACTAATGCTCCAAATTCCATTAAAGCTTCAACAAAGTCAGCATTACGGTTGGTGTTGAAAAGTTGTTTTCTATTTTTTTCAATTAATTTATCAAAATCTATTTTGTCTTCCTCCTTATTCAAGTATCTTGAAAAAACTCTTTTAACATTTCCATCTATAGCAATTGTGGGTTTATCGTAAACTAATCCTAGAAGAGCGTTTCCTGTGTAATCACCAATGCCTGGAAGCTTTTTTAATTCTTCTAAGGTTTTTGGTATTTTTGAATTATGATAATTAACTAAATATTTAGAACAAGCCAAAAGATTTCTAGCTCGTCTATAATAGCCGAGCCCTTCCCACATCTTTAATATTACTTTTTCATTGCTTTTTGATAAATCCTTTAAAGTTTTAAATTTTTTTGTAAATTTATTAAAATACGGCATAACCGTTTTGACTTGAGTCTGCTGCAGCATAAATTCACTCAGAAGTCTATAATACACCTTTTTAGGTGATTTTTTGCCAACACGCCAAGGCAATTCTCTTTTGCTATTATCATACCAAGCTAAAATTTTTTTTGATAAGGTTGGATTTATATGCATGATAAAAATAATAATAAAACCAAAAGCTACATACAAGGTCTTCGTCCCTTTTCAAGCTCAATACCTAAAACTTTAAGGAAATATCTCAAAAAAGGTGGTTATAACTATTCTAATATAATTGATAATTGGACAGGCATCACGAGTAAGAAAATTTCTGACGCATGTTACCCTTTATCAATAAAAATGAACAAAGAAATGCGAGGAGGTACTCTTATATTAAATGTAATACACGGTAAAGAGATGGAAATTGAATATGAAAAAAATGAAATTATAGATAAAATTAATAGTTTTTTTGGCTATAATTGTATAAGCAATATAATTTTAAAAATCGTTCAAGAAAAAGTTGAAAAGAACAAGAAGACTTTTACGAAAATAAATAATTTAGATAAAATTAATGAAAAGATGAATAAAGTTAGTAACGAAAATTTAAAGATTAGTCTAAAAAATTTTTTAAAGGCTTATAATGATAAGAGTAAATAAAATGTTTAAAAGAATTCTCTTTTTATTGTTAATAGTGTTTCCTTTAACTGCGGAAGGTAAAGTATTAAGTATGGGCGGCGCGGACGCAAAAATTACAATAAAAGTGTTTTCTTCTCTAACCTGTCCACACTGTGCTAACTTTCATAACAATATTTTTGAAAATTTAAAAAGGGAATATTTAGATAAAGGTACTGTTAAATTTGAACACCACAGTTTTCCTTTAGATTTAGCAGCTCTTAACGCAGAAATAATAATTAGATGTCAAAATAATAATTTAAAAAGTTTTCAATTATTAGGAGAAATTTATAAAAAGCAAAAAAAATGGGCTGTCGGATCTGATATAAATATTATTAACAAATCAATTTTTGAAATTGGCGCTACTAATGGGTTAGCAAAAGAAGAAATGAACAAATGCCTTAAAAATGATAAGTTTCAAGAGGATGTTTTAAATGAGAGGATTGAAGCACAAAAAAAATATAAGATTTCATCTACACCGACTATCTATATAAATGAAAATAAATATAATGGTGAGCATGAATATAAAGACCTAAAAAAAGAAATAGATAAGTTATTATAATGCAATTTAAAAAATTAGAGATTAATGGTTTTAAGTCATTTTCAGAAAAAACCACTTTTTTAATTCAAGATGGTTTAACTGGAATAGTAGGTCCTAATGGTTGTGGAAAATCAAATATAGTTGAATCATTGAGATGGTGTATGGGAGAAAATTCTGCAAAAAGTATGAGAGGTTCGGGGATGGAAGATGTAATTTTTTCTGGAACCTCAAATAGACCGTCTAAAAATATTTCAGAAGTAGCTTTGTTATTAGATAATAAAGATAAAGATGGACCGTCCCAATACAATGAGTTTGACGAAGTTGCTATAAAAAGAAAAATTGAAAAAGAAAAGGGATCAAAATATTATATTAATGACAAAGAGGTTAGAGCACGAGATGTTCAAACATTGTTTGCAGATCTTTCAACTGGCGCTCATTCTCCTTCACTAATTAGTCAAGGTAGAATTGGACAGTTAGTTACATCAAAACCTATCGAGAGGAGATCTGTTTTAGAAGAAGCAGCAGGAATTTCTGGTATACATGCAAGAAGACAGGAGGCAGAAAATAGATTAAATGCTGCTGAAAATAACTTAAAAAGGGCTGATGAGTTAAAAAAACAGCAGCAAAAACAATTAGACAACTTAAAAAAACAAGCTGAGGAAGCAACAAGATACAAAGAAATATCCAAAGAAATAAAACAAATAGAAGCAGGATTGTATTATCTTAAGATGCAAGACATTGAAAAAGATAAAAAAAAGCTTTTGGACAAATTAAGTGAAATTGACGATGAAATAAGTGCTATTAACATAGACTTAAATCATAACAACACTTTACTAGAAGAAGAAAATAAGAAAATCACTCCTTTAAGAGATAAAAAAATGGAGGCTGCAGCAAAACTTCAAAAACTAAATTTGGATATGACTAACCTTGATGAAGAAGAGGTCAGAGTGAAATCTTTACAAACCAAACTGGAAAAATCTATTAAAACTATTGAGTCCGATTTGGAAAGAGAAAAAAGTATATCTTTAGACGCATCACTAAATGAAAAAAGAATTTTAAAAGAAAAAGAAGACCTTTTAAATACTGAGAGAGAGCTTATTGAAGTTGAAACAACTTCTGCAAATGAATTAAATACATCTAAAAAAGATTTAGATAATCTTCAGTCGAAACTTGATGAAATTTTAAAAGAAATTGAATCACATATAGATCAAGATAGAAAATTGACTAAAGATATTTTTCTACAGCTTAAAAAATTAGTAAAAGAAATAACCTCATCTCAAGAACAATATGCTGAAAAATATGGAAAAAATAAATCTATACAAAGCGACTCTATAAAAAGAAAAGAAAGAATAAAAAATATTGATGTAGAATTAGACAATTGGAGAAGCCTTAAATCTAACTCCGAAAAAATGATTTTAGAGTTAAATGAGAGAAGGGAGAAAATAAAATTAGAAATAAATGATAATCAGAAAAATCCAGAAAAAATAGCAACTTCTAGAGGTCAAAACTTACAAAACCTTGAGAATACAAAAAAAAGAAACGATGAAATTGAAAAAGAATTAATTGAGGCAGAACAAAAATACAAGTTGATTAATCAAAACTTAAAAGAAGTGCAATTAAACTTATCAAAACTTAAAGAAAACAAAGCAAGAAACGAAGCAACTGTTGAGGGTATTAATAGTAGAAAAGAAGATTTGCTTTACTCAGTGAAAAGTGAATTAAGAATAGAAAATGAAAATTCACTGTATTCACAATCAGACCTTAGCACTTTATCGACTGAGTCACTTCCCAGCATTGAAGAGCAAACTCAAAAAGTAGATACTATTAAGAAAAAGAGAGACTCTTTAGGCTCAGTAAATTTGAGAGCAGACGAAGAAACAAAAAAATTTGAAACTGAAATAAAAAAAATGGAAGATGATAGAGCAGACCTTTTTTCTGCAATCGTTAAATTGAAAGCAAGTATTGATGAGCTTAATCAAAAAGGAAGAGAAAGACTTTTAGAGGCATTTACAAAAGTAAATAGAAAATTTAACGAGGTTTATACAAAGTTATTTAGCGGAGGCACTGCTAAAATTGAACTAGTCGACTCTGATGATCCTTTAGAGGCAGGATTAGAGATGTATGTTTCTCCACCAGGAAAAAGATTACAATCGATCACTTTATTATCAGGCGGTGAACAAGCATTAACAGCTCTTTCTTTAATATTTGCTGTTTTCTTAGTTAACCCTTCGCCAATATGTGTCCTCGACGAAGTTGATGCACCATTGGATGATGCCAACGTTACAAGATTTTGTAGTTTGTTAGATGAACTAACAAAAATTACTAAAACAAGATTTATAATTATTACTCATCACGCTCTCACAATGTCTAGAATGCATAGATTGTACGGTGTAACTATGGCTGAACAAGGTGTAAGTCAGCTGGTTGCAGTTGATTTACAAAAAGCTGAGGGACTAGTAGCTTAAATTATAAAATGAAAATCCAAGATGAATTCAAAACTCGCCTAAAAATTGCAAAATCAAAGATTAAGAAAAGTTCTCATGCAATAAACGAAAATAAAGGTACTTTTATGGGAAATGCATTTAAATTAGGCACTGAGTTAGTCGCTGCAGTAGGAGTTGGGACAATAATTGGGTTTATTTTAGATAATTGGTTTGATACTAAACCATGGTTATTAATAATTTTCTTTTTTTTGGGAGCGGCCGCAGGTATTTTAAATGTAATCAGAGCCGCTAACAGAATGCAAAAAGAGGACTAATAAGGTAATTATGACTAGTAATCCAATGGAGCAATTCACGGTCTACAAAATTGGACCCGAAATAAATATTGCAGGTATTAACTTATCTTTTACTAATTCAAGTTTATTTATGGTTATTAGTGCATCAATAGTTCTTTTATTTTTATTTTTTGGATCAAAAGAAAAAAAAATTATACCTAGTAAAATACAATTAATTGCCGAGATGTCTTATACCTTCGTTGCTAAAATGATAAGTGACACCGCAGGATCAAAAGCCAAACCATACTTTCCATTTATTTTTAGTCTTTTTATGTTTGTTTTGTTTTGTAACATGGTAGGAATGATGCCTTATTCTTTTACAGTTACTAGTCACATCATTGTAACCCTTATTATGGCTATATTTATTTTTATAGCTGTGACTATTATTGGTTTTATAAAACATGGTTTTAAATACCTTAGTATTTTTGTTCCTAGCGGCGTTCCAACAGTTTTACTTCCTTTGATTACTATTATAGAAATTATTTCTTATTTGAGTAGACCTGTTAGCTTATCTGTTCGATTATTTGCCAATATGATGGCCGGACATACAATGTTAAAAGTGTTTGGGGGTTTTGTCGTAAGTTTAGGAATTCTAGGGGGTTGGTTACCACTTAGTTTTTCAGTAGCATTAACAGGCTTGGAAATATTAGTAGCATTTTTACAAGCTTATGTTTTTGCAATATTAACCTGCATTTATTTAAACGATGCATTAAATTTACATCATTAACTTATAAAAGGAGGAAAAATGGAGTTAGAAGCAGCAAAAATGATTGGAGCAGGTCTCGCTGCAATCGCGCTAGCTGGCGCTGGTGTAGGTATCGGAATAATTTTCGGTAACTACTTATCAGGTGCTATGAGAAATCCATCCGCAGCCCAAAAACAATTTCCTAATTTACTTTTAGGATTTGCTTTAGCTGAGGCAACTGGATTATTTGGTTTAGTTGTAGCTTTGATTATTTTATTTGCGTTTTAAGTAATTAAATATGAAAAGTTTCATTATTTTATTAATAGCTGTAATTGCTATAAATACAAATTTGTTTGCAGCTGAGGCTGGTATGCCTCAGCTGGACCCAAAATATTGGGCTTCTCAGGCCTTTTGGCTAATATTAACATTTACAATTCTTTACATATCAATTTCAAGATTTTACTTACCAAAAATCAAGAATAACCTTGATAATAGGGAAAGAAAAATTAAGGATGATTTAGATGATGCTAACAAATTTAAAGAGCTCTCTGATATTAAATTAAAGGAGTATGAAAAAATAATTGAAAATACAAAAAAAGAAATTGCTAAAATGTATTTAGACTCTAAAAATAAATTAAGCAAGGATATACAAGTTAAAAAGGATGCAATGGAAAAAGAAATTGAGGGTGAAATTTATAAAGCTCAAAAAGAAATAATTGAGGTTAAAAAAAACTCAATATCTTCAATTAAACTTATTTCTGAAGAGATCGCTGCAAATATTATTGAAAATTTATCTGGTGATAAGCTCAATACAAGTAGTGTTAAAGCTGTAATAGAAGAAACATCAAAACAAAATTTAGGTAAACATTTATGATAGTTAATGCAACTTTTTGGGTAGCAATATCTTTTCTCATTTTCTTATGTATTTTGATTTATTTTAAGATACCTCAGAAGATCTTAAACAGTCTAGAAGAAAATATCTCCAATATTAAAAAACAAATTATTGAAGCAGAAAAACTTAAAGATGAAGCAAAGAATATATTAATCGAAAATGAAAAAAAGATTAGTAGTTCTAAAGCTAAAGTTAAGTTAATGATTAATAACGCTAATGAGCAAGCTGAAAAAGAAATTATTAAAACAAATGAAGAGTTCCACAACTTGATGGAAAGAAGAAGAAAAGGTGCTGAGGAGAGAATTAGGCAGCTAAAAAATCAATCAATAAAAGACATCAAAAATGCATCGGTGTTAATAGCTATTGAGTCAGTTGAAAAATTATTACAAAACTCAATAGATAAAAGCAAATTAGATAAAATTTTCAATGCTAGTATCGAAGAAACAAAATTAGCACTTAAGAAAAAATCCAGCTAGTATAGGCCATATATAAAATGGCAAAAAAAATAATAGTAATAGGATCAGGTTTTGGTGGTTTAGCCGCATCTTTAAGGTTAAAAGCAAAAGGTTATGATGTAACCTTGGTTGAAAAACATCCAGATTTAGGAGGGAGAGCTAGAGTTTTTAGAAAAGGAAATTTTATATATGATGGCGGACCAACCGTAATTACAGCTCCATACCTATTAGAAGAATTATTTGAGTTATTTAATAAGAAAATTTCTGACTATGTTGAAATAGTGCCATTAGATTTGTGGTACCGGTTCGTATTTAATGATGGGCAAACATTTGACTATTCAGGAGATGAAAAATCAATGGAGAAAGAAGTTAAAAAGTTTTCAGACAATGATTTTAGAGGATATAATAACTTAGTTGATTTTACTGAAAAGATATTTAACAAAGGTTTTACAGATTTATCAGATAAACCGTTTAATAATCTCACTTTCATGCTAAAGCAAATTCCAGCTTTATTGAGTTTGAAAAGTTATAAATCGGTATATCAATTAATTTCAAATTACATATCAAATGATAAACTAAGAAGAGTGTTTAGTATGCATCCTCTTTTAGTTGGTGGTAATCCTTTTACTACTACATCAATTTATACATTGATTTTATTTTTAGAAAAAAAATGGGGTATTCATTACTCTATGGGAGGCACAGGAAGTGTCGTTTCTGCCTTAGAAAAATTAATGAGGGAAGAAAAAGTTCAAATCATAAAAAATGCAGAGGTAACGGAAATTATCTCTAATAATGATAAGATTGAAGGAGTGAAGATAAATAATTCTGAACAAATTAATTGCAACTATATTGTTTGCAATTCCGACCCTCCAAATGTTTACAAAAATTTAATTAAATCAAAAAATAATTACAGCTTTTTATTCAATCAAAAAATGAAACGAATGGATTATTCTATGGGTTTATTTGTTTATTATTTCGGTTCTAAGAAACAATATAATGATGTAGCTCATCATACTATTTATTTCGGCGAATCTTACGAAAAACATTTAAATAAAATATTTGAGGAGAAAACATTATCAAAAGATATAAGCTATTATTTACACAGACCTTCCGCAACAGATCCTAATATGGCCCCAGATGGCCAAGATGCATTTTATGTTTTGGTTCCAGTTCCAAACAATCTTTCAAATATAGATTGGTCTAAAGAGGGCGATAAATTTAAAAATTTAATTTTAGATAAAATGAGTAGATCTGTTTTGCCTGGTATAAAAGAAAATGTAGTAAGTGATTTTTATTTGACTCCTGATTACTTTGAAAAAGACTTAGCAACTTTACATGGTTCTGGATTTTCAATACAGCCGAAATTTTCACAATCAGCATACTTTAGATTTCACAATCAATCTGAAGTATTCAAAAATTTATATTTTGTTGGAGCCGGGACACATCCGGGTGCTGGAATGCCTGGGGTACTATCCTCTGCTAAAGTATTAGATAAGCTATTTGAATGAGTAGTAGTCTTTTAAAAAAACATGCAAAATCTTTTTATTGGGCTAGCTTTTTTTTATCTAAAAAAATTTTTAATAAATGTTCTTCTTTATATGATTTTTGCAGAACTTTAGATGATATTGTTGATAGTAACAACGAGTTGAAAGTAAGAAAAGAAAAATTTGCAAAATTTAAAAGAGATTTTGTGAGTAAAAATTTAGAAAATTTGGTAATTAAAGAAATGTGGTCAATAATTAATAGTGAAAAAATTTCTAAAAAAATTGTGCTTGATCTATTTGATGGAGTTGAGACAGACCTAGAGGAAAAAGTTAAAATAACTTCAAAAAAAGATTTACTTATTTACTCGTATAGGGTTGCTGGAACTGTTGGTTTAATGATGTCGAAAATTTTAAAAGTAAATAATAAAGAAGCTTTGAAAGGAGCCATAGATCTAGGTATTGCTATGCAATGTACAAATATAGCCCGTGATGTCTGCGAGGATAAAAAACGTAACAGACAGTACATAAAACACGATTTTTTATCAATTCAAGCGATTGTTAATCAGTCTGAAATATTTTATGAGAAATCTTTTAATTCAATTAGTAGTATACCTTTAAGATCTAGGTTTTCTGTTATTGTAGCTCGACGAGTATATAAAAAGATTGGAGATTACATTCTTAAAAAAAAAAATATAGACAATTACAATAAAGCTGGAAAAATATATATTCCAGCATACGAAAAAATAATTCAGACATTTTTGTCTTTTTTTGATTTTATTAAATTATTATTTGTTAATAAGTTTAATTACGATAATCATGTTGACCATATTATTTTAAAGGAAGAGGTGAACCTAGATGAGAGAATTTGACTTCATTATCATTGGGGGTGGATGTGCTGGTTTGTCATTAGCTTATGAACTTGAAATTAATAAAAAATTAGAGAATAAAACGTTAGCTATAATTGAGCAACGCGAGGAATATAAAAGAGATAAAACTTGGTCTTTTTGGAAAGTTTTTGATCATAATTTTGAAGATTGTGTAATTAAAAGTTGGAATAATTTTACAGTAAATACTCTAGAAAATTATCGAGAACATAGTAGTGAAAAATTTCCGTATCAAAGTATAGACAGCGGTAAATTTTATAAAAAAATTAATTCTAAACTTACAAAAAATTCTAATATTAGCTTTTTTAAAAATTTGAGAGAGATTAATTCAGAAAATTCATTAATCTTCACCAGTGTAACAACAAAGGAGAGAAATCAATCTGAATTGTGGCAACACTTTCAGGGTGTCGAAATTGAAACTACAAAAGATATTTTTGACGATAAAATTTTAAATTTAATGGACTTTAATTGCGAACAAAAAAAATACGTACACTTTTTTTATACTCTACCTTTTAGTAAAAATAGAGCTTTAATTGAAACTACTTGGTTGTCGAATTTAGAAGATCAAGAAATTATGGATTATGATCGACAGCTACAAGATTATATAAAAAATACCTTAGGAATAAAAAATTATAAAATAAATTTTTCCGAAAAAGGATCAATACCACTATTTTATCCCTCATTTTTAAATAATAATAAAACAATACATATTGGCTCCGCTGGAGGAATGACTAGATTAAGCACTGGATATACTTTTTTAAATATACAAGAACATAGTAGATATATCGTAAAAAATATTGATAAAATTGAAAAAATAAAAATGTTTAATCTTGGAAAAAAATACCATTATTTAGATAAAATTTTTTTAAAGGTTTTAGAAAATCATCCAGAAAAAATGCCAAAAATATTTTTCGACATGTTTGAAGCTCCTTCAAATACTATTATTAAATTTTTATCAAATAAAAGTAATATTTTTGAAGATATTAATATTATAAGTAAAATCCCTAAATTAATTTTTATTAAAGCACTATTCAATTGATGAAACGTATAAATTTTAAACACTCAGTAATATTTTTTAATTTTTGTATTTTGATAAGCCCGTTATATATCATGCTAAATTTTGAACCAGTGGTTTTTTGCTTATTCTTAATATTGATACTTGGAATTTCTCATGGTGCATTAGATAATATCAAAGGAAAAAAACTTCTTAAACTTTTTGGGTATAAATCAATTTTTTCTTTTTATTTTACATATATTTTAGTTTCAGTTTTAATAATAATTTTCTGGATGATATTACCTAATCTTATTTTATTTCTTTTTTTAGTAGTTGCTGCTTATCATTTCGGTAAAGAAGATACAGTATTTCCTTTTAAGCAGAAGTCTTTATTAGCCGAGTGTTTATTTTTTTTAAAGGGATCATCTGTGATAATAGCTCCGTTATTATTACAGCCAGAAGCGACGAATGAAATATTTAAAATCTTAAATTTTAATGTTTTTGAATCAAAAATTTTTAGTAATCAAGTTTTAATATTACTACTATGTTTAAGTTTAATATCATCTTTATATATTTCGCACAAAAAAGATGTGGATACGAAAGGAATTATGATAATGGATTTTTTATCACTAATCCTTTTAAATTTATTTTTAACACCTATTTTAGCTTTTACCATTTATTTTTGTTTTCTTCATTCCATAAGGCACTCTATTTCACTTATTTTTGAATTAGATAATTCATTTAAAACTGGAATAAACAAATTTATAAAAAAAGCTATTCCTTTAACTTTTGTTACAGGATTAATATTTTTGTTAGCAATATATTTTTTAAATAATTTTTATAAGCTGGATGAAGCTATATATAAGGTGATTTTTATTGGTTTGGCGTCTTTGACTTTTCCGCATATATTGCTTGAGTACTTAATAGAAAAAAATGAAAAAAGAACTTAAAATATATTTAGCTTCTCCAAGAGGATTTTGTGCTGGAGTAAAAAGAGCTATAGAAATAGTAGAAAAATCAATTAACAAATATGGTTCGCCAGTGTATGTGAGGCATGAAATTGTGCACAATAAACAAGTTGTAGATGAATTGAAAAAAAAAGGTGCTATTTTTGTCGATGAAATATCAGATGTAAAAGATAATAGTAGACCTATTATTTTTTCAGCCCACGGTGTTCCTAAGTCGGTTCCTGAAGAGGCGAAATTTAAAAACTTATCATATGTTGACGCAACTTGCCCACTTGTATCTAAAGTTCATAGAGAGTCAGAACAATTACATAAAAAAGGATATGAAATAATATTGATAGGACACAAAAATCATCCTGAAGTAGTTGGAACGATGGGTCAATTGCCAAAAGGTTCAATAAGATTAATCGAAACTAAAAGCGATGTTGAAAAATTAAAAGTTGAAGATTTTAAAAGACCTCTCGCATATATAACTCAAACTACTTTATCTGTTGATGATACCGCAGAAATAATTGGACATTTAAAAAGAAAATTTCCAGCTATTAAAGGACCGATTAAAGAGGATATATGTTATGCAACGACAAACAGGCAATCCGCAGTTAAAAAAATAGCAGCGAAATGTGATTTGTTTTTTATCGTTGGAAGTCGAAACTCTTCTAATTCAGTAAGATTAGTTGAGGTAGCTAAAAAAGCTGGGTGTACTAATTCTCAATTAATGCATTCTGAAAAAGAAATACCCTATGATGAAATTGAGAAATCAAATACTATTGGAATTTCATCAGGTGCATCAGCGCCAGAAAAATTAGTTCAAGCGCTTCTTAATAATATTAAAAAAGGTCGAGAGGTATCAATAGAAGAAATAGTAGTAGCTGAAGAAAAAGTTGTTTTTAAACTACCAAAAGAATTAAACTAATGGCTGTCTATACAAAGTTTAATCAAAATAAGATTGAACAGATTTTATCACATTACAATTTAGGGAAATTGAATTCATTTAGAGGTATTGAAGAAGGAATAGAGAATACAAATTATTTTTTATCAGTTGAAAAGAAAAAATTCATACTCACAATATATGAAAAAAGAGTGAAGTCCGAAGATCTTCCTTTTTTTTCTAATCTAATGACAGCGCTAAATAAAGAAAACTTTAAATGTCCTGTGCCATTAATTAATAAACAAAACAAAACTATAACGGATTTTGATGGAAAAAAATTAATGATTGTTACGTTTCTTGAGGGTAAAGCTAAGCAAGACTTATCGCCTGCTAATTGTAAATCAATTGGAATTGAAGTTGCAAAAATGCATGAAATAACAAAAAATTTTAAATTTAAAAGGAAGAATAATCTCTCAGTAAATTCTTGGAGAAACTTATTTAGCTCTGTGAAAGAGAAGTGCTCAAAAATTCATCAAGATCTCCCAAAATTAATAGAGGAAAATCTCAAAGATATTGAAAATAATTGGCCAGAAAATTTACCTAGAGGTATAATTCACGCTGACTTATTTCACGATAATATTTTTTTTATTAAGGATAAATTTAGTGGTATAATTGATTTTTATTTTTCCTGTGAAGATTTTTTTGCTTTTGAAATAGCAATTTGCTTTAATGCTCTTTGTTTTGATGGATTAAAAGATAATTTAAGTTTTAATGTAACTAAAGCAAAAAATTTTATTGATGGATATACTTCAATAAGAAAACTGACAAACGAAGAAAAGAATAGTATTAAAGTTTTGTCTCAAGGAGCTGCTATAAGATTTTTATTAACAAGAGTATTTGATGCCCTAAATACAGTTGAAGGAGCTATTGTTAAAACTAAAGATCCTGTAGAATACTTAAAAAGATTAGAATTTCACAAAAATACAAAAGACTATGGAGATTATTTTTTTTAATGAAATTAAAAATTTACACTGATGGTGCCTGTTCAGGAAATCCAGGAAAAGGGGGATGGGCTGCAATTATTTTATACAGTGATTTAAAAGAACTAAATATCTCAGGAAGTGAAAAAAATACGACTAATAATAGAATGGAATTAACAGCTCCAATTATGGCACTTAAAAAAATTAAGAAAAAAACTGAAATAACAATTTATACAGACTCTAGATATGTTAGAGATGGTATTACTGATTGGATCAACAAATGGAAATTAAATAACTGGAAAAGTTCTAAAAGGAAACCCGTTAAAAATAAAGACCTTTGGATTAAATTAGACAATTTGTGTAAAGCACATAAAATAAATTGGAAATGGGTTAAAGCTCATGCAGGAAATAAATACAATAATTTAGTTGATAAGTTAGCAGTTGCAGAAACTAAATAGCATTTAAAAAAATTTCAGCGGAAGTAAGTTCACAAGTAGCTGTTTCTTTTTCCACATTTATTTTTTTTACTTTTCCATTTTCTACTAGCATGGTATATCGATTAGATCTAACACCAAGTCCCTTTTCAGATTTATCAACTTCAGCGCCAATAGCTTTTGTAAATTTACAAAAAGGATCTCCGACCATAAAAATTTTAGATCCAGTATTTTGATTTTCTCCCCAAGCTTTCATTACATTAGGGTCATTTACTGCAATACATACAATCTTTGAAATTCCTTTTTTTAAAATCATTTCGTAATTTTTTATATAACTTGGCAAATGAAGAGCTGAACATGTTTTGGTAAATGCTCCAGGCATACCTAAAATAATTATCTTATTTTTACATAAATCTAAAACATTAATTTTTTTAACATTGTTTTCTTGATCTAAATAAAATAACTCTGAATTTGGTATATTGTCTCCAGCTTTTAATTTCATTGTGTTTTATTTAAAATATAATCTTTAACTTCTGATTTTGAATTATTAATAATATCAAATTTTTCCTCTTTATCCATGAAAATTTTTAAATGACTTGGTGTCTCTAAATTTTTTCCAATCACTTTTTTAATAGTATCATTAAATTTAAATGGATGTGCAGTACCTATAACGATAATGTTATTCAAATTTTTTAATTTATTTGCTGCTCCAAAACCAGTCGCAGTGTGAGGGTCAATTATAAATTTATGATCTTTGTAAACTTTATAAATGATATTATGCGTTTCTTTATCAGTAATTTTAACGCCTTCGAAATCTTTCTTTATTTTTGCTACTTTATCTTTCTTCAAATTAAATGACCCTTTTGAGGAAAGGTCATTCATCAAAGAAATAACACTGTTATCGTTTTCATCCATAATATAAAAAAGCAATCTTTCAAAGTTGCTTGCTACCTGAATATCCATACTTGGCGTAATAGATGGTTTTACTACATCTGGTTTATACTCGCCTGTATTAATTACACGTTGTAATATGTCATTTTCGTTAGTAGCAACTATTAATTTATTTATTGGTAAACCCATTTTTTTAGCAACATATCCAGCATAGATATCTCCAAAGTTTCCAGTAGGTACAGAGAAGTTCACATTATTTTTTTGCAATTTAAAGTATGAGTAAAAATAATAAACTATTTGACAAATAATTCTTGCCCAATTAATAGAATTTACACCGGACATATTTATTTTAGATCTAAAATCATCTTCGTTGAAAAGTTCTTTCACAATTTTTTGACAATCATCAAATGAACCTTTTATTGCTATGTTGTAAATATTATTGCCTCCGATAGTTGTCATTATTTTTCTTTGAATTTTTGAAATTTTATTGTGTGGATGTAACACAAAAAGATTTATATTTTTTCTATCACTCAAAGCAGCAATTGCTGCTGAACCAGTATCCCCTGATGTGGCAACAACAATATTAACAGTCTTAGCTTGAGTTACCTTAAGTTTATCATACATATTTCCAATAATCTGCATTGCAATGTCTTTAAATGCTAAAGTAGGACCGTGGTAAAGTTCCAGAAGGTTGACACTACCTATCTCTTTAAGTCTAACGACCTCCGAGTCCTTAAAATTTTCGTATGATTTTTTTATTAATAAATTAAGATCAGATCTATCTATTTCATCTTTGCAAAAATTATGAATTATTTCAGTTGCAAGATCTGTATAATTTAATTTACTCAAACTTTTTAAATCTTCACTTTTATATTTCTTTATTTCATCTGGCAAAAACAGACCCCCACCGGGAGCTAGTCCTCTCAGAAAAATGTCTTTAAAATTCAATTTTAGTGATTTATCTCTGGTGCTAAAATAGTTCATGTTTTTCTTCTAAAATACAAATAATAAAATAAAATTGATATTGATATTGAATACCATGTTATAGCGTATTTTAGGTGATTGTTTGGCAGATCTATAGTAATTTTCCTCGGTTTTGGAACACTTATATTACTATCTTCCAGATAAACAATGTAATTACTAAATTTTTTCCCTGAAATTTTTTCTATTTCTTTTAAATTAAGATAAAACCAAATATTTTCTTTTAAATCATTTTCTGGAGTAAATAAGTTTTTCTTGTTGGGTAATCTTAGCATTCCAATAATATTATTATAGACAGAGACATCAGATAGATTATTCCTTTTCTCTTTTTTAATCCATCCTCTGTTAATAAGTACATTTTCGTTATTTGTTGTTATGAAGGGAGTTACAACGTCATAACCTGGGACTCCTCTTTCATTAAGACTATAAAGGTATATTTGTTTATCAAATGTATATTTGCCGGTTAACTTTACTCTTTGATAATTTTTTTTAATACTTGCAGAATACTTTATAGGTGTTGACTCAAGACCTTTGGCAATTTGATTGATTAAATCTTGTTTCCATTGTAGTCGATATAATTGCCATGTGCCTAATGCGCAAAATAAAGTTATAAATAAAAAAACAAAAATTTTAAATAAAATTAATTTTTTCAACTTAATTTTAACTTCCCCAAATGTAAATTGCGGCAAACAAGAATAACCAAACAACGTCAACAAAGTGCCAATACCATGCAGCTGCTTCAAATCCAAAATGGTGTTCTGAATTAGAATGACCTTTCATGCATCTAAACAGACAGACTGCTAAAAAAATCGTACCTACAATGACGTGGAAGCCGTGGAAACCTGTAGCCATATAAAATGTTGAACCATAAATATTTCCATCTATTGTAAAAGTTGCATGAAGGTACTCATATGCTTGAAAACAAGTAAATATAAAACCTAAAAAAACTGTTAAAACTAAACCATTTACCAAAGCTTTTCGGTCATTCTCTAACATAGCATGGTGAGCCCAAGTCACTGTCGTTCCAGACAAAAGAAGAATTAAAGTATTTATTAAAGGAATATCCCAAGGATCGAATGTTTTGATATCAGGCGGAGGCCAAGTTGCTCCAACTGCCTCTGTGGGAAATAAACTTGCATTAAAATAAGCCCAGAACCATGCTACAAAAAACATTACCTCAGAAGCTATAAAAAGTGTCATACCGTATCTGTGGCCTATTTGAACTACAGGTGTATGATGTCCCTGAAACTCTGCTTCCTCAACCACATCTCTCCACCACATAAACGCACCATAAACAACTAACGCAAAACCAACTAAGAGCAACCATAAAGCTTTTGTATGAAAATAGTAAACAGTGCCAAACGCTAAAACCAAAGTAGCAAATGATACGTATATCGGCCAAGGGCTTGGGTCTACTAAATGAAATCCATGTTTTTTATCTTTTGACGACATGTGTTTTTTTATGCTTTGTCTTTTTTATAATAATCTGATGAAAAAAAAGTAAATGATAGTGTTACATCAGCAATATTTTTTGTTTTATTATCATCTACAACTTTTGGATCCAAGAAAAAAGTCAAAACGAATTCTCGCTTTTCACCAGCTTTTAATGTCTGTTTTTCAAAGCAAAAACAACCTATTTTATTTAAATATATTCCAAATGGTGCAGGAGAAACATTAAATGACGCTGAACCTGATGAAATTTTGTTATTAGGATTTTCAACATAAAATTTAACGGTATGTACTTCGCCTGGTTTTAAATTTAATGTTTTAATCTCAGGTATAAATTTCCAATCAAGAGTACTATTAATATTAGTGTCAAAACGCATCTTATAGTCTTGATTTACAACAATTTTTGGGATCTCTTTATTTGTAGCATTTTGTGTTGTTCCACCAAACCCTGTCACTCTACAAAATAAATCATATAAAGGAACAGCTGCAAATGATAGTCCCAGCATCAAGAAAAATATTGATATCAATACAATTGGAGTGAGTTTTTTTTTATTAATATTCATTATATTTCCCTGTTATAAATACCAATGTTATAAAATGTTAAAACAAACAATAAGGCCATAAATAAAATTAAAATTAAAGCGGTAATTAAATTTTTTTTTTTTTTACTCATTATATTCCTTTTAAAAAGTTATCTACCAAAAGTGTTAAGAATATAACAAATAAATAAAATATCGAATAAATAAATATCTTTCTGGCAATGATATTTGAGATTTTTAAATTATTCTCTTTGTATAAATTTAAACATAATAAAATATAATATGAAGTCATAATTAAAGAAATCAGTAGATAAATTATTGTAGCAAAGTTAAATAAATAAGGAGCAATAACCACTGGCAGCATAGCTAAAGCATAAACTAATATGTTAAGTTTTGTTTTTTGTATTCCCACAATTAAAGGCAACATTGGTATTTTGGCTTTTTTATAATCACCAGTTTTATACAAGCTTAATGCCCAAAAATGTGATGGTGTCCAAAAAAATATTATTAAGAATAATATAATAGGTTCAATTGAAACTTGTCCTGTCGCTATAGTCCACCCAATAACTGGTGGTAAAGCACCTGCTGCTCCACCAATAACAATATTTTGTGGAGTTTTTCTCTTTAACCAAATTGTATATATAAAAAAATAAAAGCAGATTGTCAGAGCTAATAAGAATGAGGAAACTAGATTTGATGAAAAATATAAAAGACCAGTTGATAAAATAGATAACACCAAACCAAAGTACAGAGCTTGATCTTTTTTAACTTTTCCCGTTGGTATAGGTCTAAGACACGTTCTGCTCATCAATGCATCTAGGTCTGACTCGTACCACATATTTAAGGCACCAGCTGCACCAGATCCCATTGCAACTGCTAATAACGAAACCAGAGAAGACAATAAAGAAACAGGACTCGGAGCAATTAACATTCCAACCATACAAGTAAATAAAACCAATGACATCACTCTTGGCTTCATTAAATTAAAGAATGATTGCAAGTTAAAAGCTAAACTTAACTTAGTACTTCTGCGCTTTGTTAATATTTGACTCAATTTATTTTACTTTAGGTAGCTCTTCAAAAGTATGAAATGGCGGTGGTGATGTTACTGTCCATTCCAGTGTTGTAGCACCTTCTCCCCAAGGATTTTGTTCTGCTTTTCTTTTTTTTAAAAATGAATATAAAAGATTTAGTAAAAATACTGCTAACCCAATTATTGATATATAAGAGCCAATTGAAGAAATATAATTCCACCCTGCAAATGCATCTGGATAGTCAGCGTATCTTCTTGGCATTCCTGCAAGTCCTAAAAAATGTTGAGGGAAAAAAATTAAATTTACCCCTATAAAAGTTAACCAGAAGTGTAATTTTCCTAAAAATTCAGAATATTCATAGCCACTCATTTTACTAAACCAATAATACCAGCCTGCAAAAATTGCAAAAACAGCTCCTAAAGATAAAACGTAATGAAAATGTGCTACAACATAATACGTGTCGTGAAGAGCTGTATCTACTCCAGCGTTTGCTAGTACAACTCCTGTAACCCCACCCAATGTAAATAAAAATATAAAGCCAATAGCCCATAACATTGGTGTTTTAAAACTAATTGAACCTCCCCACATAGTAGCTATCCAAGAGAAAATCTTAATGCCCGTAGGTACTGCAATAATCATTGTTGCAGCTAAAAAATATGCTTTTGTATCTGTATCTAATCCAACTGTATACATATGGTGAGCCCATACAACAAATCCAACTACGCCTATAGCTACCATTGCATAGGCCATACCGAGATAACCAAAGACAGGTTTTTTTGAAAAAGTTGAAACAATATGGCTTATCATTCCAAAACCAGGCAATATTAATATATAAACCTCTGGATGTCCAAAAAACCAAAACAAGTGTTGAAAAAGAACTGGGTCTCCACCTGTTTGAGCTTCAAAAAATGCCGTACCAAAATTTCTGTCAGTCAATAGCATTGTAATTGCTCCAGCTAAAACTGGTAAAGATAGTAAAAGCAAAAACGCGGTTACTAAGATTGACCATGAGAATAAAGGCATTTTATGTAAAGTCATTCCTGGTGTTCTCATATTCAAAATTGTTGTAATAAAATTTATTGCTCCCAAAATTGAAGAAGCGCCTGCTACGTGCAAGCTCAGAATTGCTAAATCCATTGCAGGACCTGGTTGACCTGTTTTAGATGAAAGAGGAGGATAAATTGTCCAACCGCCGCCAACACCTTGTGCTCCTGGAGGGCCATCGACAAAAATAGAGCTTAACAATAAGATAAATGCGACAGGTAATAACCAAAAAGAAATGTTATTCATTCTTGGGAATGCCATGTCTGGAGCTCCTATCATGATTGGCACAAACCAATTACCAAAGCCCCCTATCATTGCCGGCATTACCATAAAAAATATCATTATCAAACCATGGCCTGTTACCAAGACATTATATAAGTGGTGATTGCCACCAAGAATACCGTCGCCAGGGTGCATTAATTCTATTCTCATCAAAACAGAAAATGCAGAACCAATTAATCCTGCAATAATTGCAAAGACTAAGTACATCGTTCCAATATCTTTATGATTGGTTGAGTATGCCCATCTTCTCCAACCAGTTGGGTTATGATGATGATCGTTAGTGGAAGCTATTGTGGACATATCTATTTTAATTCTCTCATATTTTTAACAATTCTCATTTTTTTATCAATTGTTTCTTTAGCAAATTTTACTTTCGCTTCCTCTAGCCATTTTTTATATTCGTCCTCTGTTACGACATTTACAGTGATTGGCATAAAAGCATGTTTTATGCCACATAGTTCAGAACATTGGCCATAAAAAGTACCCGTTCTGTCAGCCTTAAACCAAGTTTCATTAATTCTACCTGGCACAGCATCTCTTTTTACTCCAAACGAAGGGAGCGCCCATGCGTGTAAAACATCATTAGCTGTAATCATTACTTTAACAACTTTATTAACTGGAACATAAACTTCATTATCTACCGTCAATAGTCTAGGTTGATTTTCTTTTAAATCTTTATCCTCAATCATATATGAGTCAAAAATTATATTTTCATCTGGATATTCATATCCCCAATACCACTGATAACCTACGGCTTTTATAGTTACATCAGCTTTTGGTATTTCATCTTGTGAATATAAAACTTTAAATGAAGGCACAGCCATAACAATTAAAATCAAACATGGTATTAATGTCCAAATAACTTCGATCACAGTATTGTGACTAGTTGTTGAAGCTACTTGATTTTTTGAAGCTCTGAACCTTACACATACATACAATAATAAAAATAAAACAAAAGCTGTAATCGCTGTAATAATTGGCAATAACATATAATCATGAAACCAAACGATATCGCTCATGCTTTTTGAAGCTGACTCTTGAAATCCTAGTTGCCAATCTTTTGGTTCATTGGCTAGCAATGAAGACGGCATTATTGAGAATATTATTAATACAATTTTTTTAAACATTAGTTTTTATACAGTTTTTAGATGATTTAACAATTTCAATTAATGCGACAATTAATGAAAATTATTGATAAAATTTACCAATGAAATCGCGCTAATTACTGCGGTATCTGATCTCAATATATTTTTTGATATCGTAAAAGGTTTTGCAGCGCTATTTTGAAGGATAGACTCACGCTCGGCTGGTGAAAAATCACCCTCGGGACCAATTAATACACAAAAAGATTTAGAATTTTTAAGATCTTCAATTTTTAATTGATCTTTTGAATTAACATCAGCAAATAAAAGTTTTGAATTTTCTTCAAAAGTTTTTAAAAAATCTTTTAATTTAATTACATCAGTAATTTCAGGAGGCATAAGTTGATTTGATTGCTCAGTTGCCTCTATAACTATTTTCTTTGCTCTATCATGATTTAATTCTTTAACTTCTGTTCTCTCTGAAACTATTGGAATTATTTTACTAACTCCAAGCTCTGTAGCTTTTTGCAAAATAGTATCCATGGCATTTTTTTTGACTAAACAAATAGCTAGTCGGATTTTAGGTAAACTATTTGCTTCTTTAATTTTTTCTAAAAATTTGACTTCAACTCTGTCTTTGTCTAGAAAAATTACTTCACTCTTCCATTCTCCATTTTTATTAAAAAAGTTTAATTTTGACCCTCTTTTGAGTCGCATAACGTTAACAACATAATGAGTATGTTCCTTACTTAACAAGCTTGTAGAATTTTCTAGTATACTGTTTGGATGATATAATCTAATGTTCATAAGTATATACTATAAATAAAATTAAAAGATTTAAAGGAGCTAAGTGAAAAAAGGTAAAAGAGCTGCAGAATCACCAGTTGGTGTTGATGTGTTGGAGGGAAAATCTTATTTTTGGTGCACTTGCGGTATAAGTTCAAAACAACCTTTTTGTGATGGTTCGCATAAAGGAACTGATTTTACTCCCTTAAAATATTTAGCTGATCAATCTAAAAAAGTTTTTTTCTGCACGTGTAAACAAACAAACGATCAACCATTATGTGATGGTTCACATAACATTAAATAAATTATGAAAACTAAGGCAGTTGTGTTTGATGCTTACGGTACTCTTTTCGACGTAAATTCTGCTGCAGAAAAGTGTAAAGATAAAATTGGAGCAAAGTGGGAGGGTTTTTCAAACTTTTGGAGGACCACTCAATTAGAATATACTTGGTTAAGAAGTCTAATGAAAAGACATAAAGATTTTTGGGAAATTACTGAGGAAAGTTTAGATAAATCAATGAAAGTTTTTGATATTAATTCTAATATGAAAAAAGACTTGTTAGAACTTTACAAAGTTCTTTCATTATACCCTGAAGCTAAAGAAGTTTTAGAAAATTTAAAAGAAAGAAGTTTTAAAATTAGTATACTTTCAAATGGAACACCTGCCCTTCTCAATGAGCTAATTAGAAGCAATAATTTAAATAATTTTTTTGATGATCTTTTCTCTATTGAAGAAGTGAAGATTTATAAACCTGACTCGAAAGTATATGAACTTCCAGTTAAAAAATATGGAATTAAACCAGATCAAATAACATTCCTGAGTTCAAATACTTGGGATGTTTCGGGAGGTGGAAACTATGGTTATAATGCTATATGGGTCAATAGAAATAATACAATATTTGATAATTTGGATTATCACCCCAATAAAGAAATAAACAATTTAACGCAGTTACTGGATATAATTAAATAGTTATAATTTGAAATGTCTGAAGTTGAAGTAAAAAAAATTATTAAAGCTTTAAATGCGTCCGATGGAGCTGGGGTAAAATTAAAGAGAAGTATAGGCACGCCTGAAGCAGACTATATTGATCCATTTTTAATGCTTGATGAATTTGGTTCTGAAAATAAAGATGATTATATTGCAGGATTTCCACCCCATCCGCACAGAGGTATTGAAACTGTTACCTATATGCTTCATGGCCAATTCGAACATGAGGATAGTATTGGTTCAAAAGGAAAAATGAAACCTGGTGATGTACAATGGATGAAAACAGGAAGAGGTATAATACACTCTGAAATGCCTGCGATGGCTGGTGGTAAATTGCTAGGATTTCAATTATGGATTAATATGCCCGCAAAATTCAAAAAAAATAAACCAGAATACTTTTATATTAAAGGTAATGAACTAGGTATTCATAAAGATGACGACAAAATTGTTAAAGTTATAGCTGGGCAATTTGAAAAAGCCAAAGGCCCACAGACCAATCATAATGTAGAACCTATTTATTTTCATATAGTTTTAAATGAAGATAAAAAATTTGAATGTGAAGTTCCTGAAAGTCACAATTCTTTTATATATTTGCTTGATGGAGAGTTAAATATTGGTAATAAAAATCATAATAAAACTGATAACTCAAATTTAATTTTATTAGAGAGAGGCAATAAGTTAGTTGTTAAGGCTAATAAAAAAAGTGAGTTTCTTTTTATCGCAGGAAGACCAATTGGGGAATCTATTGCTAGAGGTGGCCCTTTTGTTATGAATACGAAAGCTGAGATTCTCGAAGCAATTCAAGATTATAATAACGGAAAATTTGCTAAATACTAAAAGATCCAGTACGTTGCTTAAAAAATGTCTAAATCAATAATTTTAAGTAAAAATGGTGGTCCAGATGTACTTGAACTTAAAGAAGTAAATATAGGTTCACCTAGTCCAAATGAAATTAAAGTCACCAATCACGCTATAGGTTTAAACTATATTGATACTTATCATAGATCTGGTCTTTATCCTTTATCATTACCAAGTGGTATTGGATTAGAAGCTGCTGGTAAAATCGATGAGGTCGGATCTAATGTAAAAAATTTTAATAAAGGGGATAACATTGCATATGCATCTATGCCAATTGGAGCATATTCTCAGCAAAGAATTATACCTGCAAAGATTGCTGTTAAAGTCCCAGAGGGAATCTCTCATAAACTCGCAGCAACATTAATGACAAAAGGATTAACTACTAACTACTTAATTTGTAAAACTTATGTGTTAAAAGCAGGCGAAACAGTACTATTCCATGCAGCAGCTGGAGGAGTTGGTCAAATATTTGCTCAATGGGCTAACAGTATTGGCGCTAAAGTGATTGGAACCGTAGGATCAGACGAAAAGATTAAAATAGCTAAAGAAAATGGTTACTCCCACGTAATAAATTACACTAAAGATGATTTTTCAAAAAAAGTAATGGAGATTACTAATAATGAGGGTGTACCAGCAGTCTTTGACGGTGTTGGAAAAAAAACATTTCAAGGATCTATAGCTTGCCTAAAACCTAGAGGGATGATGGTGAGTTTTGGAAATGCCTCAGGTCCATTAGATCCTGTTAACGTTCCTAAAGATATACAATCCAAAAGTCTTTTTCTTACTAGACCTACAATAGGTCATTATTTTTCAAACCAAAAAGAACTTCAAGCTGGTGCTGATGAAATATTTGAAAAAGTTAAATTTGGGAAAATCAAAATCAAAATTGCAAAAGAATATAAGTTAGCTGAAGCTAATCAAGCTCATAAAGACCTAGAGTCAAGAAAATTATTAGGTCCAGCTATTCTTATTCCATGATTAAAAATAAAATAGTTTCACCATGTATCAGCATTTGTAAAACAGATCCTATTACAGGATATTGTTATGGTTGTGCAAGAACTGATGAAGAAAAAAAATTATGGAAAGATGAAAATACAAATAATGAATGGAAATCAAAAAATCTTGAAACAATTGTTTCTAGAATGGAAGGTTGGCAATTAGATACATTTAAAGATTCTTACAATCATAAAATTAAAAATGGGATCTCTTTATTCAAAAAGAATTTAATAAATAAAAAATTATAAATCTTTTTTCATGGAAGCCATATCACTCAAATGATACTTTAAAGCTGCGTTGGAAAGTCTTATTTCTTGCAGGAATAAAAAAATTGAAAAAATCATACAAAGACAACAAAAAGCAAAACTTAACCTTGCAAAAAAAACAAGATCTAAATACAGTAATAAAACCGTTCCCATATTGAAAAGAAAACCAAAAGCTGCAAAACCCATAACATATTTTAAATAATTTGTTCTTTTATTTAAAACATGTAGTTGATTTTCCCACTCAGGCGGAAATCTTTTTTCAAAAGTATATTGATCATGGATTTTTCTTATCAAAGCACTCAATGTATGAAACCGATTACTATACATTGTCATCATTAGTGGTATTGCGGGAAACATTAAAGCTGCAACTGTATAATCTATATCCATATCGAATCAAATTGATTATGTAGATAGTGTTTGGTATTTACAAGACATAATTTCATGAAACATTTAAAAATTTTTATTGATTTAACAAGATTAAATAAACCAATAGGATTTATGCTCTTATTTTGGCCCTGCTCATGGGGATTGTCCTATGCCTACAAAATTGATAAGGACCAAAATATTTTTTTATTATACCTAATTTTTTTTTTCTTAGGTTCTTTGTTGATGAGAAGCGCAGGTTGTATTGTAAATGATATAGTTGATAAAGATTTAGACAAAAAAGTTGAGAGAACTAAACATAGGCCAATTACCGACGGGCAAATTTCTGTAAAAAGATCTTTAACATACGTAATTTTATTATGTTTCTTGGCTTTCCTAATTTTAATTCAATTTAATTTCTTGACGATAATATTAGGTATGTCATCAATGATATTAGCTTTTTCCTATCCTTATATGAAACGGATAACTTATTGGCCTCAGTTATTTTTAGGTTTAACATTTAATTGGGGCTTAATAATGGGTTGGACAGCTATTACAAATGAAATTTCCATTGATATAATCTTGCTATATATAGCAGCCATATTTTGGACATTGGGATATGACACTATTTATGGTGTTCAAGATATTTTTGATGATGAAATTATTGGGATAAAATCTACCGCAATAAAATTTAAAAAAAATATTAAACTATTTGTTGGCATATGTTATTCACTAACATCTTTATTGGTACTTTATTTGTTCAAAGATAATATGGAATTCAATTTTGCAACATTATTTTTGTTTTTATTTATATTTAGTTTAAGCTATCAAATATATAATTTTAAAAAAGATGATCCATTGAGTTGTTTGAAATCTTTTAAGATTAATAATTTCTCAGGTTTTTTTGTATTTATTGCTATAATTCTATTTTAAATTATGAAATTAAATGAATTAAAGATTATTTTAAAAAGGTTACATAATCATTATGTAAGATTTCATATTAAAAGAATTTTGTTGTGTTTTGTCTTATCAATAATTGTTGCAGGTACATCGTCAGCAACTGCTTGGTTGCTAGATCCTGCAGTAAAAAAAATATTTATAGATAAAGATCAAACCCTAGCATGGTTAATTCCTATTGCTATAATAATTACTTTTTCAGCTAAAGGTTTGTCACTCTATTTTGCAAGGTTGAATATAAATATTGTTGGACAAAAAATTGCAGGTAAACTTCAAAAACAGGTAGCAAGATCTATTTTATTTTCTGACTTACAAACTTTAGACTCGAGACATTCTGGAAAATATATTTCTAATATCATGTATGATGCTGGACAAGTTCAACATCTAGTAAGCACAGGTGTTTTAAATTTAATGAAAGATAGTTTCTCAGTAATTTTTTTAGTTGGTGTAATGTTTTACCAAAATTGGAAACTTGCATTGTTTGCAATATTAATGATTCCATTAGCTGGTGGTTTAGCAAAAAATTTAGGAAAAAAAATCGGTAAAGCATCTGTGCAAGCAAGTTTAATTTCTGGAAATCTTACTTCGTTTCTATCTGATATTTTTAGAGCTTCAAAGATGATAAGAATTTATCAAAAAGAAGAAGAAGAAGATCAAAATGCTGATAAAGAAATCAACTCTTTAGTTGATAAGAATATAAGAATAGCAAGTATTATGATCAGAGCTACCCCTATAATGGAGGCTTTAACTGGAATTATGATTGCCGGATTTATATTTTACTCTGGAAAATTAATCAATACTGGTGAAATTGGTATAAATAATTTTTTTTCTTTTTTAGCAGCGATGATGCTTGCCTACCAGCCTATAAGATCTTTAGCCACACTCAACATGGTTGCTTATCAAGGATCTGCTGCTGCTAATAGAATATTTATTGTAATAGACAAACCAATAACAATTAAAAATGAAGCACATTTGCCAAGTTTGCTGACTAAAGATTGTACTATTGAATTTAAAAACGTTGGTTTTAAATATGAAACAACTAATGAAAGAGCTGTAAATAATATTGATATAAAAATAGAGGGAGGAAAAGTCACCGCTTTAGTTGGTCAAAGTGGTGCAGGAAAAAGTACGCTAATAAATTTAATACCAAGATTTTATGATCCTCAAGAAGGTATGATTAATTTCGATGGACAAAATATAAAAGACATAAACTTAACATCTTTAAGGAAAAAAATCTCTTTAGTAAGCCAGGATGTAATTTTATTTGATGACACAGTAAGAAATAATATTTCCTATGCTAATTCAAGTGCTTCACAGGAAGAAATTGAAAAAGCATGCGCTTATGCAGCAGCAGATCAGTTTATTGAAAAATTACCAAATAAATATGAGACGATTGTAGGTGAAAATGGAGTGAAATTATCTGGTGGCCAAAAACAAAGGATATCAATCGCTAGGGCTATTCTAAAAAAATCTCCAATTATACTTTTAGATGAAGCTACTTCTTCTTTAGATGCAGAGTCTGAAAGAGTGGTCCAAGATGCAATTAATAACTTAATTAAAGGTAGAACAACTTTAGTTATAGCTCACAGACTTTCAACTATTCACTCTGCCGATAAAATATTTGTTTTAAAAAATGGAGAAATTATAGGTAGTGGAAATCATAAAGAACTTATTGACAATAACAATGAATATAAGTCTCTTTATAAAAATCAGCTGAAGTAAATGCTTAAATTGTATCGTTTTTTAGTAAATTTTTTTTTTCCATTAGTAACAATTATAATTTTTTTAAGAACTTTTTTTTATAAAGAAGACAAAGTTAGATATAAAGAAAAATTATTTGCATCCTCTTTAAATATTCTAAAAAAATCAGAAAAAAAATTAATATGGTTTCATGCTGCAAGTATAGGAGAAATTAAAAGTATTGTCCCTTTAATCAAAAAATTTGACAATGAAGGGAGTTATGAATTTTTAATTACTACGCAGACCTTAAGTTCAGCAGGTTTAATAAAAAAAATATTTAATAAACAAAATATAATACATAGGTTTTTTCCTATCGATAGACCAAAATTAATTAAAATATTTTTAGATGGTTGGTCTCCAAGTATTGCAATCTTTGTTGAGTCTGAAATATGGCCAAATTTTATAAACCAAATAAAAATAAAAAAAATTCCACTGATACTTTTAAATGCTAGAATTACAAAAAAAACATTTTTAAAGTGGAATACTGTTCCTAAAACTGCTAAAGAAATATTTAGCAATTTTGACTTATGTTTATCATCGAGTATTCAAACTCAAGAATACTTACAAAAACTTAATGTAAAAAATATAAAATATTTAGGAAATCTAAAACTTGCTGGCGAAGTAATAGTTAATAATAAAGTACCTATTATTAATAATGATTTGAATAAAAGATTTTTTTGGTGTGCATTAAGCACTCACAATAAAGAAAATTTATTTTGTTTAAATGTTCATCGCATTTTAAAAAATACTTTTAGCAATTTAACAACAATTATAATTCCTAGGCACATTAATAAAGTTAAAAGTGTGCAATCTGTTTGTAAAAAATTAAATTTAGAAAATCAAATCTTATCAAATGATGAAAAAATCGATGAAAAAAAAGATATTATTATAATAAATTCCTACGGTAATACCTCTAAGTATCTCAAGCTTTGTAAAAGTGTTTTTATAGGCAAATCCTTAATTAAGAAATTAGAGAAAGTGGCTGGTCAAAATCCTATTGAAGCAGCTAAATTAGGATGCAAAATTTATAGTGGTCCCTATATATATAATTTTCAAGAAATTTATGAATTACTAAAAAAAAATGACATCTCTGAAATTATAAATAGCGAAAATGAGCTATCAAATAAAATAAGCATTGATTTCAAAACTACTAGCAAAGACAAAGATACCAAAATTAAGATTATTAACGATTTAGGCGATAAAATCTTAGTAGATACTCATGCTGAAGTTAACAAAATATTAATTAAATGAAAATATTTAAACCAAAATTTTGGGACAAGAAAAAAAATATCATATCAATATTACTTCTTCCTATTTCATTAACACTTCAATTAGTAATATTTTTAATGAAAAAAATTACCTTTAAATATAATTGTAATATACCCGTTATCTGTGTCGGAAACTTGTATTTAGGTGGGACTGGCAAAACACCTTTATCAATATCTTTAGCTTCTGAATTGTTAAAAATCGGAAAAAAACCAGCAATCATTAAAAAATTTTACTCTGATCAATATGATGAGCATAACTTAATTAATACTTATACTAACTATTTATTTTTGGACAAAAAAAGGATCAATGCAATTAGAATGGCAGAAAGAAAAGGTCATGACGTTGCAATATTAGATGATGGCTTTCAAGATTATTCTATAAAAAAAGATTTAAATATCTTGTGCTTTAATAGCAAGCAACTGGCAGGAAATGAAATGACAATTCCTTCCGGACCTCTTAGAGAAAGCCTCAACTCTATCAAATCAAGTCAAATCGTAATAATAAATGGAAATAGAAATCTTTCTTTTGAAGAAAAAATTGCTGGTATATCAAATAAAATTAAAATTTTTTACACAAAATACGTGCCAGTTAATATAGCTGAATTTAAAAATAAAAAACTTTATGCATTTGCGGGCATAGGAAACCCAGCTAATTTTTTTGATTTACTTGTAAATAACAATTTAGACTTGCAAAAAAAACTGGAATTTCCTGATCACTATGAATTCAAAAAAATAGAAATTGAAAAAATGATAAAAGAGTCCTCTAAAAATGGCTATGATATCATTACAACGGAAAAAGATTTTTTGAGAATTAAAAAATTCGGTTTTAAAAATATAAATTTTTTAAAATTAAAACTAGAAATCTTAGAAAAAGAAAAAATGATGAAAAGCATCTTAAATCTTATATGATTAAAATTGTAAAATATTTTTTTGAAGCATTTTTTATATATTTATTTTTTTTAATAGCTAAAATTCTTGGTCTCAAGTTAAGTAGAAAACTATTTTCTACAATATTTAGAATTGCGGGACCTTTAATAAGATCAAATAGAATTATAGATAAGAATCTAGATATATTCTCAAAAAATATTTCAACAGATAATACAAACAAAATCAAAAAAGAAATGTGGGAAAACTATGGTAAAACTTTTATTGAATATATTTTTTTAAAGAAATTAAGAAATAGTCAAACAGATATTGTAATAGAAGGAAAAGAAATTTTAGACAAAATTTTTAATAATAATAAGCCAGTAATTTTTTTTTCAGGGCATTTTGCAAATTTTGAATTAATGTCCATGGAGATAACAAAAAAAAATATAAAATTAGCTACAATTTATAGACCATTAAATAACTTTTTTCTTAATCCTTTGATGGAGTACTTAAGAAAAAAGTATGTTTGCAGTAATCAAATTAAAAAAGGTCGTGTAGGTGTTAAGCAAGCTATAGATTTTATCAATAAAAAACATAGTATTGCATTAATGATTGATCAAAGATTAAGTGAAGGAGAAAAAATTAATTTTTTTGGAAAACCTGCGTTGACGACTACTTTGCCAGCACAACTTGCATTAAAGTATAAGTTAGACATTGTGCCTGTATTTATTAAAAGAAAGGAAGATGATAGTTTTGTAATGAAAGTTTTTAAACCAATTCCTTATACCTCTTTAAATGATAAACTAGATACTTCGAACAAAATTAATAAAATATTGGAAACGATGATTAAAGATAATCCTTATCAGTGGATATGGACACACAATAGATGGAAGTAAATTATTTCTTTTTAGTTAGTTCTTTATGTCTTATATTGACCTCTATTGGAGAAAAATAAGCTTCTTGTAACTCTACATTCCAATAATTTAAATCTTTCAATGGGATCTCTTTGTTTGATACTGCACAAATTACAAAATCACCTGGCTCTATTATGTCAAAAGAGTTAGGTTTGTAGTTAAGTTTAGCTTTTTTTTTATTCATCTATAAATTATATATAATACATCTTTATATGAATATTGCATTGATAGGTAGTGGTGGAAGAGAACACGCTTTATGCAAAAAAATTCATGAATCAGCTAAATCCACGAAAATTATTTGCATTCCTGGAAATGCTGGAACAGCAAAAATTGCAGAAAATATTGATATTAATTATCTTGATTTTAATACACTTTTAAAAACATTAAAATTTCATAAAATTAATTTTGTTATTGTTGGTCCTGAAGAACCTTTAGTAAAAGGAATAATTGATTTTTTGAGAAGAAAAAGGATTAAAGCATTTGGCCCAACAAAATATGCAGCACAATTAGAAGGCTCCAAAGCTTTTATGAAATTAATTTGTAAAAAAAGAAATATACCAACTGCTGGTTATAAACTATGTAAAAATAAGTCAGATATAAAAAAATTTTTAAAAAAAAATAATTTACCTCTAGTTGTTAAAGCTGATGGTTTAGCTGCAGGTAAGGGGGTTACTATTTGCAAAACTGAAAAACAATTATTAAAAGTAGCTAATGAGATTTTTCTCGGCAAATTCAAAACATCAAAAAAATTAATTCTTGAAGAATTTATTGAAGGTGAAGAGGCAAGTTATTTTTTAATCGTAGATAAGAATAATTATAAATTTTTTGGTACTGCGCAAGATCATAAGCGAGTAAAAGAAAAAGACAAAGGATCGAACACTGGGGGTATGGGATCATACTCTCCGGCTCCAATAATAAATAAAGAATTAGAAAAAAAAATTTTGAATAAAATAATAAAACCAACTTTACTTGAATTAAAAAAACAAAGAAATCCCTTCACAGGCTTCTTATACGCCGGTTTAATGATTAAAAATAATGAACCCTATTTAATTGAGTACAATGTAAGAATGGGCGATCCAGAGTGTCAAGTAATAATGCCGAGGTTGAAAACTGACATATTAAATATTTTAGTAAAAGCTCAGAAAAATAATTTAAAAAATATTTTAATAAAATGGAAAAGTATAAAATGTATGACTATAGTCTTATGTTCAAAGGGATATCCATATAAATACAAAAAAAATAGAATAATTAAAAATTTAGATAAAGTAGATAATAAAAAAAAAATATTGCTTTTCCACGCTGGCACAAAAATGAAAGATGGTAGTATATTTTCTAATGGAGGACGGGTTCTTAACGTTACTTCCACAGGAAATATATTTTATAATATTAGAAAAGATATTATTAAAACTTTAAAAGTAATTAATTGGAAGTATGGTTTTTTTAGAAAAGATATAGGGTGGAGAGTAATTAAAAAAAAATGAGAATTATAAGTGGAGACTTAAAGGGTAAATCAATTTCTTTTTTGAAATCAAAAACTACTAGACCTTTAAAAGATTCTGTAAAAGAAAGCATATTTAATGTCATTGCTCACTCTAATCTTATAGACGTTAAATTGGAAAAATCAAAAGTTCTTGACCTTTACTCAGGCATAGGATCCTTTGGAATTGAATGTATATCTAGAGGATCTGAAGAAACTACTTTTGTCGAAAAAGATAAAATTGTTGTTAATACATTAGAAAAAAATTTAGAATATTTATCATTAATTAAGAAGTCAATTGTAGTGAATGATGATGTTGTTAATTTTTTGGAGTCAAATATTTCAACACAATATGACATTATTTTTTTGGACCCTCCATTTGCAGAAAAAAAAATCCTCGGTGATTTACGATTAATTCGACAAAGAAAAATATACAAAACCGACCATCTAATTGTTATACATAGAGAAATAGGTAGTTTCGATCAACTTATTAAAATATTAAATATTTTGACAACGAAAGAATACGGTAGATCAAAAATTATATTTGCTAAATTTTTAAGTTAATAATTTTTTTGTAGTAATTTTAACTTCTTCAACTGCTGGCTGGTCAAAAGGATTTATATTTAATAATTTACCAATAATTGCAGTCTCCAACATGAAGTATGAAAATAATTCACCTAGTGTATCTTCATTAATTTCAGAAATTTCGATTTCTCTAAAAGGTATTTTATTTTTTTTTAAAGATTGTATAAGTGCATTTTTCTGAGCTCTTTTTATTTCATTTAAAGCTTTGCCTTTTAAAAAATTGAAGTTGTTGTCGCTCAGATTAATAATATTTTTCTTTTTTTTAGACCTTAAACTAAAAATATTAAAAATCTTATCTGACGGTCCATCTAAATATAGTTGTAATAAACTGTGATGATCCCTCGGAGCTGAGGATACAAATGGCAAAAAACCTTTATTTTTTTTCCCTAAACTTTCAGCTATTAATTGTTGGCACCAATAAAAAAATTCATTTAATTCGGGCAGATAGTTCACGAAAATTAAATTTTTTATTTTTCCAGTATTTAAAAGATTAGTCATATTTATAGAACTATTTTTTAAAAATGATTTATTTTTTTGTTTAAAGCAATTCAATGTATTTGCTTTAAACTTGTTTATATCCAAACCCATGAGAAGAGCTGGGACTATTCCAGTTTCAGAAAATACTGAGAATCTACCACCAATATAATTTTTATGCTCAATATGATAAATATTCATTTTTTTTGCATATGAATATAAAAAATTATTAGACTTTTCTGAAATGATTATAATATTTTTTGCTTTTTTCTTAACAACCTTTAATGCAAAAAGGTTTGATAAAGTTTCAATTGTATTACCTGATTTTGAAATAATTAAAAATAATGTTTTATTTAAATCCTTTTTTTTCTTAATAAATTCTAATTTTGTTTCATCAATATTATTTAAGAATAAAAATTCTTTTTTTATTTTTTTTTTTAAAAATGAATAAATTGCATTTGCACCAAGTATCGATCCACCCATTCCAATTATAACTACTTTTTTATATTTTTTAAATTTAAATAATTCCTTTTTATTAAATTTATAATCGTAATTTTTATTAAGAGTATAAAAAGGATTGTTGGGTATATCTTTATCTTTGTAAAATTTCAAAAATATTTTTGGAAAATTTATTTTCAATCTATTTTCAATTTTCGTATTCAAATATTTTTTTTGTATTTGGTTTTTGTATATTATATTATTATTTTTCACTTTTTAATTTTATCAATTATGGATTGCTCGACTGAGTTTTCGTTTTTAATTTCATTACTACTTTCCTCAGGTATTTTTAATATATTTTCTACTTCGTTTTTCTCTTTTTGCTTTGTTAAAGAACCAGGACTAGGCATTTTATTATAGTCTGGTGGTAAAATTAATGGCTCTCTTTTTTTCACCAAAAATTCATCAGTATTTTGAATTTTTTCATTTCTTAAAACCTTACCGACATCACCACCACAAGAGTTAAAAAAAAGAATACTTGCAAATAATATTAATATTTTTTTGTTATTTAACATTTTTTATTAAAAAGTCTTTTAGTAATAAAATAATAATTCCTAATGAAATAAATATATCTGCGATATTAAATGTAAACCAGTGAAAATTTTGATAATGAAAATCTATAAAATCAGGCACTGCAAAATACGTGATTCTATCGTAAAAATTTCCTAAAGCCCCTCCCAATATTAAAGCAAATAGTAATTTATCAATTAGCTTTGATTTTAATAAGATGAAAAAAATTGCAATAATTACAATTCCAATAAAAAAGGTAATTGAATTATAAATCATTTGAGAATTTGAACTAAAAAAACCAAATCCAATTCCTGTATTCCATGTTAAGTCAAAATTAAGGAAATCATTTACATAAATATCATTTTCAATCAATTCTGAATTAACTATTATATTTTTTGAAATTCTATCTAGTAAAAAAACTATTATTATAACAAAAAATGAAACTAGATTATTCTTAGTAAACAAAGAAGGTAAATTTATTTTTTCAAAATTTTTTACAATATTCATTTATTAATTTACTGTAGCTTCACCACATCTTGCGCATTTTGTCTTTAAAATTTTCCAACATCTAGGACATTTTGTTCCGCTTGTTTTCTTAACCTCAATCGTTAATTTATCGTCAATATCATTTTTAAATTTGTCAGCTTTCGATGTAATGAAGTACTCAGGTAAATCCATTCCATCTAATAAATCAAAAATTTCTTTGTTAGAAGTTATCTTGAGTTCAGCTTCTAAACTTGAGCCGATTTCTTTATTTGCTCTCTTTTCTTCAATTGCGATGTTTACCTCTTGTTTGATATCATAGAGTCTACTCCACTTATTACTTAGATTTTGATTATTCCATTTACTTGGAATCTTTGGGAACTCGTATTCATGAATATTTTTTTTATCTTTACTTATCAAACTGTAAATTTCATCAGTAGTAAATACGAAAATAGGTGCAAACCATTTTATTAAGCACTCTAGTATTATATTCAGTATTGTTACACAGTCCTTTCTTTTTTTTGAATTTAAACTGTCGCAATATAAGACATCTTTTCTAATATCAAAATAAAAAGACGAGAGATCTAAGGAACAAAAATTTAATAATTCTTTATAAAGTTTATGGAAATTATAATTTTTGAGATTTTCTTTTATAGCACCGTCTAATACAAAAAGTTTGTGAAGAATGTATTGGTCTAATTCACTTAGTTTATCTATTTCTAATTTTGCAAAATTTTGTTCTACAAAATTATCTTTAATATTTCCAAGTATGAACCTAAAGGTATTTCTAATTTTTCTATAGGACTCTGCATGTTGTGCCAGAATATTATTATCTATCCTTAAATCTTCTGAATAATCTGAAGATGCTACCCATGCTCTTAGAATATCTGCACCGTAATTCTTTAGAATTTCTTCGGGAGAAATAACATTACCTGACGATTTTGACATTTTAAGTCCTTTGCCATCAACCACAAAACCATGGGAAAGAATACTTTTAAATGGGGCTTTTCCTCTTGTACCACATGACTCTAACAATGATGAATGAAACCATCCTCGATGCTGATCTGATCCTTCAAGATACATATCCGCAGGCCATTTTAGGTCACTTCTTTTTTCTAGTACAAAACTGTGTGTAGAACCACTGTCAAACCATACTTCAACAATATCGTTGAGTTTGTCATACTCTTTTGGATCATGTTTATCTCCTAAAAATTTTCCAGGATCGTCAGTAAACCAACAATCTGAGCCTTCTTTCTCATAAATTTTAGCTATTCTCTCAATCACTTCTTTGTCTCTGAGTGGCTCATTGGTTTTCTTATTTATAAAAATAGGTAAAGGAACTCCCCAAACTCTTTGTCTCGAGACACACCAGTCAGGTCTTCCTTCAATCATTGATAATAGTCTTTCTTTACCTTTTTGAGGGTAGAAAATTGTTTCATTTATTGCTTTGATAGCTTTATTTCTTAATGAATTTTTTTCCATTGATATAAACCATTGTGGAGTAGCCCTATAAATTAATGGAGCTTTGGATCTCCATGAATGAGGGTAACTATGGTGCAACTTACTATTTTTTAGTAATTTAGACTGTTCTTTTAATTTTTCAATTACTAGCGGATCTGCTTTAAAGATATGAGTATCTTTAAAAAAAGGTATTTCATCAGTGTAAAGACCTGCGTTGTTAACTGTATAACTTGATGGAATATTATTTTTCAAACATAAATTAAAATCATCGGGACCATGGCTCGGCGCACAATGTACTATCCCTGTACCTTGGTCAAGGTCAACAAAACTAGCTTCTAACATTGGCACATCATAAGTGAAATTTAATTTTAAAAATGGATGATGACAAACTGTTCCATTAAGTTCGGCTCCATTAAATGTTTTAAGAATTTTATAATTCTTTATTTCACATGATTTTATTAATGACTCGATCAAGTTTTTTGCTACAACAATCTTTTTCTCTTTAAAATGCTCCAAGCTTTCAATTTCAATCACTGAATAATCAATATTTTTATTAAATGCTAGGGCTTTATTTGCTGGGATAGTCCATGGTGTTGTTGTCCAAATAATCACATTAGCGTCTTTTAAAAAATCTTTTTTTGTATCTTTAATTTTAAATGCTACATAAATTGTATTTGATGTATGCTCCATGTATTCAACCTCAGCATCTGCTAAAGCTGTTTTTTCAACTGTTGACCACAATACTGGCTTAAAACCTTGATAAAGACTTCCATCCATCAGAAACTTTCCAAGTTCTCTTACTATTTGTGCTTCAGCTTCATTGCTCATAGTAGAGTAATAGTTTTCAAAATCTCCAACAACTCCTAAGCGCTTAAATTCTTTAATATGAACTTTAATCCAGTCTTTCGCAAACTCTCTACATTCTTCTCTAAATTGTTTGATTGGAACTTCATCCTTATTTTTTTTCTTTTTTTTATATTGTTCCTCTATTTTCCATTCTATTGGTAAACCATGGCAATCCCAACCAGGTACATAAACTGAGTCTTTCCCAGTCATTTGGTGAAATCGAGTAATCATATCTTTTAAAATTTTGTTTAAAGCAGTACCCATATGGATATGACCGTTAGCGTACGGTGGTCCATCATGAAGAATAAATTTTTCCTTACCTTTAGAATTATTTCTTAATTTTACAAAAATTTTTTCCTTATTCCATTTTTCTAAAATTTTTGGCTCTTTTGTAGGCAAGCTAGCTTTCATTGAAAAATTAGTTTTGGGGAGCTGTAGGTTATCTTTAGACATTTTTCTTAGCTAAATTAATATCAATTTTTATTTGTTTTTTTAATTGTTCTAATCTTTTAAATCTTTTTTCAGGTCTAATAAATCTTATAAAGCTTACTTTAATTATCTTATTATATAAATTTTTATTAATTCCAAATATATTTACCTCTAATAATAAATTTTGGCCATTAAATGTTGGTCTGTACCCAATGTTTGCTATTCCTTTTTTTTTAATTTGACCTATTTTAACCATTACAGAGTAAACACCTAATTTAGGAATTATATAGTCATTGAGCTTTATATTACATGTGGGAAAACCAATTTTTCTTCCTCTTTTTGAACCTTTTATGACTTTGCCCTCAATTGACCAAGGACGATTTAAAAGTTTATTAGCTTCAGTTATTTTTCCTAACTGTATTTTCTTCCTAATTAGAGTTGATGAAATTATTTTCTTTGCTTTTTTTAATGGGGGTGTAATTATTGTTTTATATCCATATGTATTTTGAAATTTTTTCAAAGTATTAATGTTACCTTTTCTATTTTTACCAAATTTAAAATTTTTACTTACGAAAACATATTTAGATCTTAATTTTTCAAAAATAATCTTTTTAATAAACTTATCTGCACTTATAAATGAGAATTTTTTATTAAATTTAATTAATAATATAAAATTTAATTTTAAGATTTTTAATTGTTTTTTCTTTTGTTCAAGAGAGTTTATTCTATGATTTTTTATCTTTTGATTAAAAAACATCACTGGCATTGGTTCAAATGATATTAAACCTAAAGGTATTTTATTTATCTTTGCTTTTTGTTTGGCTTGTTTCAGTACTTTTTGATGCCCCAAGTGAATGCCATCGAAATTACCAATTGCAATTACCGAATTTTTAAATTTTTTATTTAAATTAAGATTATTATAAATTTTCATTTTACCAAGTTAATGCACTCTGAAAAAAATTTGGCTTAGCGCCGTATTTATTAAAAAGATTTAATAAATCTTCATCATTTTTAAACTCATTTCTATGCACCCCATCTGTAATAAAAACTGAGTCAATATTAAGATTATTTGCACCTTTAATATCCGTACGCAAATTATCACCTATAGCTAAAACTTTTTCTTTTTCACTAAAACACATTTGATAAATTTCTTTGTGTGGTTTACCGAAGTAAACTACCTGTCCGCCTAATTTTTCGAATAATTCAGCAATTTTTCCAGCACATATTTCAGCAACGTTTCCTCTATGTACTATTAAATCTGGATTTGTACATATCAATTTTTTTGAAAGAGAATTTTTTAATAGTTGATTGTATAATTCTAAATTTTCTCCATACTCATCATGTAATCCTGTACATAATATAAAATCGCAATCTTCTAAAGAGGTTTTATTTTTCTTCACTTTAACATATATAGACTCATCTCTTGATGGCCCTAAATGATAGAAATATTTTCCATATTTATTTTCATTAATTGCTTGCATAGCTGCTTCGCCAGATGTAACGATACTTTCAAGAAATTTTTCACTCATATTCATATTTTTAAGAAAACTTTTCACCTTTTCGCTTGGCCTAGGAGCATTAGATAAGAAGACTAATTTTTTTTCTTTTGAGAATAATTTATCAACCACCTCAATCGCCTTACTGTTTAGCTTAATTCCATTATGCATCACTCCCCATAAGTCGATAATATACGTGTTATAGGTTAGTGCAATTTCAGCTATATGGTCTAATTTTTTCAAATTATTAATCCTTGTACTCTATATATATAGGAAAATTAGCGTAAAAATACACTATTTGGATTGCCTTTAAAATGATTTAAGGTCTTGAAATTTTATTAAAACACACCATATCAAGCATACATAGAAATTATAGGAGAAATATATGAAATTTAGACCTCTACACGATCGTGTACTTATAAAAGTTTTAGATAGTGAGGAAAAAACAGCTGGTGGAATAATAATTCCAGATACGGCTAAAGAAAAACCACAAGAGGGTGAAGTGGTTGCTGTTGGTCCAGGGGCCAAAAATGAAAATGGAAAAGTAACCCCGATGGATGTCAAAACGGGAGATATTGTAATTTTTGGTAAATGGTCTGGCACAGAAATAAAGATCGATGGTAAAGAATTTAGCATTATGAAAGAGTCAGACATAATGGGAATTTCAAAAAGTAAAAAATAACACTAAGGGAGAATGATAAATGGCTAAAGTAATTAAGTTTGACACAGAAGCGAGATCTAAAATGCTTACAGGCGTAAACACGCTTGCTAATGCAGTTAAAGTAACTCTAGGTCCAAAGGGAAGGAATGTAGTAATGGATAAATCTTATGGAGCTCCACGAACTACGAAAGATGGAGTTTCAGTTGCAAAAGAAATTGAGCTAGAAGACAAATTTGAAAATATGGGTGCTCAAATGGTTAAAGAAGTTGCGAGTAAAACAAATGATAATGCCGGAGATGGTACAACAACTGCAACAATTTTAACCCAAGCAATTGTAAATGAAGGTCTAAAATATGTGACTGCTGGAATGAACCCAATGGATATTAAAAGAGGGATAGATAAAGCTGTAGAACAAGTAATTGAAAAGCTCAAAACATCTTCTAAAAAAGTTAAAGCTAATGAAGAAGTTGCTCAAGTGGGAACAATATCATCAAATGGTGAAAAATCGATTGGTGATATGATTTCAAAAGCTATGCAAAAAGTTGGTAATGAAGGAGTAATTACAGTAGAAGAAGCGAAAGGAGTTGAGACAGAACTCGATGTTGTAGAAGGCATGCAATTTGACAGAGGATACTTATCTCCGTACTTTGTAACAAATACAGAAAAAATGACTACAGAATTAGATAATCCTCTAGTTCTTTTAGTTGAAAAAAAATTAACAAACTTACAACCTATGGTGCCATTATTAGAGTCTGTTGTGCAAGCTAATAGACCATTAATGATAATTTCTGAAGATGTTGAAGGTGAAGCTTTAGCAACATTAGTAGTTAATAAACTCAGAGGAGGTTTAAAAGTAGTTGCTGTCAAAGCTCCAGGGTTTGGAGATAGACGAAAAGCAATGTTAGAGGACATCGCTATTTTAACTGGTGGACAAGTAATTTCTGAGGATCTTGGAGTTAAATTAGAGAACATAAAAATTGGAGATCTTGGTTCTTGTAAAAAAGTCAAAATAGATAAAGAAAATAGTACTCTTGTGGCTGGAGAGGGAAAAAAATCTGATATTGAAGCAAGATGTAATCAAATTAGATCTGAAATTAACGAAACTACATCCGACTACGATAAAGAAAAGCTTCAAGAAAGATTAGCTAAACTTGCTGGCGGTGTTGCTGTAATAAAAGTTGGTGGTGCTACTGAAGTTGAAGTGAAAGAGAGAAAAGATAGAGTTGAGGATGCTTTGAATGCTACTAGAGCAGCTGTTGAAGAAGGAGTTGTTATCGGTGGTGGTTGCGCTCTTCTTTATGCTGCACAAGATTTAGATGGTGTTAAAGTTAAAGGCGATGATCAAAAAGCTGGAGTAGAAATAGTAAAAAAGGCATTACAAGCTCCGATCAGACAGATTACTGCTAATGCAGGAGTTGATGGCTCTGTTGTAGTGGGTAAACTTTTGGAGGGAAAAAAATCTTCTCAAGGTTATGATGCTCAAAATGAGGACTATGTGGATATGTTCGCTAAAGGAATTATAGATCCAACTAAAGTTGTAAGATCAGCGTTACAAGATGCTGCTTCAATAGCTGGACTATTAATTACAACTGAAGCAATGATCGCGGACAAACCTGAAGAAAAAGATGCTGGTCCTGCAATGCCTCCAATGGGCGGTGGCATGGGTGGCATGGGCGGCATGGGCGGCATGGGAATGTAAGTTTCACCCGTTTAAAGAATTTATAAAAGGCTGCAATTTTGCAGCCTTTTTTTTTGCAGAAAACAAACATGCGGTTGAGTTTAAAATTAATCCATCTTTTAAAACTCTTAAATTGTTGTCAGCTAAAGTTTTTCCAGTAGAAGTGATATCAGTAATAACTTCAGAAGATCCAATAAAAGGATAAGTCTCTGTGGCCCCGAGACTTGGTATTAATTTATATTGAGTGACCCCTTTAGAAGATAAAAAATCATTAGTCAAATTTGGATATTTTGTTGCCACTCTCAACCTAGCATTTCTTTTAGATCTAATATCAAATGACACCTCTTCAAGATCAGCAATTGTCTGCACATCTATCCAGTCATCTGGTACTGCAATAACTAGGTTAGCACCACCAAAATCAAGTTTTTTTTGAATATTTATTTTACCCTGTAAATTTTTATCAGATTCTTTTAAAAGATCTAATCCAGACACGCCTATGTCTAAAGTGCCGTCTCCTAATCGTTGAATAATTTCTTTAGCATGAAGAAAAATAATTTTGATATCAGATTTATTTTCGATAGTTCCAAAATAATTTCTCTCTTTTTCGCTTTGCAAGATTTTTAATCCTCTATTATTGAAAAAAGATATTGCCTTATCTTTTAAACGTCCTTTACTTGGTAGGCCTATAGTAATTAAATCTTTCATAAATTTTTTAAATTAATTGCTGCACCAACAGCTGGGATATTCTTTTTAGCACCCAAACTTTTAAGTAAGTCATCATAACGTCCGCCTCTAGCGATTTCTTTTTTTTCTGAGAGTACTTCAAAGACAATACCGGTATAATATTCTACATCTCTGCCAAAATTTGCAATAAAATTTACATCTTGATTAAGTTTTTTTAGATTAAGAATAGATTTAAAATCTTTAAATATATTTTTTTTCAAATTATTTTTTTTAGCAAAATCTAATAGCCTTTCATCAAGTTCTGAAAGCTTGCAATTAATTTTTAAGAAAGATGTAATAATCTTTACAATCTTTTTTCCATCAGTAAATGATCTTGGATCTTTAATTTTTTTATCAAATCTTTTTAAAATTTCTGAAATTGATCTTCCAGCAACTAATTTATCTTGATTTAATTTTTTCATTTCGTTAAATCTTTTTTTGTCTGAGTCAAAAGTAACTGCATCAATATCGCTATTTTTTTCTAATCTTGCCAATAGCTCTTCAAAATAATTTGGTCTCCAAAAGTGTCTTATTAATCTAAGCTTCCATCTTTCGGGCATATCTAAAGCATTAATTAGACTTTTAAATAAACTAACATCTCCAACTTTTATTAGAATTTTTCTTTTTATTTTTTTTGTTGAACTTAAAATTGTACTTATAACTTTTAAGTCATCTTGAATTTGATTTTTTGATCCGAGAATTTCAATACCAAGCTGTTCATTGATAAAGCTTGACCCTTTTTTATTAGTTCTTCTATAAGCTTGCCCAGAATAATAAATTTTTGATGATGATTTTTTTTTCAAAAAACTTATGCATGAAGCTACTGTCAAATCTGGTCTCAAACACATCATCTTTCCATCCTCTCTTTCAAACGAAAGCATTGAACTTCTAAATTTTTCCCCCGATCGTTCAATGATATAATCTGAGTCTAAAAGAACATCAGGTTCAGATAAAACAAATCCGTTGCTCTTAAATGTTTTAATTATAGTTTCAGATAATTTTTTTGATTTCATTAATTAATTCTTTAATTTTAATTGATTTTTCCTCTCCTGAACTTAGATTTCTTAAAGTCGGTTTTCCTGATTTTATTTCATTCTCACCATAAAAGATAACAGCGGGAGATTTAATTTTATTTGCATACTCCATTTGTTTTTTTAATTTGCTTTCTCCTGGATAAATTTCTACGCTAACACCTGCTTTTCTTAACATAGTTTGCAAATATATGTATTCTCTCATTGAATTTTTATCAAAAACACAAATCACAACGGGTTTAGATTGTTTTACTTTAAATTCTTTTTTTTTGCATCAAAGAATATACCAGTCGATCTAATCCAATTGATATACCTGTAGCAGGAGCATCGTAGTTACCAAAATTGTTAACTAAATTATCATATCTCCCTCCACCTCCGATAGAACCAAACTGAATAATTTGTCCTTTATTATTTTTTACATCAAACTTCAAATTTACTTCAAAAATCGTACCAGTATAATATTCAAGTCCTCTAATAATTGATGGGTCAAATTCAAAATTATCAAAATTGTAATCTTTAAAAATTTTTGTTATCTCAACTAGATCCTCTGTTTCAGGTGACTTTTTCTTGAGTGTTTCCTCAATTGTTTTTATATCGCTAGATTTCAAATTCGCACCTTTTGTGAAATCTCCAGATTTATCTTTTCTGCCTGTACCTAGTAATTCTTTTACTCCGTCCCAACTAAGTCTATCAATTTTATCTAAAGCCCTCAAAGCAGTAAGTTTTTGCTGATTGTCTTTCAAGTTTATCTTTTTAAATAATTCTTCAGTTATTTTTCTTGATGATATCTTAATTATATAATCTGATTTAGTTAGACCACACTTTTCGAGAATCTCTGATATCATCACACATAATTCTGCATCTGCTTGTAAGCTTTTAGTTCCTACAAAATCAGCATCGAATTGCAAAAATTCCCTAAATCTTCCTGGACCTGGTTTTTCATTTCTCCAAACAGTTCCCAATTGATACCTTTTGAATGGTTTAGGAATTTCTAAATAGTTTTTTGCTACATATCTTGCTAAAGGAGCTGTGAGATCATATCTTAAAGATAGCCACTTATCCTGATCTTTAAAAGAAAACACTCCTTCATCTGGTCTTTCTTTGTCAGGTAAAAATTTTCCAATACTATCTGAATACTCAAAACTTGGGGTTTCGAGATATTGAAAACCATACTTGATCATAACTTCTTTGATATTAGAAATTATTAAATCACGAATTAGTAATTCTTTTTCTTGCCTGTCTACAAAACCTAATGGAAGATCTTTAGAAGGTTTGTTGTTTTTTTCTGTCATTTTTTGGTACAGCAGGGTGGATTCGAACCACCGACCCCTAGTTCCACAAACTAGTGCTCTAACCAACTGAGCTACTGCTGCATCCCTATTATTTTTATCTTAATTTTAATTAAATTTATATATTTTTGATTATAAGCTAAGCAATAGCTTAGCGTGCATTCTGTGAGAATGTGATGTAAAAACTGAATATATTTTCTTTATAATCATTGATTAATATTTAAGAAATAATTGTGTCAATTTCAAGGATAAATTATCGGGACAAAAAACTATTAAAGCTCCGTGTCCCGCTAATTTACGATTTTGGAAATAAGATTTAAGATGTTTTCTGCAATTTAACTGCTGAAGGACCTTTTTCTCCATTCTCCACTTCAAACGTTAACTCATCACCTTCGTTTAAGTATTTTAAACCAGCTTCTCTAACTGCTGAAGAATGAACGAACACGTCTTTTTCTTTGTCTTCTCTTTCAATGAAACCATAACCTTTAGTGCCATTGAACCACTTTACTTTACCTTTTAGTGTACTCATATTTATTACTTTTCCTTATTTGTTATTAACTATTGCTAGATGTATCGCTTAAGATAATCTAACAATCAACCTTAAATAGATTAAACAATCAAATGTCAATAGGTCTCTTAAATTTTTTAAGAAATTGTCTTTTTGCAACACTTATTAGTAAATAATAGACACTAAGCCAGCTATAATTACTATACCTAACCCAAGATATAGTATTTTGTTCTTAACAAGGTGGGATATTAATTTTTGATTAACTGTTTCTCTATAGCTCAGACTTGTATCAGAGGTATGCGATGACTTAGCAAAACCCTGGTCTCTGCCAATTTGTAAAAATTTTGTTTTTCGATGATCGTACACCTGTTCTCTCGATAAATTTTCAAAATTTCTCAGATTTTTAATTATATTATGTTTAATATCCTGTGCTATTGTGTCAGGATCTCTATGAGCTCCGCCTAATGGTTCTGGAATAATTTCATCAATTATTTTCAATTTTAATAAATCTTTTGCAGTCATTTTCATTGCTTCGGCAGCTTGAAGTGACTTACTTGGATCCCTCCATAGTATAGAAGCACATCCTTCAGGAGAAATTACAGAGAAAATTGAATTCTCTAGCATGATTACTTTATTCGATGAAGCTAAAGCAATTGCTCCACCAGAGCCACCTTCACCAATTATAATTGATATATTTGGGACTTTCAGAGACATGCAACACTCTATTGAATTTGCAATTGCAGAGGCTTGACCTCTTTGTTCAGCTCCAATTCCAGGGTAGGCACCTGGTGTATCAACAAAAGTAATAACAGGTATTTGAAATCTGTCAGCTAATTTCATCAACCGTATACATTTCCTATATCCTTCAGGCCGCATCATTCCAAAATTTCTTTGTATTCTTGAGTTAAGATCTTCACCCTTTTCTTGACCAATTATTAGTACAGACTTGTTGTCAATTAATCCAAATCCAGCGACAACTGATTTATCATCTCCAAAGTATCTATCGCCCGATAATAAAGTAAATTGTGTGAATATTTTATTTATATAAAAATTTGCTCTTGGCCTATCTTCGTGTCGCGCAACCATTGTTTTTTGCCAACTATTAAGATTTGCATAAGTTTGTTTTAGCTTTTGATTTATTTCAACTTGTGTTTGCTGAATTTTTTTTGTGTCAACTTCAGAGATACCCTCCGACCCGAATGGGCTTTTAAGGCCTTCAACTTCTTCCTCTAGAGCTTTTATTTCTTTTTCGAAATCTAAATAATTTTTCATTATAAAATATATATATATTTCTACTAGAAATAGAATTAAATTAAGTCAATAAATTGTCAATAAGGAAATAGACCATGTCCATTATTATAGATTGACATTAAATTGCTCATAGTTCAGTATAAACGTAATTACGGGAGAGACTATTTAATTATAGCGCCGAAGGAGCAACCACCCCGGAAACTCTCAGGCAAAAGGACCGAAAAAAAAAATTCTGGAAAGAGATAAAATCTCACCGAAGGAGTAAATCTCTCAGGTACCAATACAGATGGGGTAAGATTGGTACGTATGAATATTATCGAGAAAAATGGACTTAAAATAGATTCAAGACTGTTTGAATTTATCAACAAAGAAGTTATACCAGGCACCAATTTGAAAGCAGACACTTTTTGGAATGGATTTGAAAAAGTTGTCCATAAATTAACACCCATAAATAAATCATTAATTGAGAAAAGAGAGATTATACAAAAAAAAATTGATGACTGGCATAAAACAAATACTGGGAAAGATTTTAATAAAGATAAATACTTTCAATTTTTAAAATCCATTTCTTATATAGTTGAAGAGAAAGAAGATTTTAAAATTGAAACTTCAAATGTAGACAAAGAAATCGCAGTAATAGCAGGGCCACAACTTGTGGTGCCAGTAGATAATGCAAGGTACGCACTTAATGCAGCTAACGCTAGATGGGGTAGTTTATATGATGCTTTATATGGCACTGATGTGATTCCTGGAGACAAAGGAAAAAAATTTAATTTAGAAAGAGGAAAAAAAGTAATTAGTTATGTTCGAAAATTGCTAGATGAAATTGTCCCTTTAAAAGAAAATAGTTGGGAAAATGTTACTAAATTAGTAATTAGTAAAGAAAAATTAGTTTTTCATGCAGATCACAAAGAAATAAATCTTCAAAATGAAGATCAATTCATTGGTTTCAACGGTGATAAAGAAGATCCAACGTCAATATTAATTAAAAATAATAATTTGCATATTGATATTCTAATTAATGCAAATAGTTTAATTGGAAAAAATGATAAAGCTAATATTGCAGATGTTTTATTAGAATCTGCTCTTTCAACAATTATAGACAATGAGGACTCGGTTGCAGCAGTAGATGCTGAAGATAAGATTACATGTTATAGAAATTGGCTAGGTCTAATGAAAGGTGATCTTTTAGCTAAATTAGAAAAAAATGGTAAACAAATCATAAGAAAATTAAATTCTGATAAAATTTATACATCAAAAAATGGAGGTAAGGTAGTTTTGCATGGAAGAGCTTTGCTTCTTAACAGAAACGTTGGTCACTTGATGACTAACCCATCAATCAAGTTGAAAGACGGCTCGGAAATTCCAGAGGGTATTATGGATGCTTTTGTATCTTCAATGTGTGCTTTACATGATTTCAAAACAAATAAGAACTCACGAACTAATTCTGTGTATATTGTAAAACCAAAAATGCACGGGCCTGAAGAAGTTGCTTTTACAAATACTTTATTTGAAGAAGTAGAAAAGGTTTTAGGAATGAAAAAATTTTCAATTAAAGTTGGGATTATGGATGAAGAAAGAAGAACAACTGTGAATTTAAAAGAATGTATAAGACAAGTTAAAAATAGAATAGTTTTTATTAATACTGGTTTCTTAGATAGAACTGGTGATGAAATGCATACATCTTTTGAAGTTGGGCCAATGATTTTTAAAAATGAAATGAAAAAATCAACTTGGTTAAAAACCTACGAAGATTGGAATGTTGATATTGGATTAAGATGTGGTTTTTCTAAAAAAGCACAAATAGGTAAAGGAATGTGGGCAATGCCTGATCAAATGTCTGACATGATGGAACAAAAAATTGGACATCCAAAATCAGGGGCTAATTGCGCGTGGGTTCCATCACCCACTGCTGCTACTTTGCATTCAATCCATTATCACAAGATAGATGTTTTTAAAGAACAGGAAAATTTAAAATCAAGAAATAATGCAACAGTTGAAAACATTTTAGAAATACCAAAAGCTGACAGACCTAATTGGTCTTTAGATGACATTAATCATGAGCTAGAAAACAATGCTCAAAGTATTTTAGGATATGTAGTAAGATGGGTTGATCAAGGTGTAGGTTGCTCAAAAGTTCCTGACATAAACAACGTAGGGTTAATGGAAGACAGAGCAACTTTGCGGATTTCGTCTCAACATATTGCTAATTGGCTGCATCATGGAATTTGTAATAAAGATCAAGTTTTAAAAATCATGAAAAAAATGGCTAAAATAGTTGATAGTCAAAATGAAAATGATCCCAAATATGAAAAAATGTCTGAAAATTATGAACAGTCAATTGCTTTCTCTGCTGCTTGTGATTTAGTTTTTAAAGGAAGAATACAGCCTTCAGGTTACACTGAACCTTTACTGCATGAAAAAAGGTTGCAAAAAAAATCTTTAAATTAACTATTAGTTACTGGCACTCTATTCTTAAAAGCAGAGATCAAAGTTCCGTCATCAAGTTGTTCTATTTCTCCACCAACTGGTAATCCTTGGGCGAGTTTAGTAATCTTGATACTGCCATTTTGGATCGTGTCTTCAATATAATGGGCGGTGGTCTGTCCCTCAACGGTTGCGCTTGTCGCAATAATGACTTCCTTAAGATTATTTTTTTTAATTCTTTTTACTAAAGAATCTATCAGTAAATTTTTTTGTTCGAAATTTCCGTCTAAACCTAAAGTGCCACCCAAAATATGATAGTGACCTTTGAATATATTAGCAGAGTCAATTACCCACATATCTGCTAAATTTTCAACAACACAAATTTTGTCATATGAGTTATTAGAACTACATATACAAATCTGATCAATAATCTTTAAATTTCCACAATCATTGCATCTGACAACTTTTTTATAAACTTGTGCTAATGATTTTGCTAAAGGCTTTACCATTTTTTCTTTGTTGTTAATTAATTTTAATATAATTCTTTTAGCCGATTTAGGTCCTAAGCCGGGTAGTTTTGAAAATTGTTGTATCAAATCATTTATTTCAGGAATATTATTATCCATTAAAATGGTAATTTGAAATCTAAAGGTAAATTCAATCCCCCAGTTATCTTTGAAAGCTCCTCAGTAGATTTTTTCTTGAGATTTTCTTTTGCATTATTATAGGCAGCTTTAATTAAATCAATTATGATTTCTTGATCTTCTTTCTTTGCTGAGTCACTTATAATTATTGACTTAATTTCATAATCTCCAGACAATGTTACTTTGACTAAGTTTCCACCCGCTTCACCTTCTGCCTCAATATTTTTTATCTTTTCTTGAGCAATTTTCATTTTTTCTTGCATAGCTTTAGCTTTTGAAAGCATGTTTGAAAAATCAGTCATTTTTTTCCTCTTTAATATCTATGATTTTAGCATCCGGAAAAGCTTTTTCTATTTTTTTTGCAATAATGTCTTTTTTAAATTCAGTCAATCTATTCAAATGCAATTCCTCATTTTGCTCGTACAAACTCTTGGCACTATCATTTTTACTCAAAGATATTACCCATCTCTCTTTAGTCCAGTCTAGTAATTTTTCTGAAAGATTTTTTATAAAATTTTTATTCAATTTATCATTGAAACTTATATCGATTTTACCTTTATTAAAACTTACGAGTTTGACATTTCTTTCTAAATCATATTTCAACTCAAGTTCTTTTTCCTTATCAGCTAGATTAATTAAATCTTTAAAGCTTGAGACTTCTATTTTGCCCTTTATTAATTCTGAAGTTGGTCTCTTGCTAGGGTTAGTCTTTATTTGATTGGTGTTTTTAAGCTGATCTTTAATTTTTGATGACAAATCAAGATCTAGGTTTTCTTTATCTGTATCATTTTGTGTTAACTTTTTTTTCGAAAAAACATCACCAATTTCTTTTTTATGATTAGTAATTTCATTAGTTTCGCCCATACTCTTTAAGTGAATTAATTGCATGACATACATTTCTAAAACTAAATTTTCATTTCCTATTAAACTTAAATCTTCAATAGTTTTTAAAGTAAATTGCCAAAATAGACCGATATCTTGCATATCTATATCTTTAGAAACTTGGTCTATCATTTCAATATCTGTTTCTGAAATATTCATATCTTTTTCTATTGGACCCAAATTTATTCTCCTACTTAAAACAAATAAAATTTCTAAAATATCATTAAGAAAATTTTTTGCATCTATTCCGTCATTAATCATTTCTCTTAACAAATTAAGGGTTTCTTTTTCTTTGCCATTTAAAATTTTTTCAAATAAATTTATAATTTTACTACGATCTGCCAAACCCAACATTTCCCTGACATCTTTTTCACCTATTAGTTTTCCGTCGTTAGCTGATTGAGATACTAATGCTCGATCTAGTAAAGAGACAGCGTCTCTTACTGATCCTTCAGATGTTCTAGCAATGAGTGTTAAAGCATCATCAGAGATCTTACCATTTTCAATTTTGGAAATCTTTGATAAAAGAGTAAATATTTTTTCTACACTTACTCTCTTGAGATCAAATCTTTGACAACGAGATAATATGGTAACAGGTATTTTTCTAACTTCTGTAGTGGCTAAAATAAATTTCAAACTTTTCGGTGGCTCCTCTAAAGTTTTAAGTAAACCGTTAAAAGCTTGTTTAGACAACATATGAACTTCATCAATTATAAAAATTTTATATTTTGCGCTTGAAGGGCTGTATTTAGAATTTTCAATTAATTCCCGCACATCATCTATTCCTGTTTTAGACGCTGCATCGATCTCTAAAATATCTATATGGTTTGAACTAACAATTTCTTGGCAAGTTTGACAAAACTTAGAGCTAGTACAATTTATTTTACTATCCAAATTTTTTTCACAATTTAATGCTTTAGCTATTAATCTAGCAGTTGTTGTCTTACCCACCCCTCTTATACCTGTTAATAAATACGCATTAGGAGTTTTGTTTAACTTAATGGCGTTAGTAATAGTTTGAACCATTACCTGTTGACCAATTAAGTCCTTAAATTCTTGAGGTCTATATTTTAAAGCTAATATTTTATTATGTTTTTCCATTTATAAGAGGCAGGCAACAACCTGAATAGTTTTCACTACGGCTGCTTCTTTTCAGACCTGACCGGGTTTATGAAACATCCACCTGATGCCAACCTCAATAGGAGTATATCAAGATCAATTTAAATACTACAAGACTAGATTTAAAATTTGTGGACTATTTTTGCCTAAATTTTGCAGCTTCATAAACGCCTAAAATATCAAGTGTAACAGTGTGGAAACCTAACTCTTCCATAGCATTTTTAACTCGGCTTTCCTCCAAATGACCTTCTAAATCAAGATAGAAATTAGCTTGATCAAATGTATTTTTAACAGAAAAGCTCTCTAATTTAGTAAGATTAACTCTATTGGTAGCAAAGCCACCTAAACATTTATAAAGTGCTGATGGTTCGCTTTTAACCCTGAATATACAACTAGTAATAAATTTTTTATCTTTAACAAACTCAGGTTGCTCAATATTTTTTCCCATAATTAAAAATCTAGTTACATTTCCTTTTTCATCCTCAATATTCTTTTCTAGTATTTTTAATTTATAAATTTTAGCTGATAACGCAGATGCTATCGCAGCTATTGATTTGTCTCCTCCCTCGGCTAATTCTTTAGCAGATCCAGCTGTGTCAGCTGAAACGATTGGTTGAAATTTATTTTTGTTAATAATTTTTTGACACTGTCCTATAGCTTGTGCGTGACTCCTTACATATTTAATATCATCGAAGGTAGCGCTGGTCTTACAAAGTAAATTATGCTCAACATTTAAGAAATATTCTCCATGTATTTGTAATTTATATTTTGGTAACAAATAATGTATATCAGCAACTCTACCTGCTAATGAATTTTCTATAGGAATAATTATTTTATAATCTGCATCCTCGTGCGCTTGTCTAAAAGTTTCTTCAAAAGTTGTACAAGTTTTTATCTCGGCATCTTTATATAACTCATTGACTGCTATATGCGAATAAGCTCCTAATTCACCTTGAATTGCAATTTTAATTTTTTTCATCTTTTTCTATTAATTTCTTAACTTCAATTAGATCTTCTTCTGTGTCAACACTTAATGGACTTGTATTGATAAAACCTACATGAATAGACATGTTGTTTTCTAATGCTCTAAGTTGCTCTAATCTTCTTTCTATCTCAAGTTTTGACCTCTTAAGCTTTACATATTTTATAAGTGCTTCACTAGTATATGCATAAATGCCAACGTGATGGTATAAATTATTTTTGGTCTCCTTTTTATCTCTAAAAAAATCCAGTGCTTGTAAAAATTTATTAGAAGATAAATCTCCATTAACTTCTACTTTTACAATATTTGAATTTTCAAGCTCTTTTTCAGACCTAAAATTACTAGCTAGTGTAACAATATCACATTTGTTGCTTTGCATAAATTTCACTAATTTCGATATTGCTTGTGGATCTATATTTGGCATGTCGCCTTGTAAATTTAAAATGATATCAGGTTTCTTACCTAAAATATTGTTAAATACTTCATATACTCTATCCGTTCCAGTTTCATGATTTGTAGATGTTTTTACCGCATTACCTCCATTTTTTTTTACAATTTCAATTATTTTTTGATTTGGTGTAGCTACATAAACTTCACCGGATTTAGAGTTCATAGCGGCTTCATAAACATGTAAAATCATCTCCTTATTGTTAATTAGTTTTAATGGCTTATTTGGTAGCCTGCTGGCTTCAAGTCTAGAAGGTATAATTATAACAACTTTATTCATAATTGTGCGTCTCAAAGACGCAAATAGTGTATAGTAATTTTAAGTTTTTTTTATGTAGTCGTGTTATATGTCATAATGTATTTAGCAAAATTATGGACAGTTTTGAAATAAATAAAATAATAGCAGCTATACTGCTTACTGCATTAATCATTATAGGTATTGGCAAATTTACAGATTTCCTATTTTACGTTAAAAAACCAGAACAAACAGCATATAAAATTGATGGCCTAGAGACCGCGACATCAGAGAAAAAAATTGAAGATACAGATAAATTAGAAAAAGTAGATATAGCTCAATTGCTGGCAATGGGAGATATGGCTCATGGTCAAAAAGTTTTTAAAAAATGTAGTGCTTGTCATATGATAGCGAGCGATGGAAAAAATATGATTGGACCAAATTTATGGGGTGTAATAGGTAGACAAGCAGGATCTGTAAATGATTATAAATACTCAAAAGCAATGGTTGCTTATGGAAAAGATTGGTCTTTTGAGGAAATGAATTCTTATTTAATAAAGCCACAGGCTTATATAAAAGGAACTAAAATGGCATTTGCTGGTCTTAGAAAAGAAAAAGATAGAGCGTCTGTAATTTTATATATGAATTCTAAAAGTAATAACCCTAAACCGTTACCCTAATTTAAACACCAATTAATTATACTTTTCTGTGCATGCACTCTATTTAAAGCTTGCAACCACACAACTGACTGCGGTCCATCAATTACATCGTCTGTCACTTCTTCACCTCTACCAACAGGCAAACAATGCATAAAAATTGCTTTTGGTTTTGCAAATTGCATTAATTTTTTATTGACTTGATAGTTTTTTAAGTTTTTCTTCTTAATCTTCTTGTTAACTTTATCATTCATAGAAACCCATTTATCAGTCATGACACAATCTGAGTTTTTTACAGCTTCCTTTGGGTCTTTTGTAATAGTTAGATTTACATTATTTTTTTTTGCCCAGTTTAAAATTTTTGTGCTCGGTGCATACTTTTTTGGACAACCAATATTAAGTTTGAAACCAAATTTACCAGCTGCTTCTATTAAAGAGTTGGACATATTATTATTTCCATCACCCAGCCATGAAATAACACTATTTTTTATTGAACCTTTAATTTCTTCAAAAGTTAAAATATCTGACATAACTTGACATGGATGACTTAGATCTGAAAGACCATTTATAATTGGGATATTTAAATATTTTCCAAATTCTTGCAAATTTTTGTGCGATGCTGTTCTTAACATAACTATATCAACATATTCGGTTAATACTTTTGCTGTATCTTTTAACGTTTCATCACCTTTTCCATAATGAATGCCATCAGGATTTAAAGTTATAGTTGATCCCCCAAGTTGTTTAATTGCGATATCAAAGGACATTCTTGTTCTTGTAGATGGCTTTTCAAAAATCATAGCCATAGACTTACCAAAAAACGGCTTATCATCATCAGGTGAGGACTTATTCAAATTTTTTCTTTTTTCTTTTCTGGATTTTGCTTCATCAATTATAAATCTTAGATCTCTTGAAGACAAATCAGAAATATCTATAAAATTTTTCATTTATATCTTTTGCACACATTAGTTATAATTTTTAACGCTAGATTAATTTCTTTTTTACTAACATTCAAAGGCGGCAAAAGTCTGACAACATTTTCTGCTGCTCTTACAGTTAGTAATTTATTATCAATTAGATCATTAATAAATTTTGTTTGATTTTTATGTAAAACTAATCCTATAAGTAATCCTTTCCCTCTTACTTCCTTAATGATATGTGGAAAGTTATTTTGAATTTTTTTTAATTCTTTTTGAAAATAAAAACCTTTTTTTCTTACTTCGTTCAAAAATCCTTTTTTAAACATTAAATCCAATACTGCATTTCCTGCGCTCATAGCTAAAGGGTTTCCGCCAAAAGTAGAGCCATGCGTTCCGGGTTTCATAGCTGATGCAACTTTTTTATTTACTAATACAGCTCCAATAGGGAAACCTCCTCCAATTCCTTTTGCAATAGGAACAATGTCAGGTTTAATTCCAGAATATTCGTAAGCCATAAATTTTCCACTTCTTCCTATTCCACATTGAACTTCATCTAAAATCAAAAGAATATTTTTTTTATTACAAAGTTTTCTTAAACCCTTCAAACAATAATCTGGAACAACTTTAATTCCCCCTTCACCCATAATTGTTTCTATCATTATTGCAGCAGTTTTATTTGTTATAGCATTTTCTAAATCCTTATGATCACCAAATTTAAAATGATCAAAACCTTCAACTTTTGGAAAAAAACCCTCAGTCATTTTTTTACTGCCGCTAGCAAAAATAGTTGCTAAAGTTCTTCCATGAAAACTATTCTTAATACATAAGATTCTATTCTTTTTAGTTAATCCTTTAGAATAAAAATATCTTCTAGCAAATTTTATAGCTGCTTCTGTAGCTTCAGCGCCGGAATTTTGAAAAAAAATATAATCAGCAAACGTTTTTTGTTTTAATCTTTTTGCTAATTTTTCTTGTTCAGGAATTGTAAAAACATTGGATACATGCCAAAGTTTTTTTGATTGCTGATAAATAGCTTTATTCAAATAATTATTTGCATGTCCTAAACAATTCACAGCAATTCCTTGAACGAAATCAAGATATTTTTTGCCGTTTGTAGCATACAAAAAAGTGCCTTTTCCTTTTTTAAAAGCAATTTTTTTTCTATTGTAAGTATTTAATATTGCGCTCATTTTTATTAAGATTTTATCTTATAACCTTTTTTAAATAAAATGTAAGCAGCTAACCAGCTTAAAATACTTAGAACAATCATATAAATTATTCCTATCTTTATAGAACCATCTGCTTGACCAATAAAACAATATCTAAAACCATCAATCATATAAAAAAAAGGATTAACTTTACTTATTATCTGTAAAAAATCTGGCAGTCTTTCAATTGAATAAAAAGTACCTGATAAAAATGATAATGGAACTATTATAAAATTAGTTACTGTGGCCTGGTGGTCAAATTTTTCTGCCCATAATCCAGATATTATTCCAATATTGCCTAAAATGAATGATGTCAAAAAGGTAAACAAAGCGAGTAAGAAAAAATATTGTATTTGCATATCTATTAGCAAGTAGAATGTGATAATTGATATAATTGCTATCATTATACTTCTTGTAGCTGCCGCTAAAGAGATAGAAAGTGTGACTTCTGCAGCAGATAAAGGAGCATATAAAAGATCTACAATATTCCCTTGTATCTTTCCGATCATAAAAGTTGACGATGAGTGAGAAAAAGATTGTTGTATAACTTGCATGGCAATTAAACCAGGTGCTAAAAATGTAATAAACGGTACTCCTAATACTTCACCCCTGTCAGAACCAATAGCTAACGACAAAACTAGTAAAAATAAAAGAGATGAAGTTAAAGGTGAAAAAATTGTTTGAATCCAAACATTAAGAAATCTTAAAACTTCTTTTTGATATAATGTCCAAGCTCCAGTCCAATTTATTAAACCGAACCTTCTTTTTCCAATCTTATATTTTTTTGTAATTTCAACCATTGATAGTCTTATAACTCTAAATTTAAGAAAACTGTGCAAAACTAATGCTATTAACAGCCTAAATTCGTTTTAATGTTTCAAATAACAACATTATGTTTTAGTTTTTTTATATAACACTAAATATAGAAAAACTATAGAATGAGTTGGACTAGCGAGAAAGTTGAAAAATTAAAAGAACTTTGGACTAAAGGCCATACAGCAAGTCAAATAGCGGAGAAATTGGGGGATACTACTCGAAACGCTGTTATTGGAAAAGCTCACAGATTAAATTTAGAAGCAAGAGCGCCATCTAAGCATTCTAGTGGTTCTAAAACTAAGGAACATAAACAAGTTATAAGACGTTCTACGGCACCTTTGTCTAGAAAAGCAAAATTTCAATCAATTTTGCTGGATAAAAATTTTGAACCAGAAAATCCTAAATCGTTGGAAGAATTAACTGAAGAAACATGTAAATGGCCTATTGGACATCCCAATGAAGAAAAATTTTATTTCTGTGGAAGAAAACCTGAGGGTGAATTCCCCTACTGTAAACTACATGTGCTGTACGCTTTTCAACCTAAGAACCAAAAAGAAGATGATCTGGGAGATGAAATTCCAGAATTTATCGAGAAAAAAGTTAAATCAGCAGGCTAAAATCTTATTAAATGGAATTTGTTAAAAAATACCTTAAATGGCTAAGCACTTTTTTAGTCTTAACAGGTATCTTATTAACTAACTTAAATATGTATCCAATTAATATCATGTTTCATGGTGCTGGAGTTGTAGGTTGGACGATAGCTGGTTTTTTATCAAAGGATAAAGCAATTCTTACAAACTTTGGATTACAGATACCTTTATTTATGGTTGGATTTTATCAATTGCTATTTTAATGAAAAATAAAATATTTATAGGTGAATTTATAGGTAGTGCCTTTTTAGTCATGGTCATTGTTGGTTCTGGGATAATGGCTCAGAATTTAACTAGGGACTTTGCAGTCATGTTATTAGCAAATACACTGGCTACTGGAGCGGGTTTATTTGTTTTAATTAGTTCAATTGCTAATATTTCAGGTGCTCATTTTAATCCTGTGGTCACAATGGCAATGTATTTTACAAAAAAAATTAAAAAAGATTTAATAGTTACCTATATAAGTGCACAAATTTTAGGTTGCTTATTAGGAGTAATGCTTGCAAATTTTATGTTTGATTTACCCCTTATAGAGTTATCAAGAAAAGCAAGGCCAGGGATAAATATTTTTATTGCCGAACTTATAGCTACTTTTGGTTTGATTTTTATAATATTTGGTTCGCTTAAGAATGGTACTGTTGCAGTGGCTGCATCCGTTGCAACTTATATTACTGCTGGGTACTGGTTTACTTCATCAACTTCTTTTGTTAACCCTGCGGTTGCATTAGCAAGAACTTTTACTGATACATTTACAGGTATTAATTATTTAAACACACCTACTTATATTTTTGCAGAAATACTCGGTGCCTTATTAGCTTTATTTATAATTCAGAAAATTTTTTTCAAAAAATAATCCCGTGAAATGCACGTGTGAAACTACCTTTTTTTTACTTAAGTTTTTGAAATATAATGTTATCAAATTTATAGAATAAATTAGTTTACCAACAGTTAATTAGTTTGCATAAACTCAAAAAATTTTGATAAACAATCCAAGCCCCAAACAAAAAAAAATAAAAATAAATTCTTTAGTAGATTAATTTTTAACATCATTTAAAACTTTCATTAAGAATGACGATTCGGATGTCAAGAATAACAATATAAAAATGACAAAAAGGAAATAAAATGGAACTTACTTTAATATACACGATTATAGGGTTCGGGTTAGCAGGTTACAGTGTAATCGCTAACGACTCTATACAAACACTCGGAACATTTATTGCTTCAAAGCAAAAATGGTTCAAATGGTACACATTAGCAAGTGCTGCCTCTCTAGTAATGATTTTTGCGATAACTTGGGGTTGGTACAGTTATGACGGAGATATTTCTTACGGAAGATTAACAAGAATACCTTTCCAAGAAATTCAATGGTACCACGCGGTCGCTCCAGCAATTCTATTATTACTTACAAGAATTGGTATTCCAGTATCTACAACTTTTTTAGTTTTATCTGCATTTGCCTCAACAATAGTTTTAGAGAAAATGCTTGTAAAAAGTATAGTGGGTTATGGTATAGCAGCAACAGTTGCTTACATCAGTTGGATAGCGGTTTCTAAATTTATTAATGAGAAATTAGATGAAGTTAAAGGTGAAACATGGATTGCATTTTGGCGTAATGCAGTTTGGGTATCATCAGGTTGGTTATGGTGGGTTTGGTTATCACATGATGTTGCAAACATTGCTGTGTACTTACCTAGACAATTAGATTTATCATTACTTTTAATTGTATTAACATATTTTACCGCTCTTCTTTTTTACATCTTTTACATTAAAGGTGGTCCAATACAAAAAGTGGTCTTGGAAAAAACTGGGACCAGATATGCTCGTTCAGCTACTATTATTAACGTAATATACGCTGCTGTTCTTTTTTACTTTAAAGAACTGAATGATCTTCCAATGTCAACAACATGGGTATTTGTTGGATTGTTGTGTGGAAGAGAACTGGCAATTTCTACCATGAATAAAGACTATAAATTTAAATATGTGTTTCCACTTATTGGAAAAGACTTTGTGAAAATGATATTTGGTTTAAGTGTTTCGGTAGCGATAGTGCTAGCCATTCACTACTTTATAATTCCTAAGGGATTATATTAATCATCAAGACTATTTTTTCTTCTGGAGATCTTCATAAATTTTTTTGAGATCTTCAGGAGATAAATTTTTATCTTTCAACTTATCTAAAATCTCCTCATCTTCTTGACTAACATTTTCATTTCTTTGTTGCTCTTTTACTTCACCTCTAGCTTCAAATCCTTTTTTGATATGTTTTGCTGAAACTAAGATTACTACGATAGCAATAATTACTGCCAAAGATAAAAATACTATTGTCATCATTTCTATTTTACCCTTCCAAATATATTTAATAATACAACACCTGCAATGATTAGAACTAAACCTAAAGTACCGTAAATGTTTGGTAATTGATTATATTTTAAAATTCCAAACAAAGTTACTGCTGTAATTGTAAGAGCTCCGTAAGTTGCGTATGTAAAACCCACAGGTATAACACTCATTGCTTTAGATAAGCAAAATATACAAACAATAATATTTGCCACACAGAAAAGAGTTGGCCCAAGTTTAGTAAAACCTTCAGTAGTTTTTAAAAAACTATTAGCCATAATGCCGGTCGATGTGGCTAAGATTAAATAAATATATCCTGATAATAAACTAATACTTTTCATTGAACTTTTGCAAACTCTCCACCTTCTCTGAATCTCCAAAGCCATTTTTTCATTGCTTCTTCTACGTCAGCAGGTTTTATATCTAGATCTTTAATCGTTAAATATTTATTTGAAACAATATTGTCTGCTTCAGATAATATTTCACATTGATCTCGTGTCAAAATCGGAGGGATTGGAAGTAAACTTAATATACTGCTTTGAATTTTAGCAATTGGCATCGGCATCTCAACAACAAATCTTTTTTTATTTAATGTTTTCATAATTGACTTAACCATGTCTCCAAAACTAATTATCTTTGGCCCGCCTATTTCATAAATTTTTCCATGATTATCTTTTGCTTCAATGGCTTTTATTATTGCATCAACAACATCTGTAACTAGTATAGGTTGAAACTTATAATTAATTCCAACAACTGGAATCACGGGTAAAATACTTAATTTTGAAAACAAGTTCGTAAAATTATCCTCTGTTCCACAAACAACACTTGGTCTGATAATTGTTGTGTTTTTAAAATTTGTAAGAGCTTTTATCTCTCCTTGGAATTTAGATCTTTGATATAAAGATTTTGAATTTTCACTAGCTCCTATTGCACTTACTTGAATGAATTTTTTTACATCTGACTGTGCACATATTTTTGAAACTGCTTCAGGTATATCTCTATGGATTTTCATAAACTTTTGTCTCCTTGTCTCGTAAAGAATTCCTATGAGATTAATCACTACGTCTGAATTTTTGATTGATTCTTTCAATTCATCAAAATTATTAGAGTTCCATTTTATCAATTCTATAGAGCCTGGAGTAGCTTGGGTCTTTAGATACCCTTTTTGAAAAGTATTTCTCGTAGAAATGATACATCTATAGTTTTTCTTGGACAAATTTCGAACAAGATATCTTCCTATAAAACCACCACCACCTAAAATTGTGCAAATTCGATTTTTCATGGTATTTAGTAAACTTATATATGAAAATAATTAAGATTAAAGAGGACATAACTTCAGATATAGCAAGTTCATTAAAAAAAAGTATCGCAATTGACACAGAAGCTACTGGATTACAGATACCTGAAAGAGACAAACTCAGTTTAATTCAAATTTGTGACGAAAAAGGAAATGTCTATATTGTTCAACCAAATAAAAAAAATTATAATGCTCCAAATTTAGTATCTATCCTCGAAAATGATAAAATTTTAAAAATTGGACACTTTCTTAGATTTGATAAAAATGCATTAGAATATTTTTTAAAGTGTAAAATGAAAAATATTTTTGATACAAAAATAGCTTCTAAGATAGTAAGGACTTACACTGATGCTCATGGTCTTAAAAATTTAGTTCAAGAATTTTGTAATAAAAATATTGATAAACGTCAGGGTAGCAGTGACTGGAATAAAGATATAACTGATTTATCTGATAAACAATTAGAGTATGCTGCTAATGATGTAGTTTATTTACATAAAATAAAGTCTGAATTAGAAAAAATGTTAATTCGTGAAAATAGACTTGAGTTGTATAAAAAATGTTTGACCTTTTTAGACGCAAGAGTTGAACTAGACCAAAGTGGTTTTAAATTTGATATATTTGAACATTAATGAACAAAAAAAATTATTTACATTTAGCAAAAAAAGCCGCGAGTCTTCAGATTAATGAACTAAAAAAAATTAAGAAAGTTTTTAATAATTCCTTCATCAAAGCTGTAGATTTAATTTTAAATTGTAAAGGTAAAGTAATTTTAGCTGGTATCGGAAAATCTGGTTTAATTGCCAGAAAAATTAGTGCTACTTTTTCAAGTGTTGGTATACCAAGTTTTTTTTGTGACCCCGCACAAGCTCTGCACGGAGACATGGGTCAAATTGAAAAAAAAGATATCTTATTAATTTTTTCTTATTCTGGAAATACTTCTGAACTAACTAATATGCTTAAATATGCAAATCGTTTTAGAATAAAGATAATTGGAGTAGCTTCAAAACAAGATAGTCTACTTCTGAAAGCTAGTGATATTAAAATTTTATTGCCGAAAGTAAAAGAGTCAGATGTTACAGGCATGGTACCAACTTCGAGTACTTCAATAACTTTATTGTTAGGCGATTGTCTTGCTACAACAGTTACCTCAAAGAGAAAATTTTCAAAAGAAAGATTTAAGGTCCTTCATCCAGGCGGAAATATTGGTGGGTCTTTATTATTAGCTAAAGATATAATGGTGACAGGAAATAAATTGCCAGTAATTAATTGTAAGAAAAATTTAAGCGAAGCACTTAAGATAATGAATAAAAAAAATTTAGGATTAATAGTTGTATTACAAAATAAATACATTCACGGAATAGTTACAGACGGTGATTTAAGAAGGGGAATTAAGACAATTTCAAAAAAAACTCCTCTTCAAAAATTTATGACTAAAAGACCCTTAGTTGTCAGTGAAAATATGCCCGCAACAAAAGCTTTAGCAATTATGAATGAAAAAAAAATTACAAGTTTATTAGTATCTTCTAGCGCTCAGTCTAAAAAGAAAAATAAAATAAAACTCAAAGGCATAATCCACATTCATTCTCTTTTAAAATATGGGTTAAGATGATTGAAAGAAAAAAAAGATTAAGATTTATACAGCTTACATTATTAATTGTTGGTGTTTTGATTATTTATTTTGTTTATTACGGCAATAAATCGAGTGATGAGGCAAAGCTAGTTTCACAATCAACAAAAAAGAATATTAAAGAAGATAAAACAGAAAACACAGATGTTTTCTTTAATATTGAATATACGGGTTTAGATATGAATGGAAACAGATACTTGCTTAAATCAAAAGAAGCATATTTAGATGAGTTAAAACCTGAAATAATTTATATGACAGATGTAAATGCAACTTTTTATTTTAAGGATGATACAGTATTATATGTTAGTTCTGATAAAGGAGTATATAATAATAAATCATTAGATATGAATTTTGAACAAAACGTGAAAGCCAATTATCTAAAAAGTCAACTTTTTGCTGAAAAAGCAGATTACTCTAATTCAAAAAGTTATTTAAGTATTTACAAAAATGTTAAAATCAATGACGAAAGAGGAAATTTAAGTGCTGATAAATTATTATTTGATATTACGAAAAAAAAATTAGATATTACCTCTTTTAATAATGGCAATATAGATGCTAATGTGAATTTAAAATGAAAAAAGGTTTTAGAATATTAAAATTTAAAAAAGATAGACCTATATTCGAAGTTAAAGATATCAGCAAATCTTTCGATGGTAGACCTATTCTAAAAAAACTCTCTTTAAAAGTTTATCCAGGTGAATGTGTGGGTGTCCTGGGTCCTAACGGTTGTGGTAAAACCACTCTTTTTTCTATGTGTATCGGTGAACAAAACCCAGAGGGAGGGAAAATTTATTTAAATAATAAATCTATTGAACAAATACCAATTCACCTTAGATCTAAAGAAGGGCTGGGATACCTTCCTCAACAAAGAAGTGTTTTCAACATGAGTGTTTACGACAACATACTTGGAATTGCTCAAATAAGTATTAAAAGTGCTGAAAACCAGAAAGCAATAACTGAAAAATTGTTAGACGAATTCAATCTACAGCACTTAAGAAGTTTAAATGCTTCTGTTTTATCTGGAGGAGAAATAAGAAGACTAATGATGGCTAGAGTAATGATTAATAAACCTAAAATTGTTTTACTTGACGAACCTTTAGCGGCACTTGATCCTTTAGTCATTCAAGATATTCAAAAGTATATTTTAAAAATTCAGTCTAGTGGTACTGCTATCTTAGTTACAGACCATAATGTTAAAAATTTATTTGATATAACCGACAGAAGCTATGTCCTTGGAGAACAGACTGTAATTGCAGAGGGAACATCTAGAGAAATACTCAAATCTTCAAAAGCAATTGAGCATTATTTTGGAAACCAATTTTCACAAAATTAATAATGCGTTTCAGAAAGTTTAATTTAGAAATAAAAGGTTTTATTAAACCGTTTAAAAAAACAATAACTCCAGATCCTGATAAATCTCTTTCAATTAGAAGTTTTTTAATAGGATCTATTAGCCAAAATATTTCTAGAGCAAAAAATATTTTGGAGTCTGAAGACGTATTTTCTACAATTAATTGCCTAAAAAAACTTGGGGTGAAAATAAAAAAGGATAAATCAAATTCATACATTATTTTTGGAAAAGGGCTTGGATCGCTATTTGCACATAAAAATTTACAATTAAATTTTGGTAATTCTGGAACTTTAGCAAGACTTTTAATTGGTATAATGTCTACTACACCAAACCTAGAAGTAATTTTAAAAGGTGATAAATCTCTAAATAAAAGAAGTATGAAAAGACTGATTGAACTCATGTCAGAATTTGGAGCTGAATTTCAACCCCAGAAAAAATTCAATTTTCCACTGAAGCTAATATCAACCGAATTACCATTGGGCATAAAATATAATTCAGGTGTTTCAGCTCAATTAAAAAGTGCAGTAATGTTGGCTGGTTTAAATTCTTACGGCTTAACAAGTATTATTGAAAAGAAAAAAAGCAGGGACCATACGGAAAATATTTTAATAAAAAGTCCTCAGGCCATTAAAATAAAAAAGGGAAAAGAAAAAAAGATTACAATATTTGGAAAAAAATATTTAAACCCCATAAATTTTAAAGTGCCTGGAGACCCTTCTTCGGCCGCTTTTTTTACAGCGCTTACACTTTTAAACAAAAATTCATTTTTAAAAATTAAAAATGTTGGGCTAAATCCAACAAGAATTGGTTTTTACCAACTACTTAAAAAACACGGGGCGAAAATAGAATTCAAGAATATCAAAAAAAGTTATAATGAAGTTTTTGGAGATATCTACGTAAAAAGCAGTGTCTTAAAACCAATCAAAGCATCAAAAGAATACTATGTAAAATCTACAGATGAATATCCTATTCTTTTTATATTAGCAGCTTTAACTAAAGGTACTTCGATTTTTAAAGGCATCAAAGACTTAGCAAATAAAGAAAGTAATCGTATTAAAGAGATGCAAAAAGTTTTAAATCAAATTGGCATAAAAAGTTTTAATAACAAAGACGGAATTAAAATTTTTGGTGGTAGAGTTACAAAAAAAAATAAAACAATTACTGTTCCCAATTTAGGAGATCATAGAATTTGTATGTCAACTTTTGTTTTAGCTTTACTTACTGGTATAAAAACAAATATTAAAAATTTTGAAACTGTATATACATCCTCTCCCTCTTTTCTTAAAATAATGAAAGTCTTAGGTGCTAAGTATGATATCAAAAAATAGAAAACTTCAAATTTCATGTGATGGTGGAGCTGCGACAGGTAAATCTACTGGCGCAAAACTTATTGCAAATAAGTTTAAATTAAAATTTTTGTCATCTGGTTTATTATATAGGTACGCAGGTTATGTTTTAATTAAGTATAAACCAAAAAAAAGAATTTTCTTTTTAAAACAAAAGTTCAGCAAATTAAAATATAAAAATTTGAATAAAATGAATTTATACACTCCTGAAATTTCTCAATATAGTTCTATAATAGCAAAAAACTATAAAATTAGAAAAATATTAAAAAATTTTCAGATTAAGTTTGCAACTAAAAATAAAAATTGTTGTATAGAAGGAAGAGATATTTCGACAAAAATTCTTCCAAAATCAGATGTTAAATTTTATTTTAGATGCAACCTTAATATTGCAGCTTTAAGGAGGTATAAAGAACTCAAAAAGAAAGATAAAAAGATTAATCTTAAGGATGTTAAAAAAGCACTAAGAATAAGAAATAATCATGATACTAAAAGAAAAAACAGTCCTTTACTCAAACATAGAGATGCGATAGAAATCGACACCGGAAAACTAAATAAAAAAGCAATGCTGAAAAAAATGACAAAACATGTAAATTTAACGATTGGAAATAAGTATGGCATCTGAACAAGAACTGAAGAAGCCCAATCCTTTACATAAAGAATTCCAAAATCTTCTTGAAGAAGACTTTAAAGATAGAAAATTAAAAGAAAATCAAATTATAAAAGCGACTGTTACTGAAATTACAAAAAATTTTATTGTTGTAGATTGTAAAGCTAAAATGGAAGGCATGATACCTGTCGAAGAATTTAGAAATGATGACGAACTATCAAAATTAAAAGTTGGGTCTACTATCGACGTATATCTTGAAAGAATAGAGAGCTTTAAAGGTGAAATAATAATTTCTAGAGATAAAGCTAGAAAAATGAAAGCTTGGAAAAAAATGGAAAAAGTTTTCGAGACTCAAGAGGAATTAACAGGATATATCACAGGTAAAGTTAAAGGAGGTTTTATTGCGACAGTCGAAGGTCTACCGTGTTTTATGCCTTCTTCTCAAATTGATGTTCGACCTTTGAAAAAAGTAGATCACTTGATGAACACACCCGTTAAAGTGATTGCAACAAGAATAGATAAGAATAGAGGTAATGTCTGTGTTTCAAGAAGAGCAGTGCTAGAGAAAAGTAAAAACGCAGAAATTATAGAAGCTTTAAAAAATATCAAAGAGGGAGATATTGTAGAAAACGCTATTGTAAAAGCAACTACTGACTGGGGTATATTCTTAGATATTAATGGAGTAGATGCATTACTTCATGTTTCAGATTTGAGTCATGGAAGAGTAAAAAAACCTTCAGATCTAGTAACAATTGGACAAAAATTAAAAGTTAAAATTACTAAAATAGATGAAAAAACTAATAGGGTTTCTGCTTCTATAAAAGCATTAACAGAGGATCCTTTTGATAATATTGAAAAGAAATACAAAGTTGGAGAAATCTATGAAGGCGTAGTTTCAAAAATCATGGATTACGGTGCGTTTATATCGATCGATTCAAATGTAGAGGGTTTATGCCATTCTTCTGAGATGGATTGGACGAATAGAAATGTAAAACCAGGTAAAATTTTTTCAGTTTCACAAAAAGTAAAGTTTAAGATTGTCAGCATAGACAAAGAAACAAAAAGAATTTCGTTATCTTACAAAGGCACATTGCCAAATCCATGGGAAAAAATTAAAGACCAAGTTGGCAAAGAAGTAAAAATTAAAATAAATAATATTACAGACAAAGCTATATTTGGAGAGTTAACTGAAACAGGCCTAACAGGAATGCTACACTATAAAGAAATATCTTATTTGGAAAACATTGATGATCTCAAAAAGTTCAAAAAAAATGACGTACTGAGCGTTAAAATAATTGAAATTAAGGATGATAAAATAAGGTTTTCAAAAAGAGCTTTAGAAAAAGATCCTTTAGACTGGTTTAATGACAATAATAAAAAAACTGGTGATATTATAACAACCAGAATACATGAAGTTTTAAAGACTGGAGTAAAAGTGACTATCGATAAAGAGAAAAAACTTATCGTAACTATAAAAAAAGGTGATTTAGCAAAAGAGTCGGTAGACGCAAGACCCGAAGTTTTTTCTCCTGGTAATGCGTTAGATGCGAAAATTACTGAGCTAGATTTAACAACAAGGAAAGTGAAATTAAGTGTTAAAGCAGCACAAATTGATGAAGAAAAATCACTCATCGCAAAATTCGGTGAGGGTGCTACAAAATCAGGTGTTACATTAAAAGGAATTTTTGAAAAAGCTATTGGTAGTAAAAAGAAAAAAAAGAAGTAAAGTAATTGTCAAGACCTAAACTTATTAAACAACTAAAATCAAAACACCCAAAATTAACAAAATCTCAAATAGAATTAATCATTGATACTTTTTTTGATTCAATATTCGGAGCTTTAATGCAAAGAAAAAGTGTGGAATTAAGAGGATTTGGTACTTTTTTTGTAAAAGAAATTAAAGAAAAGCATTCAGCAAGAAATCCAAAAACTGGAGAAGTGATTTACGTTCCAAAAAAGAATAAGATAAGATTTAGAGCAAGTAAGAAATTTAAAGAATTTTTAAATCAATGAAAAAAATATTTATTGCTGTCGATACTGCTGACCCTAAAAAAGCAAAAAAAATAATTAATCAATCACAAACTAAGAAAATTAAAATTGGCTATAAATTTGGTCTTGAATTTATGAATTCAAAAAAAGGAAGACATTTTGTATCCAAATTAAGAAATAAAATTATTTTCGTTGATTTAAAATTAAATGACACCGTAAATACAATGCTATCTGCAGTAAAAGCATTGAAAGATTTAAAAATAAATTACCTTACAGTCCATATCTCATCAGGCCTTAAGGCCTTGAAGGCGGTTAAAAAAGTTTCTGGCTCAGTCAAGGTCGTTGGGGTTTCAACCTTAACATCGCTCGATGACAGAGATTTAAAATTAATAGGCTACAATAAATCTGTTAAAAATCTGGTAGCTCATCAAGCAAAACTTGCCAGACAAGCATCTTTGGATGCTCTGGTCTGTAGTCCTTTTGAAGTTAGTATTGTCAGAAAAGTTTTCAAAAAAGAAATCATTACTCCAGGCGTCCAAATAGGTAAAAGAAATTATGATCAAAAACGATCTATGGAAGCCAAAAAAGTCAACTCAGACTGGCTTGTTATTGGGCGTTCAGTTACCCAAGGAAATATTAAAAAGAATATTCAAAAGCTAATTAAATCATTATAAAAGAATTAATAATGAAAATTAAAAAAGGCATACCGCTAATTGACCAACATGATAAAAACTACATGTATGGTGGTAAATTTGGTGGAAATTTCATTCCTGAAACTTTAAAAAAACCTATTGATGATTTAACCAAGTTATTTGCAAAGTTGAGGAAAGATAAAAAATTCTTAAAAGAAAGAGATTACCATTTTAAAAACTATATTGGAACTCCTACTCCTTTTATTAAACTTGAAAATTTAACAGAACATTTAGGTGGAGCACAAATCTATGCAAAGGTGGTGTCAGAAGCAAATGGTGGTGCACATAAAATTTATAATGCAACAGTGCATTGCCTTATTGCTAAGAGAGCTGGTAAAAAACACATTGTGGGAGACACAGGAGCTGGATATGCCGGAAAAATGCTTGCCATGGCAGCAAAAAAATTTGGACTTAAATGTAAAATTTTCATGGGATCAAGAGATATAAAAAGGCAGAGACCGAATGTAGAAGCTATGAAAAAAAATGGCGCTGAAATCGTTCCTGTAACAACAGGAAGCCAAACTCTAGTTGATGCTGTTAGTGAATGTATGCGTTATTGGGTTTCAAATTGTGACACTACCCATATGTGTGTAGGATCAACAGTGGGCCCAAACATATTTATAAAAATTTGTGCATTTAGTACAGCACAAATTTCAAGGGAACTTATAAAGCAAATAAAAGATGAATTTGGAAGAATACCTAATAAGTTAAAACTTTTGAATTGCGTTGGAGGTGGAAGTTCTGCTATGGGTTTTTGGAATGAGTTCATGGATACAAATGCAGAATTTATCGGAATTGAAGCAGGTGGACCTAAAAATAGCAAGCTTCATGCCGCTCCCTTAACAAATGGATCTAAGGTAGGAATTTTACACGGAGCTGCTCAATACGTAATCCAAGATAAAGAAGGACAAATAGGATCTATAGAATCTTGTTCGGCGGGGCTTATGTACCCTGGAATTTCGCCATTACATTGTTTCTTAAAAGATACAAAACGTGCTAGATATATCTCTGCCACAGATGAGGAAGCTTTAAAAGCTTATCAATTAGTTTCTAAATTAGAAAATATTTCTCCATCTCTTGAACCTTCACATGCTTTTGCTGAAGCAATTAAGATAGCACCTAAGTTAAACTCTTCTGAGATAATTGTCGTTAATTCTTGTGGTGATAGCATTAAAGACAAAGACATTATTAAACAAAAATTAGGTTCTTATATAAGATGAAATCAAAAATTACCCTAGCTTTTGAACATTGCAGAAAAGAAAAGAGACCAGCTCTTATCACTTATACGGTTGCCGGTGATAATACAAAAAAAAATTCACTTAAAATATTAAATTCAATTTCAAAATATGCTGATATTTTAGAATTAGGTTTTCCCCATAACACGCCAATCGCAGATGGTGGACAGATCCAGACTAGTTCTTATAGAGCCTTAAAGAATGGAATAAAACTAAAAGATGTTTTTTACATAGTAAAAAAATTTAAAAATTCTAATCCTAATAAACCTTTAATATTGATGGGTTATTTTAATTTAATCTATCAAAATGGAGAAAATAATTTTTTAAATAGTTGCAAAGCTTCTGGTGTGGATGGTTTAATTATTGTTGATCTTCCTTATCCAGAAAATAAGAATTTTGCAAGGAAATGTAAAAAAAAATCAATAAATTTTATTCAATTATTGTCTCCAACTACATCAAAAGAAAGAATGAAAAAGATTATAAAAGACTCTCACGATATGATTTATTATATTTCTATGCTATCGACCACTGGCGGAAAACTTAAAGTTTCACCCAATAAAATACTTAAAAATTATAATATGATAAAAAGAATCAGTCCCAAGAAGAATCTAGTTATAGGATTTGGCATTACAGATAAGACTATCAAAGCATTAAAATCTGCAGACGGTCTCGTTATTGGCTCATTTATTTGTAAAATGATTACCAAATCGCTCAAAATGAGACAAAATCCTGTCACAAAAATTGTTAAAGTTGTATACAATCTAAGAAACAAAATTTTATGAACTGGATAACTAAATTCATCAAACCAAAAATTAAATCTCTTTTTGAGAAAAAATCATCTACAGTAAACGAAAATCTTTGGACTACATGTGGTTGTAAAAATTTAATTTACAAAGAAGATTTGCTTACTAATTTGAAGTGTTGTCCCAAATGTGGTGCTCATCATAAGTTGTCATGTAAAGAAAGATTTGAAATTTTTTTTGATAACAAAGAGTTTGAACTAATTGAAACACCTTTGCCAAATGACGATCCTTTAAGCTTTGAAGATAACAAAAAATATACGGATAGACTAAAAGCAGCTAGAAAAATAACAAATCAAAATGATGCTGTTTTGATTGCTAAGGGTAAAGTTAAAAATATAGAAGTGGTTGTTGGGGCTCAAGATTTTAGATTTATTGGAGGTTCTTTTGGAGCAGCATCAGGTGAAGCTTTTATAGCTGGTGTACAACATTCAATAGAAAATAATTGTCCATTTATTTTTTACAGTTGTAGTGGTGGCCAAAGAATGATGGAGTCGTCTATTGCATTAATGCAAATGTCGAGGACAGCTTTAGCGGTTAATGAACTTAAAAAGAAGAGGATTCCTTACATCGTAATTTTAACTAATCCAACAACAGGTGGTGTTACCGCTTCTTGGGCTATGTTAGGTGACATTTTAATCGCAGAGCCAAAAGCAACCATAGGATTTGCTGGAAGACGAGTAATACAAGATACAGTAAGAGAAACTTTGCCAGAGGAATTTCAAACCGCCGAATATGTTAAGGATCATGGTGGTATAGATCTCGTCGTAGAAAGAAAATATTTAAACTCAACAATTGGTACTTTATTAAATGTGTTGTTGAAAAAGGCAGAGGCTCAGGATAAAAAAGAGTCTACGAATGTCACAGTCGATCCAACTTTACAATCAGCTAGTTAAAAATAAATTATTCAATAAATCAATAAATTTTGATCTAAGAAGAATTAAATTAGTTCTTTCAAAACTAGGGCATCCTGAGAGGAAATTAAAAAATGTAATTAATGTAATTGGAAGTGATGGAAAATATTCACTTTTAACTGCTTTAAAATTTTTTATCGAGGCTAGCAATAAAGAAGCTTCGGCTTACATATCTCCTAGCATTAAAGATATTAGAGAAAGATTTTGGATGGGTAAAAGGTTTTTAAGTTATAAGGAAATTATAAATACAATTAAAATCATAGAAAAATATAAAGTTAATCTAACCGTATTTGAAGTTTTAACGCTCATATACGTAATTAATGCTGCTAAAGAAAATAATGATTATAATCTTGTTGAAGCTGGAGCTTTATTTGCTAAAGATTCAACTAACATTTTTGACTTTCCTAAAATGCAAATTGTAGTCAACATAAATAAGCAGCACCTAAACTTTGTTAAGAGAAAAACTTTGAATGAGATTATTAGGCAAAAGGTAGGATCTTTAAGCAATTACTCCAATATTTATGTAGGAAAACAAAAACCTAATGTTTTAAGGAAAATTAAAAGTTTGTTAAGAAATAATAGTAGTAAGATTAATTACTCAAATTCTTGGAAACTTTTAAAAATTAAAAAAAAATTTTATTATAAAGATGATAAAAATAAGATTCTGATTAATTCGAGCTTAATTAATTCAAAGGGTCTAATGGAAAATTTATGCTTAGCGATTAAGATAGCGTTAGATTTAAATATTAAAAGTAATTTGATAAAAAAAACTATTCCAAAAATAAAGTTTCAAGCAAGAATAGAATATTTAACAAAAGGAAGATTAATAAATAGAATCAATAAGAATGAAAAGTTTTTGATAGATGGTTGTCATTCAGAAGTAAGTGCAAAAAATCTTGCAAATTATCTTAATACAACAAACCTTCCAATATATGGCATATGGGGCATGACTAAAAATAAAAATCCCGATAAATTTTTAAAACAATTTAATGGTATATTTAAAAAGATTATTACTATACCAATAGAAAATGAAACCGCATCTTTGTCTAATGATTTATTAGTCAATATTGCAAAAAAAAATAATTATATTTCTGAAACAGCAAAAAATATTTATGAGGCGATCAAAAAAATATCTTCAAAAGAAAAGAAAATTATATGCGTGTTTGGATCACTATATTTATGTGGGAATGTTTTAAATAGAAATTAAATATTTTCTCTAATCCAACTAACAATATTGGATTTTGTAGTTGCGCCTACTTTAGTTGCTTTAAGCTCTCCATCTTTAAATAATAGCATGGTTGGAATACCTTTAATGCCATATTTTGTTGGTGTATTTGGTTCTTGATCAATGTTGTGTTTCGTTATTGTCACTTGATCTTTCATTTCGTCAGATATTTCTTCAAGAACAGGGCCAATTTGTTTACAAGGTCCGCACCATTCAGCCCAAAAATCAACTATAACCGGTTTTGTTGCTTTGATAACTTCTGTCTCAAAATTTTCATCAGTAATTGGTTTTGTTGGCATACATCTTTAATAAATATTTTAAATTTAAAGTCAACTACGCAGAAGAGTAAATTTTTTCCAAATCTTCAACGTACGCGTTAATAACCTCTAAGAATGCTAAATTTTCCTTATTTCCTTGTTTTTCAAATTTTACTCTCAACGTATCAATTTCTGCATAAACTTTTGGTATCGTATTCCATTTTTCTAAGTTTTTACTTAGAAGTTTTGAGGCAAAGTCTTTATGGATTTCATTATACAATTCTTTGGACAATAATTCAGGTTTTTCACGATAAATTAGTTTATGACCAAAATATTTTAATCTTTCATCTTTAAATTTTTCTAATACATTAAATTTTTTGTCCCATGCTGTTTCATGAAAATTTCTCATCAAATTATTATCTTCTGAAGATGTGAATTTTTTGTAGATACTTTCTTCAACGGGTATATCTTCTTGAGATTTGGTTTGTTCCTTTTCTTCAACTTCTTCCCTAAGCACAATCGCTACTTTTTCGGAAAATTCCTTGCTCTCTTTAATCTTATTTGCCCTTTCTCTTAATTTTTCAAGGCCTAAAATTTTATAATCATCTAAATTCATTGCATAAGATGGATTCATAATGACTGGATGTTTGTTGTGACGAATGGTTCTTATAAATTTCGGTTTTTTGCTCATAGCTTCTTTTAAATCCTGAACACTCATTTTTAAATAAATGTCTGGATCATGTTTTAAATCAAAACATTTTGCCCATTTATATATTGGATGTTCACAAACGAACGTTTCACAAAAAGCTACGCTACGCCCATAGTAATATTCGTCCGTACAAAAATATAACTCATTTTTTATTAGATCGAGGGCTTTAGTTTTATCTGTTGTCATTAAACTTGCTTTCCAGACATTTGGTGCCTTACTAAGAATAATTTTTCCTATTTCTAATGTTGCTATGCAATCCCCGATAGCTTGATGGGCATCGTGTTTTATACCATTAATAGGCGCCATCTGATCTAATTTATAAACTGCATTTCCTTTTTCATTAATTGAATTTTTTAATGTATTCGGATAATAAAAATTTGCAGCTCTTGCTAAGCTTAATAAATCACCTCTAGTATTGCCATTTGTACTTGTTAGATAAGGATATTCTAAAGTTTGAAATAAAGTATTTCTTAAAAACTCCTCATCAAAATCTATACTGTTAAATCCAATATATGTTGCTTTGCCCCACCTCCTTAACGTTTCAACAAATTGTCTAATCATCTGGTAGTGGGATAAGTTTGCGCTTTGAAGCATTTTTGGAGTTGTTTGATTTACTATTAAAGCCATCGCTTCTGGAATTATTCCAGGATTTAATTTACATCTTGCTTCAAAGCGATCGAGCTCCTGTAACATATCATTAGTCAATACAGCGCCAATTTGAATTATTTGGCCCCAATATTTATTAGATGAGCTGGTCTCAAAATCATAAAAGACAAAGTTAGACATATTTCTTTTTTTTTACTTAAGGACTTTTATCTTTTCTGGATTTTCTTTCAAGGAGTCTGTTATTTGTTGTGGATCTTTTATATTTCCAATCGTATTCATTATAGATCTAGCATCTCTACCAAAACCATCAGTGACAGTAAGTGCTTGTTCTAATTTCTTTCTTAGATCTTTAATTCCATCAAAATGCTTTTCAAATCTAGAACTTATATTTCTTAGATCACTGTATATTTGTGTTGCATGTTGTTGAACTTTAAGTGTTTGAAACCCTAAGTGATAAGATTGCAAAAGAGCAGATAAAGAATTAGGGCCTGAAACTGTTACCTTATATTTTGTTCTTAGTTCTTGTAATAAAAGTTCTTTTGTTTTTGGATCTCTATAGCTTGATAGCTCAGAGAATAACCCTTCAGTTGGAACATAAATAATCGCAAAATCTGTACTTTTAGGTGGAGCTATATATTTTGCATTTACCGTTTTAGCTTTTAGTCTTAATGCAGCAGCTAAATCTTTTCTCGCCTCGGCTTGAGCTTCTTTATCATTTGCATTATAGGCATCATCTATTGCTTTATATTTTTCAACTGGCCAATGACTATCAATAGGCAGTAAAACATCTTGAAGTTTTATTGCAAATTCGACAGTTTCAGAAGTATCATCTTTCATTTTTGCATTAGCAATAAATTGAGATGCAGGTAACAGATCTTTAAGCAATGCTCCTAAACCAAACTCTGCTAGCGTACCGTATGATTTAACCCCGCTAAGAATTCTACTAAAATTGTCTTGGCTTTTGTTTAATTCACTTACCTGCTGATTAAATACAGAAACCTTTTCATCAACTTTGGTTAAAGCTCCTGTCATATCTTTTGCAATCTCTTTGCTCATAGAACCAAAAGATTGGTTAAAAGTGTTTTTTAATGAATTAACTTCATCTTTAAATATTTGGCTACTTTCAATTTGTTCTGGATGCTTTCGCCTTAGCAAAACTAACACTACAATTAAATTAACTAATAGTAAAAATATGATTATTAGAATAAGTGCCGAATCCATATCTTATTATATATTATTTGTAGAATTAATGTATTTTAAAATTTTTCTTGCAGGAAGAGTTTTTTTAATCCAATCGTTTGGAATGCTTTCTGGTTTTAATGCTGCAAAATATGCGCCTACAAAATTTGCTCTTGAGCAATTACAACCACCTCCTTTTATTGTATTTATAATCGCAGAGTTATAATTTTTTGAGATAATAATTGCATGAATTGAACCCATAAATGTTCCAGGATAACTACAAGCTTTTCCAAACTTTTTTACCACTTTAATGTGATTTTCACCCTTTAATTTTAAAACTTTTTTTATATTTTTTATAACTTCTTTAAAATATTTATTATTTTTGTATTTCTTTACAAATGAGTGAACAGGGTATTTGTTGCCGTTACTAGCTAATTCTATGATTTTAAATTTAGATAAGGCATATACTTCATTTATTTTTGAATTTGCTACACTTTTAATAACTTTTTTGAGTTCTTTATCAGAATTATTATAAAGAAAATAAGGTAAAGCTGCACAGTAACCGTCTGACTCATTTACTTTAGTTCCGCCAGTAATATCTTTATTAATTTTAATATTTTTTATTGTTTCAAGTATATTCTGGTGAATCCAGGGACCATTCATTGGTTTTTTCCACTTCACCTTCTTGTATTTTTTTCTGAGTTTTAAATTCTTCCAATATGTAGATCCTGGACCAAAATTCTTGATAATATTTTTTTTAAAATTTTTAAGAATATCTGATTTTTTTTTAGAAGATATCAAAGTTCTGAACATAACTTGTCCAACATCATTATAGCCAGATACGTTTCCAGTCTTAATTGAGTAGAACGGACTTTTATTTTTTTTCAAAAAAACAATTTCTTTTTTACCTTTAATATATTTTCTAAGTTTTTTAGGATCATAAACCCAATGCAAAGGTCTCACGGCCGCATCAGCTACGGTCGCTCCTAGAAAAATTTTTAAATTATTCATTAGCAATAGCTTTCTTATTAGCTAGCGATCCACAAGATGCATTAATGTCTCTCCCTCTGCTTCTTCTGAATAAAGATAAAAACCCATTGTCTTGAATAGTTTTTGAAAACTTATCTATATTTTCTTGTGACGCAGGTTTGTATTTTTTATTTGCTAGCGGATTAAATTCTATTAGATTTAATTTTGAGGGAACTTTTTTCATGATCTTTATTAGTTCTTTAGCATGCTCATTTGTCATATTTTCCTCTAAACAAATCCATTCAATAAAAATTGGCAATTTTGTTTTTTCATAATATTTTTTTAGTTGTGGTATCAATAAATTAATTGAATATTTTTCATTAATAGGCATTAACTCTGACCTATGTTTTGGAATCGAACTATGTAAACTCCAAGCTAAATAAACATCTAATTCTTTTGCAGCCCATTCAATTGCATCAATACTATCTTTTTTTATACTAACGCCGACAGTACTTACAGTTATTCTTGTCCTGCCGTAATCTAAACCATCTTTATTTTTTGAATTATCTATAGCAATTTTAACGTTATCTAAATTTAAAAAAGGAGATCCCTCACCCATTAAAACTTGATTAGTGATTTTTTTTTGAGTTGACCAATCATTAATGTAATCTTTACTTAAAATGATCTGTGAAATAATTTCTCCAGGAGATAAATTTCTTACAAGTTTTTTTGAAATTTGAGCAGTCGCACAAAATTCACATGAAAGATAACATCCTACGGACACAGATAAACAAATCGTATATCTGCTGTGTGTTTTGTCTGGAATAAGAACAGTTTCGACGTTTCTTTTATCTTTTAATTCTAAAAGAAATTTTATTGTTCCATCTTTAGATTTTTGAATATCAACAATTTTTGGTTTTTCTAGACTAATTAAATCTTTTATTTTATTTTTTAACTCTACTCCAAACGTAGTAAGTTCATCAAAACTTTTTATGTTTTTTTTATAAACAGCATTAAAAAGTTGTTGAGAACGCATTTTAGCTTTTTTACGATCTACCTTAGCATTGTCGATTAAAAATGCTTTAAGCTGCTCAAAGTTCAGATCATAGAAGTTTTGTTTTTTCATCTATGAGATTATTAATAGTTAAAGAGGGGTTTTGAAACCCCTCTCTATAAAGATTAAATTTTATTTTTGTCGGTTTTTAAATGCTTAAGCACTTTACCTGCATTTTTTCCTTCCTTAATCAAATATCCACTTGTTCCATTGGCATTTGCCTCTGGTGCTTTCGAAGATTTGTTAAGTTGCTGAGTAAGTTTAGCTTCTGACTTTTTTCGGCTGAACTCACCAAGCAAACGTGAAAATCTGTCCATCACATCTCCTTTCTTTCAACCTACTTTTTAACTCCTTATAGAGTCCTGCATGTAGATGCAGAGTCTTTTTTTCCATGACATATGGATATTCTAACTTTATTATGTGTGAATACGGTTTGTCAACAAAAGTTTAACATGAGCAACAAAACATTAGGAATAATCATTGTTATTTGTGGTGGGGTTTTGCTTTACAGTGATCAAGAATATGCTTGGGTTGTTTCAGCAATAGCTATCGGAATTGGCACAGGAATTCTGTTTTGGAAAGAAAAATAAATGATAAAGTCTATAGTATGACAAAGCGAATTTTTATAATTTATGGACATCACAATACAAAAGATTCCTTTAACGCTTCAATACGAGATACTTTTATTGACGAAGCAAAAAAAATCGGCCATGAAATTGATTTAATAAATTTACACGAAGAAAACCCTTTGAATTTTTTCGATGGTTCTCCGCCTAATGATCAAGTGTTAAATTACCGACAAAGATTAGAAAAATGTGATGTAATGTTCATGGTTTCACCTTGTTATAATTTACGAGCCACAGCTATTTTGGAAAACTGGATTGACTTAGTCCTCGCACCAAAATGGTTTTTTGCTTTTAAGCGAGTAGTTGGAAATTGGGGCTATCCTGTTGCAGGCGCAATGAAAAATAAACTTGCAATAATGTCAATGTCATATGGAGGTAATATCTTTTCTATTCAAACTTGGTTCCAAAATATGCCTTTTAGAAGAATAAAAGCTGGGGTGCTAAAGTTGGGAGGGATGAAAATTAGGTATTTAAGATTTTATGAAGTTTTGCCTGGTATGAAAAAAGAAAAGTTTGAACATCATATGGAAAAAGTAAGAAAACTAGTAAGGAAGTTGTAAAATGTCTAAAAGGTATAGTGGTAAAAGTTTCAAAGATTCGAGTTTGATGAAAAAAGCTAAATTAACTCTTAAAGAAAAAAGAAAATTAAAAAGAAAAAAAAGAAACAAATAATGTGTGGCCGATATAAGATAACTAAACCTATTACCAAAACTATAGATATTGTTAAAACAAATATTAAAGTCGAGGATTCTGATAATTTTAACGCTCATCCATCACAACATTTGCCTATAATTAAATCTTATACAAATGGCAAAGCTCTCGAATTGTGCCAGTGGGGGCTTGTACCAAGTTGGTCAAAAAAACTTGAAAAATTTTCACCTTTAATTAATGCAAGAAAAGAAACTTTAGCAGAAAAAATTACATTTAAAAATTTGATACAAAACTCTAGATGTTTAGTTATTGCTGATGGATATTTTGAGTGGAAAAGAGAAGAAAAAATAAAGCTACCCTACTTCTTCACTCGAGAAGACGATGAGATAATGTTTTTTGCTGCGATACATCAAGCTAATCAATTCTGTATCATAACAAGGGAAGCCACAGAGAAAATAAGTACAATTCACCACAGGGAACCTTTAATAATAAATAGAAGTCAAATTAACAATTATTTAAATGTCAAAAAAGATGCGATGGAAATATTAAATTCTATAAAACCTCCAAGTTTAAAGTTTCATGAAGTTTCAAAAGATGTTAATAATCCAGCCAATAATGATCCAGCTTTAATTAAACCTTTAATGTAAATGAAAACTATATCTATTACTCCAGGAGAAAATAATGTTGGGGCTTATATCAATGGAGTTAACTTAAATGAGATTGATAAGGATTTAATAAATCAGGTAAAGGATACTCTAAATAAATACGGTGTTATTTTTATAAAAAAACAAAATTTAAACTCTAGTGCTTACCAAACTTTTGCAAAATCTATTGGTAAATTAGTGGAATATCCTAGGCTAAAAGGCTTAAGAGATTTTCCTTACATTAATGTTTTAGAAAGAAGACCAACAGATAAAAGTTTAGCTTTTGGTGGTTCTTGGCTACATCAAGATACTTCTTATTTGGAAAGAGATAGACCTAGGTACACTATGCTTCTGGGAATAGAAATACCTAAGGGTCAAGGAAATACAATTTTTTCATCAGGATTTAATGCATATAGGAATCTTCCAAAGGAAATAAAAGAAAAAATAAAGAATGCTAAAGGTGTTTTTTCATCTGCCGGACCAATTAGTAAAACAAGGATTGAATTAGAAAAAAGAACAGGAATACAGTCCGCTAAAGTAATGAAAGCTGAACACCCTATTGTTCAAGAAGTTAACGGACAAAAATCTTTGTATGTTTCACCCGGCCACCTAATTGAAATAAAGAATGTTAATAATGATGATAGTAATAAAATTAAGAATTATCTAATAGATCATGTGAGCAAAGATGAATTTATATTTTCTTATGAATGGTCTAAAGGAGATTTAGTTTTGTGGGACAATCTCAGTGTAATGCATAAAGCAAGTGAAATAAGAAATTGTAAAAGAATTATGCATCGTATAACAATAAAATAATTACTCTTTTAAAGTAGTGAGATGGCCCATTTTTCTTTTTTCTTTAATAACTTTTTTTTTATAATCAAAAAAAAATTCTTTATCACTAAAAGATTTATTTCTATAATTCTCAATTTCTTTGCCTAAAATATTCTCCATTTCTGCGTTAGCAACTTTTTCAATTTTCTCTTTACTCAAACCACAAACAGCTCGAATATGGTTGTCAAATTGACTTATGTTAAAAGCATTGATTGTTAAGTGTCCTGAATTATGAACTCGAGGAGCAATTTCATTTACTAATAGATTATTATTTTGGTCAATAAAGTATTCAACACACATAGTGCCTATATAATCCAACTTGTCAGCTATTAACTTAGCATTAGCTTGGGCTCTTTTATATATTTCATTACTAATAACTGCAGGTATTTTTGAGCGCTTTAAAATTTGATCTACATGGACATTTTCAATAGGTTCATAAGTATAAAACTCTTTTTTGTTAAAGCGTGAAATTATGATTGAAATTTCTTTGCTCAAATTTACTTTTTTTTCTAAAATATAATCAGCAGAAAAGCGCCAATCTTTCTTTATATCAGCTAAAGAATTTAGTACAAATTGGCCATGCCCATCATAACCAAGTGTATTAGTTTTTAAAATTCCAGGTAAAAGATTTTTATTTTTTTCAATATCCTCAAAAGATTTTATAAAAGCCCATTCTGTTGTCTTAATACCGAGATCATTGATAAATTTTTTTTCTAATTTTCTATTTTGGATAGTCTGATTAATTTCAGGTTTAGGTATTACCCTTTTTTCTTTATCAATATCTTTAAGTATTTCAACAGGAATATTTTCAAATTCGTATGTCACAATATCAACTTTTCTAATAAATTCTTTCATCTTGTCTTTATTGGTATATTCAGTGAATATAAATTCATCCGAGTAATTTTGTGCTGGACCCTGTTTATCGTCAGAGATTACGACAGTTCTTATATTAAATTTTTTAGCAGCTTGGCATAACAATGAACCTAACTGACCAGAGCCAATAATTCCTAATTTTATATTTGACATCGATTACTTGGGGGTTTTTTTAATGGATTGTGTTTGAATTCTTCTCCATTTTTCTAAACTTAATTTTACTTTTTGGTCTGAGTTGCTAACGATTGACGCTGCAAGTATTCCAGCATTAAACGCTCCGTCAATAGCCAAACATCCTACTGGAACACCCTTGGGCATTTGAACCATCGACAATAAACTATCTAAGCCTTTTAACTTTTTTGTTTCTATCGGAACACCAAGAACTGGTAATGAGGTCAAGGAAGCTACCATTCCAGCTAGATGAGCGGCTCCACCAGCTCCTGCAATTATCACAGCGAAACCTTTAGTTGAGGCAGAAGATGCAAATTCAACCATTCTCTTTGGGGTCCTGTGAGCAGAAACAATTAAAACTTGATACCTAACTTTTAGTAATTTTAAGATTTTTTCAGACTCTTTCATAATGTGATAGTCAGATTGTGACCCCATTATGATTGCTACTTTATTATTTTGTTTATTGAGTTTCACAAATTAATCTAATCAATTTCATAAATAAAAACAATAGAGTTTAATTTCTTTTTTTGGACTTATTTATGCCTATCAAAATACAGATTTTTTTATCAAACTATAGTTATGAAAATATTATATATTTTACCTTTGTTGGTTTTTTTAACGAGTTGTGCAGGAGGTAATGTTGCCAAAGTTAAGTTTGGTAAACGTTGTACTGCTGCCGATGCTAGCGGCCTTAAAGAAAGCTCATACATCTGGCTAATAAGTAAAGATGCTCTTAAATCATTCAATAAAAGAATAAATAAATCAAATTGCTTTGGTAGCTAAATAAATATTGAATTTTAAATATTTATGATAATAAGGGGTTTATGTATAATCCATTACCCCTTATTATAACATGTGTAATCTGCTGTGTTTTTAATTTAGATTTATTAGCTATGGATAAAAAACCTTATCACCATATTTATGAAGACGGCAAACTATTAGGTTTTAGAAACCTTGAAGGAGGTCCAAAAAGAGATTCTAATTTTAAATGGGATTGGAAAGTTTTCAGAGAGGAAAAAAAGAAACTTAAAATTGATTATCCACCTGAGCATGTAATTGATAAACAAATAGTTTTAAAAAATCTTGAAAAACATAAATCTGACTCATATGTGATGTGGCTTGATCACGCGAGTTTTATAATAAAACTTGGAAACACTACAATTATTACTGATCCAGTTTTCGAAAAGAATTATGGACCTTTGATATTTGGTCCTAAGAAATACATAGAGTCTCCTTTAACTCTTAACGAACTTCCTAAAATAGATTTATTTTTGCTTACACACAATCATTATGATCACATGAGTATTCGTACGATAAAAAACTTTCCTTATAAGAATGCTAAAGTTCTTGTTCCTCTTAAGCTTGGTAAATATTTTACAAAAAATGGATATAAGAAAGGTACTGTTAATGAAATGGATTGGTTTGATAAAATCAAAATTAATGATGAAATCACAATTACCATGCTTCCAAGTCAACATTGGTCCAAGCGGTGGATTTGGGGAGATGGAAACACAAATAGATCACTTTGGGGGAGTTTTTTAATTGAGTACAAAGATAAAAAAATATTTTTCGCTTGTGATACGGGCCCAGCTCCATTTTATAAACAGTTAGGGAAAAAATTTGGTCCTATCGATTTAGGTTTTGGAAATCTGGGCGCCTACAATTTCTACCCAATTGTTCCAGTCAAGGACAAATCTACAGCTCATGCAAATCCTGAAGAGCTTTTATCTTTAATGAAAGACTTAGGAGTAAAAAAAGTTATAGGAATGCATTGGGGAACAGCAATATTAAGTTTGGAGCCGATCTGGGAACCTCCTGTAAGGTTTAAAGAAAATGCTGAAAAATTCGGTTACAAAAAAGAGGAGGCAATTATATTTAAAATTGGTGAGATTAAAAAACTAGACCAATTAATTAACTAGCTTTTCTTTTATTTCTCTCTTTATCAAGAAGCTTAGTCAGGGCATCAACCATCATATCGGATGCTTTAAAAATTTCATTAGACTTAAATTCTGAAGAGATATTTTTTTCAGGATTAGTTTTGTCTTCAATAACTATTCCTTCATCGGGAGAATTGTCTTTTATATAAATTAAAATCAACCACTCTTCGTCAGGGGCGTCATCCCATTTTATGAAGATTTCCCCAGTTTCAAACCTTCTGTCGATAACACGCATAATACTAAGATATTTTGGAATATATCTTTTATTTATCTGAAAACATAAACTATGAGCTGAACGATAAAAACTTTCTAACGCAAATTCAATTTTTTGTCTTTCTAAATTAAATACTCTTTCTTTTTCTAACAGAACTGACCTGTCATCTCCCTCTTCAATTTTAACACCTAATTGTTCTACTCTTTCTCTTATTTTTTGATCTCTAAGTGCTTGATATTTTTCTTTAATTTTATCAATTCTTTGTTGAACCTCTAAATATGACTCCCTTTGTTGACTTAAAACAAATTTTTCAATATTTTTGATTTCAAGTTCTTCACGTTTTCTAAACATTTCAATTTTTTTCTCTAATTTAATTTGTTCTAAAAATCTTCTTTGCTTCTCAGCTTGTTCTTTTCTTACTTCTGCTTGTTCAAGTCGAATAAATTTTTGTAATTCTTTTTTTCTTTCTTTGCCTAATTTGATTTCTATTCTCAGCTCCTCTTCTTTAGCTTTAAGTTCATTATTTTTTTCAATTGTAAGCTTTTCTTGGGTTTGCATCCTCTCTTTTTCAATTTCAGCAATTTTTGCTTTTCTCTGTTTTTCTCTTTCTTCTTGTATTACTTTTTTGATTTCTAAAAACTTGTTTGAAACACCTATAAAAAAATTTTGAAGAGCTTTATCAATATTAAAATTATATTTTAACTTTGACTTTATGTTTTCATTAATTCTTAATATACCAGCTATTAGTCTTCTTGTTTTATTTGGATTTTTAATTTTTTTTTTATTATTTTTTTTTCTTCTTCTGTTTTTTAAGGTGGATTTAATTTTATTCTTTTTCTTTTTTTTAAGAAAATTTTTACGTTTTTTTTTTGAAAAATTTCTTTTTCTTTTTTTTTGTTTTTTTTTAGATTTTATTTTTTTTTTCTTTTTTTTCATTACCCTAATTTACTAGATAGCAGGTTTTATGAATATATATAGTCTCTTGTACGATGAGCGGATTGGAAGTTTTTCACAATTTGTAATTGAAATACAACTAAGTCCCTATATCTAAAAGCAGCAGCACAGCTTGCTAAATAAAATTCCCACATTTTAATAAATTTTTCACCAAATAAGTCCTTAACTTCTTTTTTTTTATCTAAAAATCTCTGAAGCCAATTTTCTAAGGTTATGTCATAATGCCTGATAAGAGTTTCAGAATCTGAAACAATTAATCCTGTTTTTTCTATTGGTTTGATTATTTGACTAAAAGAGGGGCAAACACCGCCTGGAAATATATATTTATTTATAAATTTGTTCGGTGGTGTTGGCTTATCTACTACCCCAATTGTATGTAATAAAAAAATACCATCCTCTTTTAATAGCTTGTTCATTGACTCAAAGAAAACTTTATAAAATTTCTTACCAACATGTTCGAACATGCCAACTGAATAGATTCTGTCATAATGACCAACGATTTCTCTGTAATCAGCTAACTCAAAGCTTACCTGATTATCCAGTTTAAGTTCCTTAGCTTTTTGCTTACAATAATTGATCTGATTTTTACTTAAAGAAATACCTTTTACCTCACAGTTTTTTTGTTTAGCGATTTCAAATGCCATACCGCCCCATCCGCAACCAACCTCTAGAACCTTTTGACCTTTTTTAATATCTAATTTTTTAACAATATGATCAATTTTATTTTGCTGCGCATCCTCTAAAGTTTTTGTATCGTTTTTCCAATATGCGCATGAATACAGTCTATGTTTTCTATCAAGAAAAATATCATATAATTTTTCTCCTTTTTCACCTCCAATATCATAATGATGTTCGACATTTTTTCTTGATTTACCAGGTAAATTAAAATTGGTAACAAATCTACAAAATTGATAAAATCTTTTTGAAATATAACTTGCAGTTGTCACTTCATGTCTTCCTAAATTTTTTACTAATTCCATCAAAAAATCTTTTAATGATCCGTTTTCAATAATTATTTCATTTCTCATATAAGATTCGGGAAATTCTAGCTCAGGATCTAATATTAATTTCCAATTTAAATTTTCTCTAAGTAATTTTACAGTTATTGGATTGTCTTTTTTTGGATTTCCACAAATATATTTTTGTCCTTTTGAATCAATTAAAATAATTCCACCTTCTTTATAAATATTAGAAAATATTCTTGCTAAAATCATTTATGCTGCCAATTCTCCATTTACTTTAAGTTGCAATTTTTTAAGTTCATTTAGTAATTTATTTTTTTCATCAGTATTTAATAAAACTAACGGTGGAAGCACGTTACTAAAAATTTCATCTTTTTCTGACATGTAACTATGAAGAGCAGAAATTAAATTATATTTGTCGAATACCTTTCTAACTGTGATTAATTTTTCATTATGTGTTTGCTTCATTTTTTTTTCAAAATCATCAAATACTTTTCTTGCTAAAGAATGTGTGACATTTGTAATAGCAGAAATACATCCAGCGCATCCTAATTCTAAACCATTTAGTAATTTTGCTTCTGATCCCGGAAACATTAAAAAATTTTTAATTTTTAGTTTTTCAAACAAATTATAACTCGAGTCTTTGCATCCAATAATATTATCTGGATATGATTCTGTGAGTTTTGTTACAATTTCAGGTGAAAATTTATATCCACTTAATTTTTCAAAATTATATAATATGATTTTAATTTTCGGAACTTTTGAAATAATTGTTTTATAAAATTCGAATACACCTTTATCAGTATTACCTTTGTAGTATGCTGGCGGCATTATCAAGAAGTCTTTAAATCCGTATTCACATGAGTATCTAATTAAATCAATAGTTTCTTTTAGAGAATTATTGCCTGTACCTAAAAAAAAATGGTTTTTTAGTTTATGATTTGCAATTTTAGAGATAAGATTTTTTTTTTCTGAGATTGATATAAGCTGACTCTGACCTGTAGAACCAAAAAAAAATACTCCGTGTAAACCTTTATTAATCAAAGACGCAGCATGAGATATTGTAGATTCTACGTTTAAGGTATAATCATCATTAATTATGCTTAATCCAGCAGCATATACTCCTTTTTTGATCATAAAATTACCTAATTTATTTATCTAAGTTATATTAATACTATTAAAAATGAAAGTTCTGATAATACAACCAAAAATTGGTATGGGCGATATGATTATTTATTTACCTTATATTCATGCAATATCAAAAAAATATCAAAAGCAAGTTTCTATATTGGTCAAAGAAAACACTAGAGCAAATGATTTATTATTCGATGATCATCATATTAATGAGATTATTAATTTAGATAGAAAAAAAAATGGTTCAGGACTTCATGATGGTGTGAAAGGTTTTTTTAAATTATCGAGAGAAATAAAATCAAAAAATTTTGATAAAGTTTTTATTTTCAATAGTTCTATCAGATACTTTTTGTTAGCAAAATTGGCTGGTATTAAAAAAATCTCACAATATCCATTATTAAAAAAGAGGGATAATATTGTAACTTCAGCTAAAGTTTTTACTGAAAATGAATTAAATACAATTGTATCCACCCAACCTATATTAAGATTAAGAAACGATGTTATTGAAAATGCTAAAAAAAAATTTGATCCAAAATTTAAATATATTTGTTTAGGATTATCAGCGAGTGGGCCTACCAAAAGGTGGGGAATTGATAATTATTTAAAACTTTGTGTCATGATTAATGAAGTAATTCCTTCAAAGTTTTTTTTAGCAGGAGGAGAAAAAGATCAAAACTTAATAGATAAAATATTAAATTCTAAAATCGGTAAACATTGTGAGTCTTTTAGTAAATTAAATATCAGAGAAACTTTGCCTATAATAAAAAACTGTAATTTGTGTATTTCTAACGATACAGGTTGGATGCACATAGCGTCTGCACTAAATATAAATTGTTTGGCAATATTTATGGATAGTCCTGTTTTAGCTTATGGAAAATATTCAAAAAATATTTCGGTAATTATACCTGAGGGAGAAACTGAGGAGACCACAACTCATAATACGCTGGGAAAAGATAAAATATCTTTCGATCAAGTTTACAAAAAATCAATTAATTTACTTAATTAAGTAAAATCACTTCTAATGATTTTCTCTTTAGCTTCATTTACAAGTTGGCTTAGTCTCTCTGTTTTAATATCTCTGTTCATATCTGGATGAATTTTTTTTTGAAGTTTGTTAGCAGCATTTAATACTTCTTCCTTTGAACATCCCTTCGTTAAACCCAAAAGTTTATATGCTTCATCATTAGATAGATTAGAGGATCCTTGGGGTTGATTAAATTTATTTTGCGAAAACCTACCAGAATTTTTCAAAAACTGAATTAGTCTCCATAATTGAAACATTTGTAGGGCTGTCAAGCCTTTTATCTTAAGGCCGCTTAAAATTACAAATAAAAAAGGAAGAGAAAAAATAAATTTTCCTCCAATAGTAAAAATAGCTGCAATTATTATTGATAGATAGACAACTATTTTTTTTATATATAAAGCGAGCTTTTTTGAACTAGTTCGTGTGAACCAATTTAAGAATAAATAAACAATGACAAAAATGATTATTCCAATTAATAATAAATTCATATAATTTTCTATTATGAATATACCAAAACTTAAAAAAATTAAGAGTGAGAAAAAATATCACGATATTGTTATTAAAGATGACTATTCTTGGGTAGATCAGCCAAATATACTTGAGGTTTTGAAAGATTCAGAGAAATTGCTTCCTGATGTCAAAGAATATATTGAAAAAAATAATTCATATACTGAAAATTATTTTAAAGATGTAAAAAATTTACAAAAAAAACTATTTAATGAAATTAAGTCAAAAATTAAATTAAATGATACTTCATTGAAGTATAAAGATAAAAAATACTATTATTGGGTTAAAACTGAAGCTAAGGGAAATTATGGAAAAAATATTAGACAAATTATCGATGGGTCAAAACCTGAAGAAATATATTTTGACGGAAATTTAGAAAAACAAAAATTTGGATCTGAATATTTTGGATTAGGAAGTGTAAGTGTTTCTCATTCTGATGAATTTTTAGGTTACTCTTTAGATCTCAAAGGATCTGAGTATTATACAATTTTTATTCGCAATCTAAGTAATAACAAAGATTTAGAAGAAAAAATTGAGAATACCAGCGGCAATATAACTTGGTCACTTGATAGCAAAAGTTTCTTCTATTCTGAATTAGATGAATATCATAGGCCAAAAAAAATTTATAAACATTTTATTGGAAACTCAAAAGATAATGATGAGCTTATTTTTGAAGAAAAGGAAGAAACGTTTACATGTGGCATAAGTCTTTCGTCAGATGAAAATTTTTATATAATTTCAACGTCAGATCACATCACGACTGAGGAATATTACTTTCCTGTAAATCAAGATTCAATCAAACCTATTTTGTTCAAAAAAAGAAAAAAGGATATAAGATATTCAATAGATGCATGGAAAGGATATTTTTATGTTCATACGAATGAAAATGCTAGGGATTACAAAATTCTAAGGTGCAAAATTAATACACCAGAAATTTTAGAAGAGTTTATATCCAAAAAAAAAGAGACGGTTATTAGTGGTTTAGAATTTCTAGATGAATTTATAGTTAGAAGTGAAAAAAGCGATGGTATTCCAAAAATTTTTGTTAGAAATATTAAAACAAACATTGAAGAAGAAATTAAAATATCTAATGAAGCAATAGGTGTGCCTGGAGCTGCATTAATGCAAAAAGATACTAATACATCAAAAATAAGAGTCAGCTGGGAAAGTATGGCAACTCCAGGAAGAATTTATGAATACGATATAATCACTAAAGAAAAAAAATTAGTTAAAGAAATAGAAATCCCATCAGGTCATGATCCTAATAAGTATGTTGTAAAAAGATTAAAAGCTAAATCTCATGATGGTAGATTGGTGCCAATTAGTTTAATTAAATTAAAAAATCAAAAACAAGACGGAAAAAATAAAGTTCTTTTATATGCTTATGGAGCATATAAGCATAGTATCTCACCATCTTTTAGCGCATCAAGATTTTGTTTGATTGATAGAGGAATTATGTTTGCTATTGCGCATGTAAGAGGTGGTGGTGATTTAGGGGATGTATGGCATGAAGAGGGTAAAAAAAAACTAAAGAAAAATACTTTTTTAGATTACGTTGCTTGTGCAAAATATTTAATCGAGCAACAATATACCTATAAAGGTGGAATTTGTTTTTATGGAGGTTCAGCAGGAGGGCTGACTGGTGGAGCCGTTGCTAATATTGCTCCGGAATTGTTTTTTTCTATGCTATTGCTTGTTCCATTTGTAGATACCATGACAACTATGCTTAATGAAAAACTTCCGCTAACACCATCGGAGTGGGAACTATGGGGCAATCCAATTAAAAATAAAGAATATTTTGAGTACATATTGTCATACTCTCCATATGATAATATTGAAAACAAAAAATACCCTTCGATGCTAATAACAACCTCATTATTCGATAATCGAGTATTGTATAGCGAGCCAGTGAAATATGTTACTAAATTAAGGGATTTAAAAACTGACGAAAATTATCAATTACTAAAATGCAAAATGGAAGCTGCTGGTCATGGAGGCATGAGTGGACGTGATAATTCTATTACTGAATTAGCTGAAGAATATAGTTTTATTTTAAAAACTGCAAAAATTAACAAATAAACGTTAAAAACAATTTTTACTTATAAAGCCTATAACTTTATCCTTTGCATTGATTTCAAATTTTCTTTCACATTTAATTTTAAATTTTTTTGTGTAATAAATATAATGCTTATTATTTCCATTTAAAAATTCTATGCGATCCGGCTTCCCATATGTAATTTTTAATTCAGTCTCAGTTTTATTTAACCATTTTGTTAACTCTTTTTCTTCTTGACTGGATTTTTCATCAATTTTTTTTGAAACCGTTTGACAACTGCTAAGAAACAGAAAAATTAAAATAAAAAATTTAAATTTGGTCATATTAAGTATCTTGATTTTACACCCAAAACTTATAAACAGAAATATTACCTATAGGTTGTAAAATGAGTTAAAACCCCACATTTAAAAGGATTTTTTTAACGAATCGGAGTATTCAAGGTTATCAGGAGGTTTCAATGTTAAATAAATATTTTGAATATAGAAAACATAAAACAAATTTTAGAACAGAAGTCATTGCAGGTGTAACTACCTTTCTAACAATGGCTTACATAATGTTTTTGAATCCTTTTATACTTTCCGGCGAATTCGCAGGAGTGGAAAAAGGTTTTTTTGATTTTGGGGCTGTATTTACAGCAACAATATTAGCTACAGCTTTAGCATGCTTTATAATGGCATTTTATGGAAAAACATGGCCAATAGGTTTAGCGCCTGGAATGGGAATAAATGCATTTGTAGCATACGGAGTAGTAGCAGGAATGGGTTATACACCTCAAGCAGCATTGGGGGCTGTTTTAGTTGCTGGTGTAATCTTTTTAGCAATTTCTTTAACTCCATTAAGAGCTTGGTTAATAAATTCTATTCCACGAAGTTTAAAACTAGGTATAGGTGCGGGAATAGGATTATTTTTAGCTATTATTGGTTTAGAAATTATGGGTGTTGTTGCCGATCATCCCGTAACACTTGTAACGCTAGGGGATTTGTCAAACAAGCTAACACTTCTTGGATGTGCAACTTTTGTTTTTATGATTGTGCTTGAAAAAATGAAAGTGAGGGGGAATATAATCATTGGAATTTTATTCTTCAGCATAATTGCTTGGGTTGCTGGATATGCTAAATTTAATGGAGTAGTTGGAACTATCCCTCCAATGACATACTTATTTGAATTTGATCTTAAAGCGGCATTATCGGCTGGTATGGCTTCAATAGTCTTTACTTTATTATTTATCGACTTTTTTGATACTGCAGGAACTTTAACTTCAGTCGCCAATGTTGCTGGTAAAGTAGACAAAAAAGGGAAAGTTCAAGATATTAATAAAGCAATGCTATCTGATAGCGTTGGTACTGTTGCTGGTGCAATGATGGGAACTACAACAGTAACAAGTTACGTTGAGTCAGGTGCGGGAGTTAAAGCTGGAGGAAGAACGGGTATGACGTCTTTAGTTATTGGAGTTTTATTCTTAGCTTGTTTATTCTTTTCGCCGCTAGCAACAAGTCTGCCAAAAGAAATAGACGGAGCTGCATTATTATACGTAGCAATATTGTTCGTGCGAAATATTACTGATATTGAATGGGACGATATAGCTGAGTCAGGACCTGCAGTTGTAGCAATGATCACAATGCCATTAACTTATAGTATTAGTAATGGTATAGCTTTGGCATTCATAGCATATGCATTAATACAAATTTTTACGGGTAAATTTGGAAAAACTTCTTCTGCGATATGGGTGATTGCAGCATTTAGTGTTCTGAGTTTCTACGTAGCTTAGACATTTTAAGGGTCAGTTTTGCTAGACTGGCCCTTAAACTTTATTTTTATTAATCAATTCTTCAATTCTTATCTCTTCATACCTCTCAAAAGGCTGAACAATCCATGGGTTACTATCTAGTTTTTGTGCGCAGAAATCAGGTTCAAATGTAGAGTCCTTTTTTTTCCATAACACAGCTGTTTTGATACCTTTGATATTTCCTTTCAAAGGAGGATAATTTTTTAACCATTCAATGCTTTTATTTAGTGTCACACCTGTATCCGATAAGTCATCACACAATAGAAGATTTCCCTTCATGTCCTGAACAGTAGAGCTCATTTCTCTTGAAAAAACTAATTGACCTTGTTGATCTTCAATGCCTTTTCCTGAGTAAGACTCGACTGCTAAATATGCGCATTTAAGTTTAAAAATTCTACTAAGCACGTCAATTATTGGTGCACCACCTCTCATAATACCAATTAAAATATCTGGTTTAAATCCGCTTTTATGTATTTGGATTGCTAATTTTTCTGTAATTAGATTATATTCTTTCCAGTTTATGATAAGTTTATCAGCCATAGAAAAAACTAATTTATTTTAGGAGAGAAGTAAATGAAAGGTTATATAGTTTGTGTTTATAAAAGTATAAAAGATCAAAATTCTTTGAAAAATTACGCTACAGAAGCTAGAGCAGCAGTTGAGAAGTATAAAGGTAAGTTTTTGATCAGAGGGGGAAATAAAATTACAACTGAAGGTGAAAATTGGGAAAGGACAGTAGTAATTGAATTTTCTTCATTTCAAGAAGCTAAAACTTTTTATTATTCTGAAGAATATAAAAAAGCCCATGCATTACTTGGTAATACTGTTGTTAGACATCACCATATTGTAGAAGGTGCCTAATATTGTATTGGCTCATTATCTATTGACCTCCATAAATACCATGTAGCAACTGAACAATAAGGAGAGAACTTTTTATATAGTTTTTTTAAAAACAACTTTGGAGGAAAATATTTCTTATTATAATTTTTTGAAATTGCTCTTAATAGTCCAATATCTTGTAACGGCCAAATATTTGACCTATTGAAAGTAAATAAAAGAATCATTTCAGCTGACCATCTTCCTATTTGCCTCAACTGTGATAAATATTCGATAGCTTCTTCATCGCTCATATTTTTAATTATTTTTGGATTAAATTCTTTTTTTAAAATTTTTTTTGCCAAATCTTTCATGCCAATAGCTTTTTGGTGACTCAAACCACATCTTTTTAAATTGAAAACTGATAACTTATTTACTGTTTTTGCATTAATCTTATTTTTACATTTCATTTTAAATTTTTTGAACACTGAATTAGCTGCTGCAACACTAATCTGCTGACCAACAATACTTTTACAAAGTGAAAAAAAAATGTCATTTCTTGTAGTTAGTGACCCGTCTTTATAATGGATAATAAGTTTCTTCATCACCTTATCTTTTTTAGATAAAACTTTTTTAGCTTTAGTCCAATACATAGGTTTTCCGCTCATGATCTAGGAGCAATAATTTGTTTTTTAAGCTTCGTCTCTCTAACAAATATTATTAAAGAACTTATTATAACTAAAGCAGCGCCAACCAAAGTGAGAACTTTAGGTATTTCACTCCAAATCACAAATCCAAAAATGATAGCAAATACCAAACTTAAATATTTTATAGGAGTAACTAGCGATGCCTCTGCTAACCTGTAGCTTTGTGTGAGTAATAAATTAGCAATACTTCCACATAATCCCATAATTATAAAAATCAAAAAATCTAATAGTGATGGAAGTTTCCATTCAACGAAAAATATAGATCCAAGTCCAAGAAGTGTACATAAAAAAGTAAAGTAAAATGCAATTGTATAATTTGCTTCGGTTTTTGAGAGAGATCTCACGCTGATAGCTACACACGCAAAAAAGATACAAAAAATTATTGGAGTTAAATAATAAAAATTCAAATCAATAAAAACTGGTTGGACAATCAATAGCATCCCAATGAAACCTAAAAAAACTGCTGACCATCTTTTTATTCCTACCTTTTCTGATAAAAAGAAAATTGAAGCAACAGTAACAAAGATTGGTCCGCCAAAAGTTAATGAGACAACATCCGCTAAAGGTAACTCTCGAAGTCCAACAAATAATGCTATTATTGCTAACGCACCTGTAATAGCTCTAAAAGCATGTAAACCAGGCCGAGAAGTTTTGTAAAAACTTAAGAGCTTCTCTTTTGGTATTATAAAAAAAATCGGAATAAAGCCGATAAAAAATCTCAGAAATAAAACTTGTCCGACTGGATAATAATCTAACCATTTTACGCAAATATCCATTACTGAGAAACAAATTACGCTTCCCACCATGTACAATACGCCTATTTGATTTTGTGTTAACAATTTATTATCCTCTCATAATTATAATAAATAACTTATGCAGAAATGTACACTCGCTCTAGGTTGTTTCTGGAAGCCTGAGGAAAACTTTAAGAATAAACTAGGCATAATTGAAACAGAAGTTGGCTATGCTGGAGGGCATAATCCTAATACTACATACGAGGAAGTATGCTCTGGTAATTCTGGTCATGCCGAAGTGGTCAGAATAACCTTTGATGAAACAGTAATTCCTTATAAAAAAATCTTGGATTTATTTTTTAAAATGCATGATCCTACACAAAAAGATATGCAGTTTCCTGACGTTGGTAAACAATATAGAAGTGAAATATTTTATGAAACTGAAAAACAAAAAATGGATGCAAAAGAAATACTGAATGAGAAAAATAAAGATTTTAATGGGAAAATTCAAACAAATATTTCGAAAATTAAAAACTACTGTAAAGCAGAAGAATATCATCAGAAATATATAGAAAAAAATAGATAATGAAAAATTTAGTTAGTACAGACTGGTTAGAAAAAAATTTAAGTAATGTAAGAATTTTTGACGGTAGTTGGCACCTCCCTAATGCTAATCGTGACGCATTAAGTGAATTTAATTTATTTCATATTGAGAATGCAAGTTTTTTCGATATTGACAAATATTCTGATCATAAATCTAATTTACCACATATGTTACCAAGCAAAGATATATGGGAGAAAATAATGTCAGATCTTGGGGTTAAAAACTCGGATCATATCATCGTTTATGATGACTCAGATGTTTTTAGTTCATGTAGAGTCTGGTTTACTTTTTTATACTTCGGTCATGATTCCAATCTTGTTTCTGTTTTAGATGGTGGATTAAAAAAATGGTTAATAGAAAAAAGAGCTGTTACTAAAGTAAAAAAAAAATTTGGGCTAAGTTCCTACGTAGCTTACGAAAATAAATCTTTAGTGCTAAAAAAAAATCAGATTAATGAAAATATTAAAAATAAATCTTTTGAACTTGTTGATGCACGTAGTAATGACCGATTTCTAGGTAAGCAATCAGAAGTAAGAAAAGACCTAAAAAGTGGAAATATAGAAGGTTCAAAAAATTTACCTTTTTCTGAAATTATTAATATCGATGATCACACGTTTAAAAAGAAAATTGATCTAATATCTATTTTTGAAAAGAAAAATATCAATCCTCACGAAAAAATAGCATTTACATGTGGTTCTGGAATCACAGCATGTGTTTTAGGGTTAACTAATTCTATCATAAGTGGTAAGAAACCTATAATTTACGACGGCTCTTGGGCTGAATACGGCAAATTAAAATGAAAGCATCAACTAAATTTAAGACTTTTTTAATTATATTTTTTTTAGCAATATTTGTTGTTATTGTTGCAAGGCATTTTATTGGTTTGCACTTTAAAAAAAAATTTAGCGTTAGGCCAGCTCCAGGAATAATTGTAACAAAAATTGAAAAATCACTTTTTTATCAAAGTATAGAAACGTTTGGAACAGCAATCGCACAAAATTCAAAGACTTACAGAGTGAAAAAAGATGAAATCGTAGGTAATTTAAAAATTGAGAATAGGTTCGTTAACAAAGGTGAAATCATTATAGCTTTAAAAGATGAGAAAAATATTATTGCAGATTTTAATGGGAAACTAGGAAAAAGAGAAATTGCTCAAGGCGTTCTTGGGTCTAATAGTTTAATCATTACTCTTGATGATCTAAAAAAAATTATCGTAGACATTAAAGTACCAGAAAACTATGTTGGAGTTATAAAACCAGGTCTACGAGCTCAAGTAACAAATTCTGCTTTTGACAAACCATTTACAGGTGTAATTGACTCTGTGAGTTCAAGGATTGATCCGTCTACGAGATCAATATTGGCTCGAATAATTGTAAATAATTCGAAATTTAAAATTATTCCAGGTCAACTTATGACTGTAAAAATTATTTACAATGAAACTAAAGAAATCGGTGTGCCAGAGAGTGCGGTCACTATTCAAGGTAATACTGCTTTCGTATATGTGATTAATAACGATATCGCTTTGAAAAAAAATATAAAAATAGGAAAAAGAAATTTTGGTAAGGTATCAATTATTTCTGGAATAAATGAAGGAGATTTAGTTGTAAGTGAAGGTGTTTCTAAAGTAAGAAATAAAACTAAAATTAAGATTATAAATCAAAAATAAAATGTTTTTAACTGATTTATCGATAAAAAGACCAGTTGTAGCATCAGTAATGAGTTTAGTTTTAGTTATTTTTGGCTTGGTAACTTTCCAAGAAATACCGACAGATGAATTGCCAGATGTACAGCCCCCTGTAGTTACAATTCAAACCGATTATAGAGGTGCCTCTGCGGAAATAGTAGACACACAAATTACTCAAAAGATAGAGGATTTTGTTGGTGGCACCCCTGGATTAGAAACTATAGATTCATTTAGTGAGGATGAAAGTTCAAGAATAACACTAACTTTTGAGACTAGTTTAAATTTAGATGACGTAACTAATGATGTAAGAAGTTCTGTCGCCAGAGTAGTTGATAATTTACCTGATGGTGCCGCACAACCTGAAATATTTAAGCAAAGCGCTGGGATGAGAACAACAATGTGGCTTTCATTTAATTCAGATACTATGTCAGATTTAGAGTTAACTGATTATGCGGACAGATATTTGGTTGATATTTTTTCAACGGTTAGTGGAGTTGGAAGAGTACGCTTAGGTGGTGAAAGAGAGCTCTCATTAAGAATATGGTTAGACCCAATTGCTTTAGCTGCTAGAGATTTAACAACCCAAGAGGTAGAGGATGTTTTAAAAAGAGAAAATGTTGAATTTCCCACTGGAAGAATTGAGTCGAAAGATGTAGATCTTACAATAAAACTTGATAAAGCATATAAAGATTTAGAAAATTATAAAAAACTTCCTCTTAAAAGAGCAAAAGATGGTTCGGTAATAACCCTAGACGATGTTTCAAGAGTTGAAATTGGAGCTGAGTCAACCAGAACACTATTTAAGGGAAATGGAAAGCAGGTTGTAGGCATAGGTATCTACCAGCAATCTGACGCTAATACTATATCAGTTGCTAATGGAATAAAAAAAAAGATTAAAGAAATTGTTCCGAGTTTACCTCCTGGAACTACATTAGAAGTCTCTTTTGATCGAAGTAATTACATTAGAGCTGCTATAAATGAGGTGTATAAAACTTTAATCATTGCATTAATTTTAGTTACTATAATTATATATTTATTTTTAGGCAACATTAGAGCGCTTATTGTTCCGCTTGTAGCTTTGCCTGTTTCTTTAATTTCAACTTTTTTATCGATTTATTTATTCAATTTTTCAATAAACCTTTTTACATTGATGGCACTAGTATTAGCCATTGGGATAGTTGTTGATGATGCAATTGTAATGCTGGAAAATATTGTACGAAGAATTGAATTAGGTGACAGTCCTTTGGTTGCAGCATACAAAGGGGCAAAACAAGTATCTTTTGCTATTGTTGCAACAACAGTTGTTCTAGTAGCTGTTTTTATTCCATTAATATTTGTGAAAGGAATTACCGGAGTTCTTTTTACGCAAACTGCTGTTACACTTGCTTCTGCTGTAGTGATTTCAAGTTTTGTAGCACTATCCTTAAGTCCTATGTTAGGAAGTAAGTTTTTGAAAAAAGAAATGCAAAAATCTAAAGTTGTAATTAAATTTGAGAAACTTTTAAAAAATCTAACATATCTTTATAAGATTTCTCTTTTAGGGTGGATCAAAAAGAAAAGGATAGTTGTTTCTTTTTTAGTTTTGGTATTTTCGATGACTATATTTCTATTTAATTTTGCACCTAAAGAATTAATTGCTCCAGAAGATAGAGGAGCATTTTTTGTTATAATTAAAGCTCCGCAAGGATCAGGATTTAATTTTACGAAAGAAAAAGCTGAAGAGATTGAAACATTACTTATTCCAAATGTTGGAAAAGGAGAATATAGAAAGCTTATTATGAGAGTTCCCGGATTTGGTAAATCTTCTAAGCAAGTAAATAGTGGTTTTATAATCGTTCTATTGGAGCCATGGTCTAAAAGAAACCGTCATGGTGTTGAAATAATGCGAGAGTCCTTTGGTAAAATTGGAAAAGTTCCTGGAGTACTTGCCTTTCCAGTTATGCCTCAGGGCATTAGAACTGGTGGTATAGAAAGCCCAGTTCAATTTGTTATCCTTGGTAATACTTATGAACAACTAATTAAATGGAAAGAAATTATTAAAACAGAAGCTAGAAAAAATCCTGGCCTCACTTCAATTCAAGACGACTTTGATTTAAATAAACCACAACTAAATGTTCAAATAGACCAAAAAAAAGCTGCAGATCTAGGTGTATCTACTCAAGATATCGGAAGAACAATAGAAACTATTTTTGGATCTAAAAAAGTTACTAATTTTACGAAAGATGGAAAAGAATATTCGATTATTCTTCAGGGAGATATAAAAGACAGGCAAGAACCAGAAAGTATTAGTAAAATTTATGTAAGGTCAAAAAATAATAATAAACTAGTTTCAGTTTCAAATTTAGTCGATTACAATGAAGAAGGTAAGTCACCCTTTTTAGCTAGATATAATAGACAAAAAGCGGTAACAATTTCAGCCAGATTAGTAGGAAATTACTCTTTGGATCAAGCTTTGAATTTTTTAGCTAATGTGGTAGCAGAGAATACTCCTCAAGCCAAAATTGCTTATAAAGGCGAAAGTGAGGAATACAAGAAAACAAATAGTGAGCTCTATATTATTTTTGCTTTAGCGTTAATTACTGCTTACCTCGCTATGTGTGCTCAATTTGAAAGCTGGAAACATCCACTGACAATTATGTTCACAGTACCAATGGCAATACTCGGAGGATTATTAGGTTTGTTAGTAGTTGGATCATCTTTAAATGTTTATAGTCAAATAGCACTGATAATACTGATTGGACTATCTGCTAAAAATGGAATTTTAATTGTTGAATTTGCAAATCAATTGAGAAAAGAAGGCAAAACACTAGAAATAGCTGTATTTGAAGCTGCCGCTATCAGACTAAGACCAATTTTAATGACAAGTATTTCAACAATAATTGGAGTGTTGCCATTAATTATTAGTTTTGGTCCAGGGGCTGCGAGTAGACTTACAGTAGGAATAACGATATTCGCTGGAATGATGTTTTCTACATTTTTTACACTTTATGTAATTCCGGTTGTCTATACAATTATTGGAAAAAATACTAAAAGAATTGACTCAGTAGAAATTGAACTAAATAAACAACTTAAAAAATAATATATTTATTTTTATCTAAATTTTTTTTGCATAGTATAAGTTGTTTTCTGTATTTGTTTGCCATATCTTTTACTGATTTTGCGTAAATAATAGCTTTTTTGTCTTTTGAAAAATTTTTGTAATCACCCCATCCCTTGTAATATGCAAGATACTGTCTATAGGCATCTTTTTTAGATATTTTTAAAATTTGAGATGTTTTATTTATATACCAACCAATAAAATCAACTGAGTCTTTAAAACGAGCACGCGTCGCTAGAGGATTATTGGTTTCCTTTTTATATTGTTCCCATGTGCCTTTCACTGCTTGAGAGTAGCCAAAAGAACTTGAGGGTCTTTTAAAAGGTATAATTTTAAATAATTTTTTCCTAGGAGGTTTTGCCAGCCAATTGAAATCACTTTCTTTTTTTATAAATGCGAGTTGTAAATGAACGGGTGCGCCCCATTTTTCGTATGAAGATTTAGAATATTTATACCATAAATATCTTTCTTCAAAAATAGCACAACTGTTTTGTGTATTCTTAGGAATAGATGAGCAAGAAAATAATAAAAAAAATGCTAAAAAATAAAAATATTTTTTAAAATGAATCACTATAAGTCTTATACTAAATATTAGTTAAGCTTTCTCCATTTTTCTGGAAGGGTAAAAGTTCCCTCCCAAATACCAAGTTTCTGTACTTTGGCGTAGTTTTCATCTGTAAGATATTGTTTGGAATATCTTAGATATGCTACTGCATAACCATTTCTTACCATCCATTTATTAAGATTGAGATTTTTAAGGTAACAAGTTGCTATATATCTTCTGTATCTGTCTTTTGAGGTAGAATAACAAACAATTTTTGACTTTTTAATTTTTTCTATTAATTTTTTTTTAGATATTAAACCGCAGGGATAGTCCTTATTAATAGTAAAACCAATAGTAGCTGAAAATTTTAATAAAGGTTTTTTACAATACTGTTTTATCTCTGGAGCATCAATTCCTTCAAGTCTGATTTTATAGGAATTTATATGTATTGTATCCCCATCTATTACTCTTGGAATACCAGAAATCTCTTTTGCTAGTGAATGATTATATGTAAAAATGAGAGATATTATAATTAAGACTTTATACATTTAATAAATTTGTAAAATATTAACACAATTATGACACCTAAAATATTAGCAAATAAATCTATGTACTCGAAAGATCTATTGGGTATTATTAGGTGAGTTAATTCAAGTAAAACTGCCAAGGAAATAATCATATAATTATTATTAAAAAAATTTTTATCAATATTTTTATCCAATAATGAAGTAGTTGTTAAGAAAACAAAGTATAGCAAATGGTTTAATGAAGTTCCTATTGTATTCTTAGTTAATAATGGTTGTTTACTGAAATCACCATATAATAAAAATCCAATTATACTTCCAGGAAAAAGGTACAAAATTAAAAGAAAGAGCAGCGTTAAATAATAAAAGTATCTCAAAATTTTAAATATATAATTTTTCATTTTTATCCTAATATAGTACATAATATTTAAATAATTATTATGAGTAAATTAATACTTACAAGACACGGTCAGAGTACTTGGAACGCAGAAAATAGGTTTACTGGCTGGGTTGATGTTGATTTATCAAGTATAGGAATTGCTGAAGCAGAAAAATCAGGTGATTTACTTAAAAAACTTAATATTAATGTCGATATTTCTTATACGTCTTACCTTAAGAGAGCAATAAGAACCCTTACAACAATTTTAAAAAAAATTAATCATGAATTAAAATTTAATACAGCATGGCAATTAAATGAGAGACATTATGGGGCTCTTACTGGATTAAACAAAGATGAGACAAAGAAAAATATTGGAGAAGATCAATTTAAAAAATACAGAAGGTCGTGGGATATTTCACCGCCACCAATGCCTGACGATAGTGAATATCTATCAAATTTTAGTCCACTAAATAATAGTATACCAATAGGTATGATGCCGTTTTCTGAGTCATTAAAAGATACATACGAAAGAGTAATTCCTTTTTATGAAAAAGAGATAATTAACAATCTTAAAAATAATAAAAATATTTTAATTTCAGCTCATGGAAATTCTTTAAGAGCTCTTTGTAAGTATTTATTTAAAATTTCAGATGTAAAAATTAATGATTTAGAAATACCTACTGGTAATCCACTATTAATTGAGTTTGATAATGAACTAGAAATTAAAAAATATTTTTATTTAGATAAAACAAGAGCAAAGAAAATCATTTTCAATCAATAATTTTTAAACCATTAATCGTATTGTACATTTCTATAGTGTTTAAATGATAAAATTTTTGTCTGCTTTCTAGGCCAATTAAATCTTTTTCAAGTATTAATTTATTCCAAATTTTATTCATAGAAAAAACTTTATCATTAACTTTGTCAAAATATTGTCTGTTCATTATTTGAAGACCTGTAAAAATGAAATCATTATTTTTGTCTCTAGATATTTTATTTTCTTTTAAGTTAAAATCACCTTTGAATGTACTATCTAAGGATAGTTTTTTTTCAACTAATAATAGGCAAGGTTTATAATGTCTAAAATATAATTTTTCCAAAATTTTAATTTCTTCTAAATAATTATTACTCCACAATGTATCAGGATTGATTATAAAAAAAGGATTCTCATTAAAGTGTTTTGTGCCCTGCTTGACTCCCCCTCCTGTATCTAATAGTAAATTTTCCTCATTTGAAATTGATATTTTTATATTAGTATTAAAACCTTGAAGGTATTCTTTTATTTGAGAAGCTAAATGATGCACATTAATAACTATTTCTTCCACTCCATGATTTGTTAATAGATTTATAGATCTTTCTAATAAATTATTATTTCCAATTTTTAATAGAGGTTTTGGAGTTTTGAGTGTTATTGGTTGCATTCGTGTGCCAAGACCAGCAGCTAAAATCATACCATATTTAATTTTCATACTATACTGACCTTAACTAATTTTTTTATTGGCAAATTTTTAATTAATAAATATTTGAATTTTTTAAAAACTGGATTTTTTAGTCGTCTCATAATTAATTGCCAAGTGTAAGGTAAATATCTCAAATAATTTGGTTTTTTATCTCTTTTATAAAGTCTTACAAAAATACCAAGTATTTTTAAATTTCTTTGTACAGATAGAATATCATAATCATTTTTTATTTTTTCGAAACTCTGTTTACTAAATTGAGAATTTCTATGATAAAATTTTAATAGCCTTTTTTGAAAATTACTAGAAAATTTAATTCTTACATCATCAACTAATGAAGCAATATCGTATAGTGGATTTCCAATTATTGCGTCTTGATTATCTATTAAACCTAGATTTTTTTTTCTCATCATAATATTTGATGCATGAAAATCTCTATGAACAAAAACATTATTTTTAAAAATAAGTTGTTCATAAATATTATCTAGTTCATCTTTCAGTACTTTTTTTATTTTTTTTTGTTTTTTTAATCTTACGTTTTTCAATGTATTTTTTAAATACCAGTCAAAAAATAAATCTGATTCTTTATGTAAATTTTTTTTAGTATATTTTTCAACTCTTAATTTATATTTTCCAATTTTATATATTTTTTTAAATCTAATTTTTTGCAATTTAATTATTAATTTTATTAGTTTCTTGTAATGACTTAATCTATTTTTTTTCGATATAATAAAGTTATAAAAAGACTTTTCACCTAGGTCTGAGATCTCGATCATGCTGTTTTCATAATAATTATTTATAAGTTTAGGAGCATTGATCCTGTTATCATTTAATACTTTATTAATTATGACGTAATTAATTAAGTTTCGTTGTTTTTCTTTATTTGCTTTTACAATAATGCTGGATTTCAAACCTTTTTTTACTCTATAAAATTCTCTAAATGAAGCATCTCCAGATATTTTTTTTATTTTATAATTCATTTTTAAAATTTGACCATTTGCCGAAACCTTTAAAACTCACCTCCCTTTCATTTTCATTATTTGTATAATTTAACTCAATTTCCAGCTTCTCTTTAAATCTATCTTTAATCATTTGGGGCCACTCTATTATTCTTACGGCTTTTTGTTTTTCTGAAAACATTCCAAGATTAACTAACTCTTTTTCCTCTTTAATTCTGTAAAGATCATAGTGCATAATTTTATAATTTTTAATTTCATATTCATACAATAAGTTAAATGTAGGGCTTAGAACTTCAGTTGTTTTTACTCCTTCTTTTTCTTGAAGATAATTAATTAAATTCCGCGTAAGTGATGTTTTTCCTACACCTATCTCTCCGGTTAAGTAAATAAAGTCATTTTCTGATAGTTTATCTGCTATCTTCTTTGAAATTGAGTTTAGATGATCTAAAGATTTTATAATCATTAGCTACTAATTTAGTAGCGATAAGTATCTGGTTTGTAAGGTCCTGATGGTTTAACGCTAATATAATCTGCTTGCTCTTTTGACATTTTTGTTAATTTAGCACCAACTTTTTCTAAATGTAACATAGCAACTTTTTCATCTAAGTGTTTCGGTAAAACGTAAACTTTATTTTCATACTTGTCTGAATTGTTCCATAGTTCAATTTGAGCAATTACTTGATTGGTAAAGGAAGCGCTCATGACAAAACTAGGATGACCAGTAGCACATCCTAAATTAACTAATCTACCTTCTGCCAGTAAAATAATTCTTTTTTTACTAGGCAGTTCAATTTCGTGTACTTGTGGTTTAATTTCATCCCATTTATAGTTTTTAAGAGCTTCAACTTGTATCTCATTATCAAAATGTCCAATATTGCATAGTATAGCTCTATCTTTCATGTTTCTCATATGATCTGCTGTGACTATATCTTTATTACCAGTTGCAGTTACAACAATATCTGCATTTTTAATAGCTTCTTCCATTAAAACTACTTCGTAGCCTTCCATTGCAGCTTGCAGTGCACAAATTGGATCCGTTTCTGTAACCATAACTCTGGCACCCGCTTGTCTTAAAGATGCAGCACTACCTTTTCCAACATCTCCAAACCCAGCTACAATAGCTACCTTCCCTGACATCATAACATCAGTAGCTCTTTTAATTCCATCTACCAAACTTTCACGGCAGCCGTAAAGATTATCAAATTTTGATTTTGTTACTGAGTCATTCACATTAAATGCTGGAATTAGAAGTGCATTGTTTAATTCCATTTTTTTTAAAGCTAAAACACCTGTAGTAGTTTCTTCGGAAACTCCTTTTATATTTTTTAATAATTCTTTGTAGTCTTTATGCATTAAACCTGTAAGATCACCTCCATCATCAAGTATCATGTTAGGTTTCCAATCTTTTTTTCCCTCTATTGTTTGTCTCACACACCACCAGTACTCTTTTTCCGTCTCACCCTTCCAAGCAAAAACAGGAATACCTTTTTTAGCAATCGCAGCAGCAGCATGATCTTGAGTCGAAAAAATGTTACAAGACGACCATCTAACTTCGGCACCTAATTCGATTAAGGTTTCTATTAAAACGGCTGTTTGAATTGTCATATGTAAACAACCAAGGATTCTGGCACCTTTAAGTGGTTTTTTTGTTTTATATTCTTTTCTTAAAGCCATTAATCCAGGCATTTCAGTTTCGGCTAAAGAAATTTCTTTTCTACCGAATTCAGCTAAATTGATATCTTTTACTTTATAATCTTGAGACATATTTTAGAGTTATTTAACAATATAAATCATTGTTATCAAGTTAGAATGCTAAGAAAATTTTGGAAGCAATACTTCAACCTGCGCACCTCTTTTTTTTACTCTATTTGATGCAGAAATTGTACCTTCGTGTAATTCAACTATGTTTTTTACAATATTGAGACCCAAACCTGAATGTTTGCCAAAACTTTTTGGTCTATTGCTATAAAATCTTTTAAATATTTTTTGCGGTGTAGTTTCGGAAAATCCTGGACCCTCGTCTTTTACTAAAACTACAAGATTTTTTGTAGTTTCTTCTATTTCTATTTCTATTTTTTTATTATCATCACTAAAAGAAATTGAATTATCTAATAAATTAGCTACAACCTGTTCTAATCTATTTTCTATACCAAGAATATAATTACCATTTTTTGTTGTAATTTTTTTCTTTATGTTTATATCAATTTTTTTATTTTGATTTTTCAAATCTTGTCTAAAATCTTCAACAACATTATTTATTATTTCTACAAGGTCAATTTTACTCATTTTTTCTCTCGACCAAGTAGCTTCGTCTTTAAGCATCTGAGAATAATCAGTTATTAATCTTTCTATTCTTTCCACATCATGATTGATAATCTCCAGTAATTTTTCACTTTCAATTTTTTCCGTAGTTTTATCTAAAAGCTCTGATGCACTTTTTAAAGAAGCAAGAGGATTTCTAATCTCATGTGCTAAATCGTTTGAAAAAGTCTCAGCTCGAGTAGTTCTTTTTTGAAGTTCCTTTGTCATTTCATCAATAGATTTTGTTAATTTTCCAATTTCATCTTCTCTAACAAAAAAATTTTTTATATCGATACTTTTATTTGATTTCTTTTTTATAGCTTCACTAAAAGTTACTAATAAACCAATTGGTTTCAAAATATATTTATTTAAAAATAATGAAAAAATTAATATTACTAGCGCAACTGCTAGAACTGTTCTTATGATAAAAGCTTTTCTTTCTTTTACAGCATTCAAAATATCATTTGCTTCCTCTGTAACTACTATAAATCCAGTATCTAAATTATCTAATTGTATTTTTTCAGTTGTACGAACAAAAAAATTATTTTGTATTTTTTCTGAAGTAGTTATTGGTTCATCTTGATATTGATTAATTATAGTTAACTTAGTCAAATTATCATTCTCTTTAACAATTGAGTTGTTTAAATTGTTATCTGCTTTTATCTCACCGCCAATAGTTTCTTCAATAATAACGTCTGACTTTGTAAAAACATTTTGGTCTAAATCTAAAATATTGGTGTCTCCAATTAAAATGCCTTCATTATTATAAAATTGAACTCTGTCTAAACTTTGAAATAAAAAACGAGTTGATAATAAAAACTTTTTTATTTCCTCTGAGTTAAAGTTAATGTTAAGCCGATCTAGATGATCTATTGTGTTGCTTATAATAATATAATGATTTGTTGCTCTTTTTTTGACTAGATTTGGTTGTACGGCCTTTAAATATATAATCGTGAAAAGGCCAAGAACAGAAAATACTGCTAAATTAAATAATAAAAATTTTCTTAGTATAGATGCTGATTTTTTTTGTTTCATTAACTAACATTCCATCTATACCCACTTCCATACCTTGTTTCAATTGCAGAAAATTTTTCATCTACTTTTTTGAATTTTTTTCTTATTCTTTTCACATGACTATCAATAGTTCTGTCCTCAATTTCAGTATTTTCCTTATAAGCTATATCCATTAAATGTGCCCTCTCTTTAATTACTCCAGGTCTTTTTGCTAGTTCTTTGACTATTAGAAATTCAGTTGTTGTGAGTTTATCTGGAAGTGCTTTGCCTCCCCATTCACACTCAAGTTGTGAAGGGTCTAATTTGAGTTTTCCATGACTGATTATATTTTTTGTGTCTTCTACAACATTATCTTTTTTCCTTAATTGAACCCTAATTCGTTCAATTAAAACTTTTGTTGAGAAGCCACCAGATTTTTTAACAAAGTCATCAGCTCCTAATTTTAATCCCAATAATTCATCAACTTCTTCATCTTTCGAGGTTAAAAAAATAATTGGAATTGACATTTTTTTTCTTAATTTTTTAAGTAATTCTTCCCCATCCATTTTTGGCATTTTTATATCAATTACAGCTAAATCTGGTTGATTTCTTGTAAATCCAATCAATGCTGATTCACCGTCGATATATGTTTGTACATTAAATCCCTCTCTTTCAAGAGCAATACTAATTCCTGTTAAAATATTTCGATCATCATCTACTAATGCTATGGTTTGTTTCATAATTTCATTTTCAAGATATTAATGTCAAAATTTAGGCGTTTAATGGGCTTCTCCCCAATTATGTCCAGAATTGATACTTACTTCTAATGGTATTGAAAACATATGATGCTCTGAACTTGAAATAGAAGTCATGGCATCTTTAATAATTTTTTTAATGTTATTTTCATCTTTTTTCAAACATTCAAAAATTAGTTCGTCATGGATTTGTAGAAGCATTTTAGCTTGATATTTTCTTTCCTCAAGTAAATTATCAATTTTGATCATTGCTAAACGAATGATATCAGCTGCAGAACCTTGTATAGGGGCATTTATAGCAGCCCGTTCTTGAAAACTTCTTACGCTAAAATTTTTATCATTAATACCACGAAGATGTATTCTTCTTCCAAATATATTGGTTACATAACCTTGGCGTCTACAAGTTTTAATAGTAGAATTCATATAGTCTTTAATTTCAGGAAATTTTTTGAAATATGAATTTATGAAATCTAAAGCTTCCTGATTTGTTACTGCAATTTGTTTAGCTAAGCCGTATTGTGTAATTCCGTATATTATACCAAAATTAATAGCTTTGGCTTTTCTCCTAAAATCCTCAGTTACTTTATTAATTGGTAGTCCAAAAACCTCGCTAGCAGTTAACGAGTGAATATCCTGATTATTCTTAAAAGCTTTTTTTAGAGCTTTGACATCAGCAATATCTGCAAGTATTCTCATTTCTATCTGGTTATAATCAGCAGAAATTAGAATATTTTCTTTTTCTGCAATGAATGCTTTTCTTATTTCTTTACCATCGGCTGTTTTAATTGGAATATTTTGTAAGTTAGGATCACTAGACGCTAATCTTCCAGTATTTGTTGCGGCTAATAGAAAGGAAGTGTGAACTCTTTTTGTATTTTTGTTTATATGGTCTTGTAAAGCGTCACTATAGGTGCTCTTTAATTTAGATACTTGTCTCCATTCCAAAATTAAATTAGGAAATTCATGACCTTTTAATGCCAGATCTTCCAAAATTTTTGCGTTGGTTGCTAAACTTCCTTTCTTAGTTTTTTTAAGTTTAGCAATTTTTAATTCATTATAAATTATTTCTCCTAATTGTTTTGGTGAACCAATATTAAATTTTTTTCCTGAAATTTTGAATATTTCTTTTTCAATTTTTTTTAATTTTTCTTGAAATTTTAAAGATAATTTTTTTAAATGTTCTTTGTCTATTTTAACTCCCTCTAGCTCTAACTTAGAAAGCAATCTTATCATTGGTTTTTCAAAAACTTCATAAATTTTGTCTAATTTTTCATCACTAACTCTTTGGGATAAAAGTTCATAAAGTCTTAGGGTGACATCAGCGTCTTCTGCAGCATATTCAGTTGCGGCTTTTAAATTGACATCGGAAAATTCAAGTTGTTTTTTTCCAGATCCAACCACATCCTTATAAGATATAGTTTTGTGATTAAGATGCAGTTCTGATAATATATCCATATTATGTCTATTATTTCCAGCATCCAAAACATATGATAGTAACATCGTATCTTCGAGAGGAGACATTTCAATTCCATTATTTTTTAAAACAATAAAATCGTACTTAATATTTTGACCAATCTTTTTAACACTATTATCTTCAAGTAAAGGCTTAATTTTTTTTATAACCAATTCTTTATTTAAACATTTAAAGTTTTTATGTGCTATTGGTATGTAGTACGAATCATTTGAGCTACAGCAAAAAGAAATTCCAATTAATTTAGCTTCTAGGGGATTAAGTGAGGATGTTTCAGTGTCGATGGATATAAATTTTTTTTCATTCAATTTATTTATTAAATTATTCAAATCTTTTTCATTCAAAATACTTTTATAGATTTGAACATTTATTTTTTCTGAATTATTTTTTTCTTTTATATTTATTACACCTGATAAAGTATCTTTTTCCTCTCCATAAAACCCAATTACTTGGCTTAATAGTCTATTAAATTCCATTTCACGCAAAAAATTATAGAGGTTTGCTTTATCTACCTCTTTTATTATAAAGCTATTTGGATCATCATTTATTGGAACGTCATTTTTCAATGTTACTAATTTTCTACTGAGTAACGCCTTGTCTTTATTTGCAAGTAAATTTTCTCTCCTTTTATTTTGAGTTATCTCTGATGCTTTCTTTAACAAAGTATCTAAGTTTTTATACTTATTTATTAACTCTGCTGCTGTTTTAATTCCTATACCTGGTACACCTGGTATATTATCAGATGAATCACCCGCTAATGACTGAACATCTATAACTTGATTAGGTTTAACACCAAATTTATCAATTACTTCTTTTTCCCCGATAACTTTATTTTTCATTGGATCATACAATCTTATTTTATCTGATACTAATTGCATAAGATCTTTATCAGAGGAAATAACTGTTACCTTAGCTCCTGCATCAGTTACCTTTTTTGCATAGGTGGCTATAAGATCATCAGCTTCGTAATTTATTAGTTCGACTGAAGGTAAATTAAAAGCTTTAACTGATTTTCTTATATATTCAAACTGTGGAGCAAGATCTTCAGGTGCTTCTGTTCTGTTAGCTTTATATTCACTGAAAATTTCATTTCTAAAATTTTTTCTGGCTGAGTCAAAAATTACTGCAAAGTGTGTCGGCTTGTGAATTGAATCATCTGATCGTGCATCCTCTAAAAGTTTAAATAACATTGAGCAAAAACCACTCACTGCTCCAGTAGGTAAGCCGTCACTTTTTCTAGAAAGTGGAGGTAATGCATAATATGCCCTAAAAATATAACCTGATCCATCTATGAGGTAATAATGATCTGTTTTTTTTATTGAACTCATATATATATATTACATTAATTTTTTCTTAATTTAATCAAACTATGAACAAATTAGCTTTAACTGTTGAAAATCTGTCCAAAATTTTCAAAAATTCAAAAAATCAAAAAGAAAATATAGCTCTCAACAATTTAAGTTTTAAAGTAGATCAAGGAGAAATTTTTGGATTACTAGGCCCTAATGGAGCTGGTAAAACAACATTTCTTAATATCTTAGGAGGTTTAGTTGTTAAAACTAGAGGTAATATTAATGTTTGGGGCTTCGATATTGACAAAAATCCGAGACAAGTAAAAGCTTCAATTGGAATAGTTCCTCAAGAAGTAAATTTAGATGCTTTTTTTACTCCAGAAAAATTACTTGAATTACAAGCTGGTCTATACGGCATAACAAAAAAAGATAGAATTACTCACTTAATTTTAAAGATGGTAGCTTTGGAAAATAAAGCAAAAGCTTACTCAAGAAGTTTATCAGGTGGTATGAAGCGAAGACTATTAATAGCTAAAGCTATGGTACATCAACCTCCTATCTTAATATTAGATGAACCAACCGCTGGAGTTGATGTTGAACTAAGAAATAATCTTTGGAAAAATGTTAAGCAGTTGAATGATGAAGGTGTAACAATAATTTTGACTACTCATTATCTATTTGAAGCCCAAGAGATGTGTGATCGTATTGCAATAATCGATAAAGGAAATCTTGTAGCCTTAGATACCACTCAAAAACTTTTGGATAGAATAAAAACAAAAAAGATTAATTTTAAAATTAAAAAGATTGATGGTGCCAAAACATTAAGTATGAAAAATATACAATTTAAAATTAATTCTCCTGATTCGCTCACTGTAATTTACGAAAAAAATTCTCATAATTTTGGTGAAATTATTAGTTTTCTACATAAAAATGATATAAAAATACTTGATATTTTTACGGAAGATGGTGATTTAGAAGATGTATTTATTCAATTAACAAATAGGTAGATTTTACTAAAAAAAAATATAAATTATAGAAATGGAAATTGTAAAAAACTTATCAACTTCAAGACCCCTTAAGAGTGTTTTTGTAATCTTAATAGGTACCTTGTTACTAGCAGTTTCCTCAAAAATTAAAATTCCATTTTATCCTGTCCCAATGACAATGCAAACAATGGTAGTATTGATAATTGGAATTGGCTTTGGTTGGAAGCTTGGAGTTGCAACAATAGCGTTGTATTTGTTTGAAGGAATTATAGGATTACCAGTTTTTTCAGGAACTCCTGAAAAAGGTATTGGTTTAGTTTATTTCACAGGGCCTACAATGGGATACTTAATTGGTTTTTTAATTGCAGTTTTTTTTGCTGGAAAATTTAATTACAATAAAAATTTATTAATTAATTTTTGTAAATTATCATTTTCTATTAGCATTATATATATTTGTGGAATGTTATGGCTCGGTAGCTTAATTGGCTGGGATAAGCCAGTTTTTAAACTTGGGGCTCAACCATTTTTATTAGCTGAATTATTCAAAATCTTATTAGTAACTTTCGCTATAAACTATATTAAAAAAATTAAAAAAATAATTTAACTATTTTGGGGATCTTTTAGAAAGAATTCTTTGCAAAGTCCTTCTATGCATTTTTAGTCTTCTTGCTGTTTCAGATACATTTCTATTACAAAGTTCAAACACCCTGTGAATATGTTCCCATTTAACTCTATCTGCAGACATTGGGTTTTCTGGTGGTTTAGCTTTTGATTCTGGTGAAGCTAATAATGCTGCTTCTACATCATCAGCATCCACTGGTTTTGCTATATAATCTATAGCGCCTGCTTTTACTGCAGCCACGGCGGTTGGCAAATTCCCGTATCCCGTTAACATTACAATTCTACAATCTTTTTTCTCTTTTGAAAGCTCCTTAACGACATCTAGTCCATTTCCATCTTCTAATCTAAGATCTATTAAAGCGAAAGCTGGTGGACTATTTTTGACTATCTCCAGTCCTTCACTCACATTTTTAGCTTCTTTTACTGAAAAACCCTTCTTTTCCATGGCTCTAGATAGTCTTCCACGTAAAGGATCGTCATCATCCAGTATCAATAGGGACTTATCTGAAAATTCAGAAAGGTTCAGTTGTTCAGGGTAGTTTTTTTGCGATCTCATACAGGTTTGATATGGTGATTAATATCTTGATTTCAACCTCTCAGAAGACATTTTTTTCTTTACATAATTGTCAAAAAACCTTAAAGCGACTTTATAAGGTTTTTTTTATTAAAATTTTTTAAAAACCTTCTGTGTAAAAAAACGAGGGACACATGAAATGCGAAAATTTAAAGACGTTAACGACTTAGTTAATGAACTAAAACCCGATTACCCCGTATATTGCGTACGGCCAGAGTCGATAAAAAAATCAATAAAGTTCTTTAAGGATAACTTCCCTGGAAGTGTTTTGTATGCGGTGAAAACTAATCCAAGCGAATTTATTATTAAACAAATTATATCTAACGGTATTAAAAATTTTGATGTTGCTTCCCTAAATGAAATAAAACTTATTAGAAAAATTAAAGATGATGCTAATTTATATTTTATGCATACTGTTAAAAGTAAAGAAAGCATTACTTCAGCTTATTTTGACTTTGGAGTAAAAAATTTTGCACTAGATAATAAAGATGAATTACAAAAAATACTCGAAGCGACAAACCAAGCTAAAGATTTAAATTTATATGTTCGAATAGCTATTTCTAATGAACATGCTGAAATTGATCTTTCAAGAAAGTTTGGTGCTTTACCTTCTGAAGCTTTAGGGCTTGTAAGATTATGTAAACAACATTCAAAAAAACTTGGAATTAGTTTTCATGTCGGTTCACAATGTATGCACAAAATTTCTTACTCGAAAGGTATTAAAGAAATAAATAATATTATAAGAAAAACGAAAATTGTACCTGATGTAATAAATATTGGAGGCGGCTTTCCATCAATTTATCCTGATCTTAATCCAGAGCCATTAATCAATTACATTAATGAAATTAAAAAATCTTTAGAAAATTTAAAAATAGAAAAATTACCAAAAATAATTTGTGAACCTGGTCGAGCAATAGTTGCAGAAAGTGGATCTACAATAGTCAAAGTTATTTTAAGAAAGAAACAGAATCTTTACATAAATGATGGAACGTATGGTTCGTTGTTTGATGCTGGTGTCCCTAATTTTGTATTCCCATCACGAATGATAACAAATGGAAGATTTTTATCGAAAAAATTAACCTCATTTAGTTTTTTTGGTCCAACTTGTGATAGCTTAGATTTTATGAAAGGACCTTTTTTACTACCAAACAATATTAAAGAGGGAGACTACATTGAATTAGGTCAACTTGGTGCTTATGGATTAACATTTAGAACAAGTTTTAATGGATTTTATTCTGATAAGATATTTGAGTTACAAGACAAACCTATTTTATCTTTATATGAAAATTCAAACAAAGTTAATTACTTAGTCGCTTAATGATAAAAAAGAATGGTCCTGAACTAGGACATAATAAGAAATCTTTTTTAACCACCCCAGTAGAACATATTGATATAACTTCATTTGATGCTAGAAAAATCATCGAGGGAATGGGAAAGATGTCATTTACATCGAGGGATACGGCTAGCGCAGCTAAAATTTACAATGAAATGTTGCTAGATAAAGATTGTTCAATTTTTTTAACAATTGCAGGTTCGACTTCAGCTGGTGGTTGTATGAAATTATATTCAGATTTAATAAGATATAATATGGTTGATGCGATCGTTGCGACTGGAGCATCAATTATTGATATGGATTTTTTTGAAGCATTAGGTTTCAAACATTATCAAGGATCTCAATTTCAGGACGACACAGAATTAAGAAACAATTTTATTGACAGAATATATGATACTTACATCGACGAGGAACAGCTTCAAGCTTGTGATCAAGCAATTTGTGATGTTGCTAATAATATGGAACCTAAAGCATATACATCAAGAGAATTTATAAACCATTTAGGAAAATATTTAAAAGATAATTCAAAAAAGAAGGGATCTTTAATTGAAATTGCATATGAAAATAATGTTCCAATATTTTGCCCTGCATTTACAGATAGCTCAGCTGGATTTGGTTTAGTAATGCATCAAGAGCAAAACCCAAAGAAACATATAACAATTGATTCTATTAGAGAGTTAAGAGAATTGACAGAAATTAAAATCAATTCAAAACAATCAGGATTGTTAATGATAGGTGGTGGCGTGCCAAAAAATTTTATTCAAGATACAGTTGTATGTGCTGATTTGATTAACAAAAAAGTTGATATGCATAAATATGCAATTCAAATTACCGTAGCTGACACGAGAGATGGAGCTTGTAGTAGTTCAACTTTAAAAGAAGCAAGTTCTTGGGGTAAGGTTGATATATCTAGAGAACAAATGGTATTTGCTGAGGCAACTAGTGTGCTACCTTTAATCGCAAGCGATGCATTTCATAGAGAACATTGGAAAAAAAGAGAAAGAAGAAATTTTTCAAAATTATTTAAATCATAAATGAATTATCTAAACCAGAAAAAAGGATTTCTTGGTTATGAAGCCAACCAAGTTATTAATAATAAAGTTGTGATAGTTCCATTTGGATTAGAGAAAACTGTAAGTTATGGTGGTGGCACTAAATATGGTCCAAAAGAAATTATAAAAGCTTCACATCAAGTCGAGCTTTTTGATGAAGAATTAGATAAAGAACCATATAAAGAAATTGGAATTAAAACTCTTAAACCTTTTAAAATAAAAAAGAAAATTATCTCAGCATTAGATCAATTGTCTAGGATAAATTACGATATCTTATTAAAAAAAAAATTACCAATCGTATTAGGGGGTGAGCATTCTTTAACAATTGGATCGATTAGACCTTTTGTAAGAAAATATAAAGAAATAGTTTTACTTCATTTTGATGCACATGCAGATTTAAGGGAAAGTTACAATAATGAAAAATATTCACATGCTTCAGCTATTAAAAGATGTTTAGATTTTAACAACGTAAAAGTAGTTTCATTTGGAATAAGAAATCTCTCTGAATTTGAAATGAATTTTTACAAAAAAAATAAAAAGAGAATAAAGATTTTTTGGGCAAAAGATAAAAAAAAATGGAATTTAAAGATGTTAAGTAAATTATTTAAAAATAAAAATGTATATATTACTTTTGATGTTGATTGCTTAGACTCAAGTATAATGCCAGCTACTGGAACTCCAGAACCAGGTGGTTTACTCTGGGAAGAAGTTTTGCCGATAATAAAAAAAGTTTGTCAAATTTCAAATATTTTAGGTGCTGATATTAATGAATTGGCTCCTATTAAAAAATTTGATTCTTACAATTTTCTAGTTGCAAAACTAGTTTATAAAATAATTACTTACATATTCGAATTTAAGAAATAGATTTTAAATCCCTTGCTTGCCACAAAATTATTACGGAAGCTCCACCTAATTTTTTATCTTTTGAGAAACTTAATTTAGCTAATTGCCGCTCCAGAAGAGTTTTTCCTAAAAATGTTCCTAACCCTGTCCCAGTGTTGTCTATAACTTTTTTTGACTTAGATTTTATATACGGCTCACCTAAAATTTCTTTAACATCTTCAGGAAAACCTGGTCCATCATCGTTAATTTCAACTCTGATAATTGAGTTATCACTTTCTATTATAATTTCTACAACGCTTTTGGAGAACTTAATTGCATTTCCAATAAAATTTCTCAGTCCATACGTTAACTCCGGAGTTCTCATTAATAAGACTTTGTTTTCGTCTTTATCAGTTTTTAATATAATTTTTTTAGAGGAATTTTCCTTAAAGTTTTCTATTATTTCCTCTAAAAGATCTTCTAAATTAGTTTTGCTAAAGAATTTGTCCTCTTTTATTTTTTTTTTTGATATCTGCTTTAGTATCTCACCACATCTCTTAGTCTGGCTAATCAACAAATCTATATCTTTTGAATAATTGTTATTATTCCCAATCTCTTTTTTTAATTCTGATGCCACTACACTTATAGTAGCTAAAGGAGTGCCTAATGAATGTGCTGCTGCTGCTGCTTGACCGCCTAATGACTCAAGTTCATATTCTTTGGCAATTGCCTGTTGCAGTTTATTTACTGCATCTGATCTCCTTTTACTTTCTCCAGAAAACCTAATCCCAAAATAACATAAAAAAAGTAAACCAATCATTATTGAAAGTATGAACCCTATTACATACAAATCAGGGAAAATAAATGAATTATCATGTAGGCCTGGAAAAGGGTAATGGAATTTTGTTAGGACAAATAAAAAAGATACAGTCAAAATAACTAAAATGATTGTTGTACCCATACTTAAAAAAGTTGACGAAACTATAGCTGGAACAATTATTAAGATGGAAAATGGATTGTAAATTCCTCCTGTGAGATAAAGCAAAAAACTTAATTGAAACAAATCATAAATTAGGAAAAAACTCGCGTATAAGTCTTTAAGTAGAATTGATTTGATGCGAAACTGGAGAAATAAATTTGTTATTAGCCCTATTAATATAACAAAATGTGTTAATATAATTGGAAAATCCAGTTTTAAAAAAAAATAAACGAAATTTAGGGCTGTTAACTGACCTAAAATCGCAATCCATCTTAAGTAAATTAGAGTTTTTCTATCTAAATTAAGATTTTCTCCTATTCTAAAAAGAGTAGAAAAATTCATATGACTATTAAATATCTAAATTTGTAACATCTAAAGCATTGTTAGAAATAAAATCTTTTCGAGGAGCGACATCGTCTCCCATAAGAATTTTAATCATTTTTTGATCATCTTTTGATTTTTCTTTCGTTCCTTTAGAATATTGAACTCTTAGCATTGATCGATTATCTGGATTTAATGTAGTTTCCCATAGTTCCTCCGGGTTCATTTCTCCTAATCCTTTAAATCTTTGTATTGAAAGCTTTTCTCTTTGGTCTTGTATGAAATCAATATATTCTTTAGATCCCTTTTTAATTTTTTTATTAGTCTGGTCTGAGGCATTTATTATATATTCTTCTAAAGCTTTTTCATTTTTAATGTAAATGCTTTTATTGGATTTTGTAACTTTAAATAATGGTGGCTGTGCTAAATAAACATGACCATTTTCAATTAATTTATTAAAAGGGTGGTTGTTTAAAAAAGTTAGCAACAAGGTTCTTATATGAGAACCATCTACATCCGCATCAGTCATTATAATAATTTTATCGTATCTTAAATTGTCGATATTGAAATCTTTTGAGCCAGTACCTAGTGCATTAATTAAAGTTACTATTTCATTTGAAGACATCATTTTAGATAGAGCTTTAGTGTCTTGATCTTCGCCATTTGATTTACTATTAACAAAGGTATTTAAAATTTTACCTCTTAATGGCAATACAGCTTGATACTCACGCACCCTTCCTTGCTTTGCTGAACCACCGGCAGAATCTCCCTCTACAATAAATAATTCGGTACCTTCTCTTTTTTGAATTTGACAATCAGCAAGTTTTCCAGGAAGGCCAGATAATTCAAATGTACCTTTTCTCCTAATGCTATCTCTAGCTTTTCTTGCAACATCTCTTGCAAGAGCTGCTTGCATTATTTTTTCTAGTACAGTTTTTGCAACTGAAGGATTTTGATCTAACCATGTAGAAACTTTATCACTTATAATACTTTCAACGATCAACCTTATTTCAGAAGAAACTAGCTTATCTTTAGTCTGTGAAGAAAATTTAGGATCTTGCATTTTTATTGATAAAACAGCTGTCAAACCTTCTTTTATGTCTTCACCAGATAGAGTTATCTTATTTTTTTTACTATTTCTTTCACTAGAGTATTTATTTATGACCCTTGTTAAAGCGCTACGAAAACCTAATAAATGTGTACCACCATCTTTTTGTGGAATATTGTTTGTGAACGGCAATACATCTTCAGAATATCCTGAGTTCCATTCAAAAGAGCACTCTACTATTACATTATTTTTAGTTGCTGTAATATAAACTGGCTTTTTAAAAACCTCTTTCTCATTTTTGTTCACTAATATCGGTTTTTTATTATTTATATGTTTAACAAATTCAGTGATCCCACCATCATATTTATGAACATATTTTTTTTCTTTAGATGTAGTTTGATCTACTAATGCTATACAAACACCTTTGTTAAGAAAAGCCAATTCTCTTATACGATCTTCTAGTATCTTAGAACTAAATTTGGTTGATGAAAAAATTTCTTTAGATGGTAAAAAATTTATTTTTGTTCCTCTTTTTTTGGTTTTACCGGTTTGTTTTAATGGCTTAACTGCTGTGCCATTTTTAAAAACCATTGAATATTCTTTTCCCTCTCTACAAATATTAAGTGTTAATTTTTCAGATAATGCATTAACTACCGAAACACCGACTCCATGTAAACCACCCGAAACTTTGTAAGAGTCGTGGTCAAACTTTCCGCCAGCATGAAGTTGTGTCATTATTACTTCTGCTGCGGACATTTTTTCTCCCTTATGCATATCTACCGGTATTCCTCTTCCGTCATCTTCAACTGTAATAGTATTATCTTTATGAATTGTAGTAGTAATATTTTTACAATACCCTACTAAAGCTTCATCTATAGCATTATCTATAACTTCAAAAACCATATGATGTAAGCCCGTGCCATCATCTGTATCACCAATATACATTCCAGGTCTTTTTCTAACGGCATCTAATCCTTTAAGAACTTTTATAGAATCCGCACCGTAGGCGGGGTTTGATTTTAATGCAGAATTTTTAGACATGTTATTTTTAGAGAGTTATTTATAGCATTTTTTTAAGTTAATAGAAAACGAAGGAGAAATCATATTGCTTAAAATTATTCTATATCAAGGGTTTTAGACCAAAATTTAAAAAATTTTGTAAATTTGAGAAAAATTAGATTTTCATAGGCATTATTACATAATAACTATTTTTATCAGAAGCGTCTTCAATTAAAACTGGTGATACAGAGTCTTTTAAATTCATTTTTAAATCATTTGCTTCTATCTCAGAAGCGATATCGATCAAATATTTTGAATTGAAACTTATATTCAGATTATTTGAATTAAAATTTGCTTTAATTATTTCATTTCCTTCGCCAGAGTTTGCGCTATTAACAGAAAGTTGAATATTTTCCTTGTTAATTACCAACTTAACTCCTTCTTTCCTGTCTAATGATACACTTGCCACTCTTTCAATAGAATTTACGAAGTCTTTTGAAGACACTATTAATGATTTTTCATTATTAGTTGGTACTACTTTTTTATAATCTGGAAATTTACCATCAATTACTTTTGATATCAATTTTACTTTACCCAACCTAAATTTAATTTTATTTTCACTTGTTTGCATTTCTAGTTTTTCTGAAGATTCGGCTAATAATGAGCATAATTGGTATACAGTTTTTCTAGGTAGTATTAATGATGAAAAATTATTAATATTTTCAATCTCTAAACTACTTGAGGACAATCTATGGCTATCAGTTGCCACGCCTGTTAAAAAATTTCTGCCGTGGGCTTCAGTCAAATGTAGATAAATTCCATTTAGATAATGCCTAGTGTCGTCGTTTGAAATTGATATTTTTGTTTTATTTAATAATTTTAAAAATCTTTTATTATCTAGTAAAATTTCCTGTCCTTCAAACTCATCTGTGAACGTTGGAAAATTATCTGTAGGAAGACAAAGTAAATTAAAATCTGAGTTGTCAGTCTTTAAACTTAATTTATTTTCAGATTTTAAATCAAAATTTAATTCTGAATTAGGTGAAATTTTTCTAAGGATATCATAAAGAATTGCAGCAGACGTTGTGGTGCTCCCTTCTTTAGATACTTTCACTTCACTGATTTCGTCGTAAAAAACAATATCTAAATCTGTGGCTACAATAGATAATTTATTTTCTGCAAGTTGCAATAATACGTTAGAGAGAATAGGGAGTGTATTTTTTTTTTCAACAATACCTTGTACAAAATTTAACGACTTTAACAAAATGTCTCTGTTGACACTAAATTCCATTTTTTATTATTGATCTAATAATAGATTTTTTATTTGATTAATATTTTTTTTCATTTCATCATCCTGTTCAGATAATCTAGTTATAGTCTTCACAGCGTGTATAACAGTAGTATGATCTCTATTGGCAAACCTTCTACCAATTTCTGGCAAAGATCGTGAGGTCATTTTTTTTGCTAAATACATCGCTATTTGTCTTGGCCTAGCTAAAGGTCTTGATCGCCTTTGTGATAACATTTCACTTAATGGAATATTAAAGTAACTTGATACTATATTTTGAATTTTATCAACTGTAATAATCCGCGTTTGGCTAAAAACATCTTTTAAAATATTTTTACAATCGCTTACATTTAAAATTTTGTTATGCACTCTGCTAAAAGCAATTACTCGATTAAGAATACCTATTAACTCTCTGATGTTGGTTTTACTCTCATTAGCTATGTAGCTAATTACTTCTTCGCTTAAATCAATATTTTCTTTAAATTGACTTTGTAATTCGAAAATTTTTTTTTTTATAATTTTAACTTTTAACTCTAAATCTGGAGTGTCTATATCAACAACTAGCCCCCCTGCAAGTCTGGATTTTATTCTCTCTTGCACTCTATCTAGTTTCATTGGAGATCTATCAGCAGATATTATTATTTGAGATCCTTTCTCCATTAAACTATTAAAAGTATGAAAGAACTCCTCCTGCAAACTTTCTTTACCTCTTAAAAACTGTATATCATCAATGATAAAAACAGAAGATTTTCGAAAAAAATCTTTGAAATTCACCATGTCATTTTTTTTAATTGATTTAATGAAGTGATACATAAATCTTTCAGCTGAAATAAACATAACATTATTGTCAGGTTGGAGCTCTAGTCCAATAGCGTTTAAAAGGTGTGTTTTTCCTAAACCAACCCCTCCACAAATATATAGTGGATTATATCTCGATAAATGCTCACATACCTTTTTTGAGTATGACAAAGCAATATCGTTACTTCTACCTTCTACAAAATTTTCAAAATTAAGATTAGGGTTAAGTCTGTTATAATTTAATATTGAGTCTTTTATTTCTGTTACTTTGTTTAATTCTTCGATCTTTGATAATTCAGTATCATTTTTCTGCTCTTCAATTATTTTGAATTCAATTCTATTAAGACTAAGTTTGAAACCTTTAACTTGTTCTAAAATTTTATCTAAATATCTTGAAACTATCCAATCTCTAAAAAATCTCGTTGGAATGCCTAAAATTAAGTAATCATTATATTCTTTGACTAGAGTTATTTTCTGCAACCAACTATTATAAATTTCACTCCCAAATGTTTTTTTAAATGAGTTTTGTATTTCCATCCAATTCAAAGTGTTTTCTTCTTCTGATATATAAACGCTTTGTTTTTTTATATTATTTTTATCCATGTAATTATTTCTTAAAGAGATTCCTTTAAACGCTTTTTATAAATCATTTGCAACTAGCTACAGGTTGTAATGAAAAAAAAATTTATTCAGGTTGTAACATTAGCGTGACGATAGAAAAAAATTACAACTTCAAAAAGAAACTATATTTGGTTTTTAAAAACTAAATGTAGATATATTTAATTCAAATTATCAACTTGTAATTGATTAAAATAATATTAAATTTTTTTTGAAATTCTTGAAATTTTTCTAGCAGCGGTTCGTTTATTAACTATGCCAGACTTAGCAACCTGCATTAGAATTGATTGAAATTCTGGAAAAAATTTTTTGGCTTTAGCTTTATCTTTAGAATTAATTAGATTTTCCATGCTTTTTATAGCATTTTTATATTTACTTTTTCTAATTCTATTAACTCGAGTCTGTTTTTTAACTCGTCTCACTCTTCTTATTGCTGATTTTGTATTAGGCATATTTTTTTAAACTATATATATCCATGTATTGATGTGGTCAACTTTAATATTTTTGGCATTTTGAACAATAGAAACTAGCTCGATTTGATATCTCAATCTTTTTAATAACTCCTCTACAATCTGAATTAGAACATTGTGATCCTAGTCTTCCATAAACTTTGAATTTTTGTTGATATGTACCTTTTCTACCTTCGCTGCTAGAAAAATTTTTAATGGAGGAACCTCCAAGATTAATAGCAATTTTTAAGACTCTTTTAGTATTTTTGATTATATTTTTAATTTCCTTTTTCTTTAGAGATTTTACATCTCTATTTGGCTTTACTTTGCTTAAAAAAAGGATTTCATTTACATAAATGTTGCCTAATCCTGAAACAAAGCTTTGATCCATCATTATATTTTTTACTGAGCGATCTCTATTATGTATGTAGCTTGAAAAATACTTTAAATTAAAAAATCTTGTAAGAGGTTCTGGTCCTAAAGTTTTTAAATGATAATTTGTATTTATATTTTTTTTAAGATCAATTTTAATAAATCCAAATTTTCTAATATCATTGTAAATTACTTTTTTTCTTTTATTAAAAGTGAATATCAATCTATCATGTTTCTTATTATGATCGGATAAATCATAGTAAAAGCTTGTTTTTTTTTTTATTTGATTATTTTTAATTAAAAACTTTCCTGTCATTCCAAGATGGCAAATCATTATAAAGTCATTTTGATTAAAAAAAAAAATTAAGTATTTTGACCTTCTTTCTATTCTTGCAACTTTAAATCCAATGATTTTACTTAATTCCCTGGGTTTAACTTTATATCTCAAATTGCCATCAATTATCTCAATGTCTTGTAGCTTAAAATTGCAAATTTCATTTTCTAGAGACTTTTTAACAACTTCAACTTCTGGTAATTCTGGCATATAATTTGATAATGAAAAACACTTTTCAAGACAAAAGTAAATTAGTAAATTCCGTATTTTCAAAAGTTTATAAAAAATACGACTTAATGAATGACATAATGTCACTTGGAATTCATCGATTGTGGAAAAAAAAATTAATTGATTGGATAAATCCTCAATTAGAAAATTCCCTTGTTGATGTTGCATCAGGCACAGGTGATATTGCAAAAATTTTTTCTCTCAAAACAAAAAATTCTTCCTCTATTAGTTGTGTAGAACCTAACAAAGAAATGTTATCTATTGGTAAATTTAATTTAAAAAAATTTAAAAATATAAAATGGTACAAAGCAGAAGCTGAAAAAATACCATTAAACGACAATGCTTTTGATTTTTATACGATAAGTTTTGGCATAAGAAATGTCTCAAATATAAATTTATCTTTAGATGAAGCTTTTAGAATTTTAAGACCTGGTGGAAGATTTTTTTGTTTAGAATTTTCAAAAATTAACAACGAATTTTTAAATTTAATTTATAAAAAATATTCTAATATTTTACCCCATATAGGTAAACATATTGTAGGATCGTCAAAACCCTACGAATACTTAATCAAAAGTATTGATGATTTCTACTCACAAGAAGAATTAAAGAATCTTATTGAGAAAGCTGGTTTTACAAACGTAGAATATAGAAATCTATCTGGTGGTATTTCTGCCATACATACAGGATGGAAAATTTAAATGTTAAGCAGAGTTTTTCAGTTAGTTAAAATCGCAAGAAAATTATCTACTTCAGGAGCAGTGAATACTATTAATCAACTATATAATTTGCCTTTGGTTGTAAATATTTTTTTCAAAATCATTTCTATAGGATCAGAAACAAAAGCAAGTAACGAAGATAAACAACCTGGTGAAAAATTGTGTTTAGCTTTGGAAGGCATGGGCACTACCTTCATAAAGTTAGGTCAGTTTCTTGCGACCAGACCAGATATCATAGGTGAAAACTTAGCTAAAGATTTAGAAAAACTCCAAGATAAATTACCTGCTTTTGATACTTATGAAGCAAAAAAAATCATTCAAAAAGAGGTTGGTGACAATCAATTTAAAAATATTGTTGAATTAAGTGAACCTATCGCTGCTGCATCAATCGCTCAAGTTCATATAGCTAAAATAAAATATGATTCTTCTGAAAAAGAAGTTGCAATAAAAATATTAAGACCAGATATTGAAAAATTATTTAATGAAGAATTAGATGCTTTAATGCTTTTTGCCTACATTGTAGAAAATACAATTTCAAAAGCTAAAAGACTAAAATTAGTTGAAGTTGTCCACTTGTTAAGAGAAATAACAAATATAGAAATGGATTTAAGATTTGAGGCTGCTGCAGCGAATGAATTATATGAAAACACTAAAAGTGACAAAGGATTTAATGTACCAAAAATTTATTGGAATTATACTTCAAAAAAAGTATTAACTTTAGATAGAGTTAACGGTGTTTCAATTAGGGAACAAGATAAACTTAAAGCTAGTGGGATAGATTTAAAAATTTTAGCAGAAAATTTAATTCAACATTTTCTTAAGCAGGCAGTTAGAGATGGTTTTTTTCATGGTGATATGCACCAAGGAAATTTATTCGTGGACAAGAGTGGAAATATAGTCCCAGTTGATTTTGGTATTATGGGAAGATTAGATAAAAATAATAGAAAATATCTTGCTGAAATTCTTTATGGCTTTATTCAAAGAGATTATGTAAAAGTGGCAGATGTTCATTTTCAAGCTGGATTGGTTCCACAAAATGCTTCTAGAGATGAGTTTGCGCAAGCTTTAAGATCAGTTGGGGAGCCCATTTTTGGGCAATCTATTAAAGATATTTCAGGCGGTAATCTATTAGCTCAACTTTTTGAAATTACAGAGAAATTTAACATGCAGACCCAAACACCTTTACTTCTTTTACAAAAAACAATGGTCGTGGTAGAGGGAGTAGCTAGAAAACTATACCCTGAGACCAACATTTGGGAAGTATCGAGACCAGTGCTAGAGGACTGGCTGAAAAGTATTAAAAGTCCTAAGTCAACAATTGATTCCGCAATAAACACTTCAGCAGAAATTTTTAAAAGAATACCTGAATTTCCCGATCTAATGGATAAAGCAAGTTATGCTTTACAATTATTAGCTGAAGGTAAACTAAATTTAAGCCAAGGAACTAATAAAAATTTGGAATTAGAACAAATGCAACTAAAAAATTTTCGAAATAATATAATTATTGGTTTTTTTGGTATTGTAATTATAATCTTATTAGTATTTTAATAGTATCATGTCGATTAAAAATAAAAAAATTTTGATTATTGTAGGTGGAGGTATATCAGCTTACAAATCTTTAGATTTAATTAGATTATTAAAAAAAAATAATTTTAGCTTAAAAGTGATAATAACAAAAAGCGGAAAAGAATTTGTTACTCCACTTTCAATTTCAACATTAACAAAAGAAAAGGTATTTGAAGATATTTTTAACAAAGAAAACGAAGCTGAGATTGATCACATAGCTTTATCGAGATGGGCTGATATTATTGTTGTAATGCCCACAACAGCTAATTTTATGACTAAATTATCAATTGGCAGAGCTGAAGATTTAGCGACTACAGTTATACTAGCTTCAAATAAAGATATTTTGCTAGTTCCAGCTATGAATGTAAGAATGTGGTTGCATAAAGCAACACAAAAAAATTTAAAAACTCTCCTAGATTATGGCTATTATTTTATTGGACCTGAGAAAGGGGAAATGGCATGTGGTGAATATGGCGAAGGTAAGATGTCGAGTCCAAGACAAATATTTTTATATTTAAAAAAATATTTTGAAAAAAAAGATTATTACAAAAATAAGGATTTTAAAGCAATTATAACAACTGGCCCTACAAGAGAATATTTGGATCCAGTAAGATTTATATCTAATGAGTCTAGTGGCAAACAAGGGTATGAAATCGCATTGGCGCTTAAAAAAGTTGGGATCAAAACAAAATTAATTTCAGGACCTGCAAATCTCCCTCCTTCAAAAGATATCACCATTAAGAATGTTCTTACAGCTAAAGACATGATGAAGGAAGTGAAAAAATCATTACCTGTAGATATTGCTGTATGTGCAGCTGCTGTTTCAGATTTTAAACCAAAATTTAGAAATAAAGAAAAATTAAAAAAAAATAAGTCCAACTTTAGTAATTTAAAACTTGAGAAGAATCAGGACATTTTAGAGTTCATTAGCAAAAGCAATAAAAGACCAAAAATAGTTGTGGGGTTTTCAGCTGAAACAAAAAATCTTATCAAAAATTCAAAGATTAAAATTAAAGAAAAGTATTGTGATTTAATTGTTGCTAATGAAATATCAACAAAAAATCCTGTATTCAACTCAGATTATAATAAAGTATCTATAATTGATGCTTATGGAAATGTACAAAATATTTCTAAAAATAAAAAAAGTATAATTGCTAATAAAGTTGTAAAAATTATTTTGGAAAAACTTTTAATTAATGACAGAAATTTTAATTAAAAGATTATCTAAAGAAATCGTTTTACCAAAATATGAAACCGTTGGGTCATCTGGTATGGATTTGTCTGCAAATATTAATTCTAGCACTGATATTCTACCTGGCCAAACTGCGATCATTCCAACGGGATTATCTGTGTCGATACCGCAAGGTTATGAAATACAGATCAGGCCTAGATCCGGGATCGCTGCCAAAAAAAGTGTTACAGTTTTAAATACACCCGGCACTATAGATTCAGATTATCGAGGTGAAATAAAAGTCATACTAATTAATCTAGGCAAATTATCTTTTAAAATTGAAAAAGGTGATCGCATTGCTCAAATGGTACTTTGTCCAGTAATAAAAGTTAAATTAAAAGAGGTTGAGGATTTAAGCACCACTACAAGGGGAGAGGGTGGATTTGGTTCAACTGGGAAAAAATAATTAAAATGAGAATTAGTCAAGATGAATTAAAGAAATTTGAAAAACAAATAATCTTAAAAAAGATTGGTATTGCAGGTCAAAAAAAAATATTTTCAGGAAATGTTATGGTCGTTGGTATTGGTGGCTTAGGTTGTCCATTACTCACATACTTGACTGCATCAGGAATTGGAAAAATTGGAATTATAGATTTTGATAAAGTAGAGGTTTCGAATCTTAGTAGACAAACTCTATTTAATCACAATGATATTGGAAAATTTAAAGTTATACAGGCGAAAAAAGTAATTAAAAAAATCAATAATAAGATAAAGGTATCAGTATTTAACACAAAGTTAGATCCTAAAAATATTCATAAAATATTCGATAAATTTGATATAATTTGTGATGGATCTGATAACTATAAAACCCGTTATCTAATTAATGATTATTGTAAAAAAAAACGAAAAATACTTATATCTTCTGCAATTAATAAATTTGACGGACATTTAATGAAATTTAATTTTAAAAAAAGGGGGCCGTGTTACAGATGTTTTATGCCATTAGAACCTATTTCAGAGAATAACTGTCAAACCGACGGGATATTTTCTCCTGTAGCAGGTATAATGGGTACATTACAAGCGAATGAAGTCCTAAAGACTCTATTAAATGCAGAAAAGGACCTAGATAGAAATATAATTATATTTGACTCACTTAAAACTAATTTTAGAAAAATAAAAATACTAACAAATCCAAAGTGTATTAATAAGTGTTGAAAATCTTTTTCATAATTATATTTTTTTTTATAGAAATAAATAGTTTTACAAAGGATGAATATTTTTTAACGTTACGATATGATAAAGTTAATTTGCGACAAGGTCCATCTAAAGAATACCCTGTCAAAATCTTCTACAAGAAAAAGTTTTTACCAGTTTTAGTGCAAGATATATCCGATAATTTCAGAAAAGTTAGAGACCACGAAAATAATACAGGATGGATACATATCTCCCAACTATCAAAAAGGAAAGCGGCAATAATAATTGAAGACGAGCAAATTTTATTTCATAAACCTACTATTTATTCAAAGCCAATAGCAATTTTTAAGAAAGGACGCCTAGCAAGAATTATAAAGTGTAAAGAAAATTGGTGTAAAGCCCAGTCTAACAAGTACAAAGGGTGGCTTAAAACAGACGGTCTTTGGGGACTATTTTGAATTAGTATATTTTGAAGCCCAAAATTTATCTAACAAAAAATACCATACTGCGTTTGCTAGTGGTTCAACTATTGCGTCTGTTAACGCTATCATAAAAGATACATCCGCTATTAACATTAAAACTGTAATAGCTATTATAAAGTGGCCAATCGTATAAACTATTGTTCTTAAAATTGAACCTTTGTTATTACTATATACCGTTTTTGCTGAGTTAAAAATTCCTGAAGTGAATTCAGTCATATTAATTTAATTTTTTCAAATTTACTCTGTCTGCATTCATTATCTTTGTCCATACAGCAACAAAATCTTTAACAAATTTTTCTTTATTATCATCTTGGGCATATACCTCGGAATAAGACCGGAGTATTGAGTTAGAGCCAAAGACCAAATCTGCTCTGGATGCGGTAAATTTGACTTTGTTTGTTTTGCGATCAATAATTTCATAAGAATTTTTCCCTGTTGGTTTCCATGTATATTTCATGTCTACCAAGTTAATGAAGAAGTCATTTGTTAAAGTTCCAACTCTATCGGTTAGTATACCTTTATTTTTAGCAGACTCATGATTTGTACCTAAAACCCTCATACCGCCAACTAAGCAAGTCATTTCTTGTGCAGTTAGCCCCATCAAAGAAGCGCGCTCTAATAAAAGCTCCTCTGGCATCACAGAGTAATCAGATTTTACATAATTTCTAAATCCGTCGTGCAAAGGTTCTAACCATTTAAAATTCTTAATCTCAGTTTGCTTTTGAGAGGAGTCTCCTCTGCCCGGATTAAATGGAACTTTCACTTTAAAGCCGGCTTTCTTTATTGCTTTTTCTAGTCCTACATTTCCTGCAAGAATGATTGTGTCGGCGACTGTTATTCCAGCTTTTTTTGCTATACTTTCAAGAAGCTTTAATATTTTTGAGAGTTTTTTAGGCTCATTAGCTTCCCAATCCTTCATAGGCGCCAAGCGAATTCTTGAGCCGTTGGCTCCTCCTCTTTTATCAGTTACTCTATAAGTCCTAGCACTATCCCAAGCAGTAGTAATTAAATCACTATCGCTTAGTTTTGTCGCTAAAATCATCTTTTTTACTTTATCTACATTATATTTCTTTTTTAGGGAAGAAACGTTACCTTGCCAAAGAAGATCCTCTTTCGGAGCCCAAGGACCAATATAATTTTCTTTATTTCCCATTGTTCTGTGCGTTAGTTTAAACCAAGCACGAGCAAACGAATCCTCAAAAAACTTAGGATCTTTGTAAAATCTTTCTGAAATTTTTCTGTATTCTGGATCCATAGCCATAGCCATATCAGCATCAGTAAACATTAATCTAGCTTTCTTTTTAGGATTTCCTAAATCCACTGGTTTTTTTTCTTCTTCAAGGTTAATAGGTTCCCACTGCCATGCACCGGCTGGGCTTTTTTTACTTTCCCATTCATAATTTAATAATAAATCTAAGTACTGATGGTCCCATTTATCAGGGTTTGTTGTCCAAGCTCCTTCAAGACCAGAGGTTATTTGATTTACTCCAGTTCCATTTTTTTGATTCCACCCAAATCCTTGTTCGTGTATATCAGCTCCTGCGGGTTCTGGACCTAAATTAGCTGGATCTCCATTACCATGAGCTCTTCCTATAGAGTGACCACCAACAGTAAGTGCTGCTGTTTCTACGTCATTCATTCCCATTCGACCAAAAGTTTCTCGAACATCCATCGCTGTTCTTACTGGATCCGGTTTACCTTCTACGCCTTCTGGATTTACATAAACAAGTTGAAAATGAGATGCTGCAAGTGGTGCTTCCAAAGAAGAACGATCTTGCGGGTCACCATATCTATTGACAGCTAGTGGCACTGTTTCTTTGCCCCAGTAAACATCTTTTTCAGGTCCCCATATATCTTCTCTACCAAAAGAAAAACCAAAAGTTTTAAATCCAGCTTTTTCATAAGCCATAGTTCCAGCAAGTACCATTAAGTCTGACCAACTTAATTTATTTCCATATTTTTTTTTAATTGGCCAAAGAAGACGTCTTGCTTTGTCTAAATTTGTATTATCTGGCCAAGAATCTTGAGGGGAAAACCTATGCGAACCAACATTTGGTCTACCATCAAATTCTCTATAAGTTCCTACTTGGTGCCAAGTCAATCTTACCATTAAGCCAGTATAGCTTCCTAAATCTGCTGGCCACCAATCTTGACTATCAGTCATTAATTTTAGTAAATCTTTTTTCAAAGCTTTAAAATTTAATTTTTTTACTTCTTTTCTGTATTTAAATCCTGGAAGAGGGTTAGTTTTAGTGTCATGCTGATGTAAAATATCTAAATTTATGCTATTTGGCCAGAGTCTAGCAGTATTAGACTCGCCTGCTTTTGTTATACCACCGTGCATTACGGGACATTTACCATTTCCATTTTTTTTAAATTCTACACTCATATCACTTTAACCTAATATCTAGTTTATAATAATTCTAAACTACAAAGTCAATATTTGATTATTATTTTTGTAATCTAATTACAACTTCAAGGTTCTTAATTTTTTTTCCTTTAGGAGGGTGGGGAACTTTACTTAATTTAACTTGATTATAATTAATATCAGTGAGTTCTTTTGAGTCCTCGTCATAAAAATGGTGGTGCGACCTAATGTTCGTATCGAAATAACTTTTGCTCTTACTAGTTAAAATTTCTTTTATATGTCCTGCCTTTGTAAATGCTTCGACTGTATTATATACCGTAGCTAAAGAAATTTTTTCTTTCCCTTTTTTGTTAATTTGTTTATTTAATGACTCCACTGTAAAATGAAATGTCTTTTCTCTATCAAATAAATTTTGAGCTATTAAAATTCTTTGTTTTGTAGGTCTTAATCCAGTTGATCTTAATTTTTTTATAATTTCTTTTTTTTGTACCATATATTTGAGTTTTTTTGTTAAATCTATCAATTATTTATATAAAATTATTAATAAATCAAGTAAAAACAATTATCAAGTTTATGCAAAAAAACAGTTACAATTATGAAGATCTGATTTCGTGTGGAAAGGGTGATTTATTTGGTGAAGGGAACGCAAAATTACCTTTGCCACCAATGTTGATGTTTGACAGAATAACAGAAATTAAAAAGGATATAGGTTTGTATAAAAAAGGATTTATTAAAGCAGAATTAGATATCAAAGATAATTTGTGGTTTTTTGATTGTCATTTTCAAAATGATCCGGTTATGCCAGGTTGTTTAGGATTAGATGCAATGTGGCAACTTGTTGGTTTTTATTTAGGATGGAGTGGTGAACCTGGCAAAGGTAGAGCACTTGGAGTTAATTCAGTAAAATTTACGGGTGAAGTTCTTAAAAAAGTCAAAATGGCAACATATGAAATAAATATTAAAAGAATTTTAAAAAAAGAAGGTGCTGCAGTTGGTTTAGCTGATGGTGTATTGAGGGCTGATGGCAAGGTAATTTATACTGCTGAAAATTTGAAAGTGGGTTTATTTAAATCATGAAAAGAGTTGTTGTTACAGGTGTTGGAGTTGTGTCTTGTCTCGGCAATAATCAAGAAGAAGTTTACCAATCATTAATTAATTCTAAATCTGGAATAACATTTTCGGAGGAATATAAAGAATATAATCTTAAAAGTAACGTTCATGGTAAACCAAAAATAAAACTAGAAGACCACGTAGATAGAAAATTTATTAGGTTTATGGGACCAGGATCAGCATACAATTATGTTTCTATGAATGAAGCAGTCAAAGACTCTGGATTAGAAGACAAAGATATAAGCAATATTACAACAGGAATGATTATGGGCTCTGGAGGTCCGTCGATTGAAAATGTAATTTTAGCTGCTGATAAGACTAGAGCAAAGAGTCCGAAGAGAATGGGTCCATTTGTTGTCCCTAGAACGATGTCTAGTACTGCTTCAGCAACATTAGCAGTGCCTTTTAAAATAAAAGGAGTTAATTATACAATAAGTTCAGCATGTGCAACTAGTGGTCATTGTATTGGTAATGCAATGGAACTTATACAATTAGGAAAACAAAAAATTATTTTTGCGGGAGGAAGTGATGAGGTGCATTTTGCTATGACTGCAATGTTTGATGCTATGACGGCATTGTCTTCTAAATATAACGATACTCCGGAAAAAGCTTCTAGACCTTATGACAAAACAAGAGATGGATTCGTAATTTCTGGAGGCGGGGGTGTTTTGGTTTTGGAAGAACTTGAACATGCTAAAGCAAGGGGCGCTAAAATTTATGCAGAACTTACTGGATATGGGGCTACATCTGACGGTTATGATATGGTAGCACCGTCTGGAGAAGGTGCAGTCAGATGTATGAAAATGGCCCTGAAGACCGCAAAAAACAAAATTGACTATATAAATACTCATGGAACCTCAACTCCTGTGGGAGATATAACTGAGTTGAAAGCAGTTGGAGAAGTGTTTAAAGATTATAAGCCAAAAATTAGTTCTACTAAATCATTAGCAGGTCATTCACTTGGTGCAACTTCAGTCCATGAGGCTATATACAGTTTAATAATGATGAAGAAAAATTTTATAGCTTCATCAGCAAATATAACTGAAATGGATGAAGAGGCTAAAAAATATCCTATTGTAACAAAAATTGAAAAAGACGTGACTTTAAATTCAGTAATGTCTAATAGTTTTGGTTTCGGAGGAACTAATGCAACTTTAGTTTTTGAGAAGGTATAATCGATGAACTTGATGAAAGGAAAAAAAGGTTTAATTATGGGCGTAGCAAATGAACGCTCCATTGCATGGGGAATTTCCCAAAAGCTTGCTGAGGCAGGCGCAGAACTAGCATTTACTTACTTAGGCGATGCTTTAAAAAAAAGAGTAATCCCATTAGCAGAAAAATTAAATTCAAAAAAAACTTTCAGTTGTGATGTCGAAAAAAAGAACGATGTTATTAAATTATTTGAAGAAATCAAATCTCAATGGGGTGAAATAGACTTTGTTGTACACGCTGTAGCTTTTTCTGACAAATCAGAATTATCAGGTGAATATCTAAATACAACCAGAGAAAACTTTTTAAAAAGTATGCTAATTTCATGTTTTTCTTTTACAGAAGTTTCCAAAGAAGCTTCAAAGATCATGAAAAAAGATGGAAGTTTGATAACTCTTACTTATGAATCAACAAAGGCTATTCCTAATTATAATGTAATGGGAGTCTGTAAATCAGCACTAGAGGCTAGTGTAAAATATTTAGCTAGAGACCTTGGGGCTAAAGGAATTAGAGTAAATGCAATAAGTGCTGGCCCAATAAAAACTTTAGCAGCTTCAGCTATTGGCGATGCAAAATTTCTTTATAAATGGAATGAAAGCCATTCTTTTTTAAAAAGAAATGTAGATATTCATGATGTAGGTAATTCTGCTTTATATTTACTAAGTGATCTTGCTGCAGGTGTCACTGGTGAAATTCATTACGTCGACGCTGGATATAATAAAGTAGGCATGCCTGATCCCAAGAATATTTCTTAACTTGCAAAATAAACATCGCTAAAATGCATAAATAGTAAGTCTAAACTTAAAAAAAAATTATACATATTTCAAATGAAAAACTTAAATGAAAAAATGCGAGAAAAACTTGATAATTTTTTTGACTGGGTCAAAGGAGCTGAATTAATTGAACTTAAAACATGTAATGTTAATGAAGACCCTGTAAGACCTGAATTAGATATTAAGTTTAGAACTGAATATGGACGCAAAATTTTTGGAGTTAAGTATAAAAAAGAAATTTGTGCAATAATGTGCTTTGGATTTACCAATGAAATTCCAAAAACAGTTGAAGAATTAGATATGATGACTAGAGATGCTCACTTACAAAGTACCTTGAGAGACCAAAATGTCGGAAAAATAGCCATAGCTTATACAGTTTGGTCTAAAAAAAAAGGTGGAGGAAAATTAATTGTAAAAGAAGTATTTAAAAAGATTAAAAAAACAAATCACCTTAACAGATTAGTAACTTTGTCTCCTTTGACAGAAATGGCTAGAAATTTTCATTTGCATAATGGAGCATTTGAGCTTCAAGTAAACGAAAAAACTCAAAATTTTGAGTATAAAATTTAATATTTTAAGCTACTGCTTGTTTGATAGATAATTTAACTTTACCTCTGTCAAAACCTACAACTTTTACCGAAACTTCGTCTCCTTCTTTAACTACATCTCCGACTTTGGCAACTCTTTTAGTAGCAAGTTCTGAAATATGAACTAGGCCATCTTGTTTTCCTAAAAAGTTCACAAAGGCCCCAAATTCCATAATTTTTACAACTTTACCTTTATAAATTTTTCCCATTTCAGGTTTAGCGACTAAACTTTTGATAAATTCTAAAGCTTTATTTCTGGAAGCCTCGTCTGGTGCAGCAACTGTTACTTCTCCGGTGTCTTTTACATCTACTTTAGCGCCTGACGTCTCAACAATTTCTCTAATTGTTGCTCCTCCTTTACCTATTACTGTTGCAATATCTTTCTTATCAACTTTTATAGTTTCCATTTTTGGAGTATGTTTTGAAAATTCTTTTCTAGATGACTTAAGAGCCTTATTCATCTCACCTAGAATATGTTCTCTTCCAGCTTTAGCTTGGTCTAGGGCTTTTTCCATAATCTCAAATGTAATACCTGTAATTTTAATATCCATTTGAAGAGAAGTAATACCTTCTTTAGTTCCTGCTACTTTAAAATCCATGTCTCCTAAGTGGTCTTCATCTCCTAGAATATCTGAAAGTACTGAGAATTTGTCTCCCTCTTTTATTAATCCCATCGCTATACCAGCAACAGGTTCTTTTATAGGAACTCCAGCATCCATTAAAGATAAAGAAGTTCCGCAAACTGTTGCCATCGAAGAAGAGCCATTTGACTCAGTAATTTCTGAAACAACTCTTAAAGTGTAAGGAAAATTTTCTTTTAATGGTAATGATGAATTGATCGCTCTCCAGGCCAGTTTACCATGTCCAATCTCTCTTCGACCAGTTCCTATTCTTCCACATTCCCCTACAGAGAAAGGAGGAAAGTTATAGTGTAGCATAAAACTTGATCTTTGCATCCCCTCTAGGCTTTCTAACCTTTGCTCATCATCAGTCATTCCAAGAGTTGTAACTACTAATGCTTGAGTTTCTCCTCTAGTAAATAAAGCTGAGCCATGAGTTCTTGGAAGCACTCCAACTTCGCATTGGATATTTCTAACGTCAGCTAGACCTCTTCCATCTATTCTTTTTTTATCTTTTAAAATTGCAGTTCTAACTATATCCTTTTCTAGTGATTTTAATTGAGCCATCGCTTGATTTTCTGTAACTGCTTCGTCTTCAGCAAACATCTCTTTTACTAGAGTTTCTATTTCAGAAATAGCTGTTGATCTTTTCTTCTTGTCCGTTTCTTTAAAAGCGGTTCTAAGGTCTTTTTCAAATTTATCAGTAATTTTCTTTTTAACATCTGAATGATCTACTTCTTCTATCTCCCATTTTGGTTTACTAGCTTTTTTTGCTAATTTTTCTATTGCTTCTATTATAGGTACAAAATTTTCATGACCAAATTTAACAGCATCTAACATTATCTTTTCTGGTAGACCTGAGGTCTCAGACTCCACCATTAAAACTGCGTCTTTAGTTCCTGCTACAACTAAATCTAATTCTGAGTCTTTGAGTTCTTCGATAGATGGGTTTAATAAAAATTTTTCATCTTTATAACCCACTCTGCTTGCTGCAATTGGACCTTTAAAAGGAAGTCCAGATATTGCTAATGCTGCAGATGAGGCAATTATAGACAAGATATCAGGTTGATTTTTTCCATCATAAGATAAAACTGTTGGAAGAAGTTGAACTTCGTTAATAAAATTCGATGGAAATAAAGGTCTTATCGGTCTGTCGATTAATCTAGAGATTAAAGTTTCCGCTTCAGTAGGTCTTGCCTCCCGTTTAAAATATCCACCAGGTATTTTTCCAGCTGAATAAAATTTTTCTTGATAATTAACAGATAGAGGAAAATAATCTTGATCTTCTTTAACTTTTTTTGCGCCTACTGCAGTAGCAATGACAACTGTTTCTCCGCATGTAGCTATAATTGCTCCATCTGCTTGACGAGCTATTTTGCCAGTTTCTAAAATTATCTTTTTACCATTTATTTCGATTTCTTCTTTGTGAATTTTGAACATTATTTCCTTAAATTTAGTTGTTTAATTACTTTTTGATATGAGTCTGGATTCTTCTTTTTTAAGTATCCTAACAATTTTTTTCTTTTATTTACTGATTTAGTTAATCCTAAAGTTGAATGTTTGTCTTTTTTAAATTTTTTAAAGTGGTCAGACAGTTTTGCTATTTTAGCGCTTAATAAGCCAATCTGAATTTCTGTGGATCCTACGTCTTTATTATGTGTTGCCAGAGATTTAATTATATCTTTTTTTTTCTGTATCATTAATCTTTATTTCTTTTATAATTTTTTCAATTTTTTCTGCGTATTCAAATGAGTTATCTTCTACAAATGTAAGTTTTGGAAGAAACTTAATATCTAATCTTTTAGACAGCGCTTTTCTAACAAGATGAGAGTAATCAGTCAAGACTCTTACAGTTTCTTTCATATCTATACCGCCTAATGGTATAACATAGACTCTTGCTGTTTTTAAATCTGGTGTCATTCTTACTTCAGTAACGGTTATCATCTTTGAATTAATAGAAGGAATCTTAGCTTCATTTCTTATGAATAGTTCACCTAAATTTTGCTTAACAAGTTCACCTACTCTTAATTGTCTTTGGCTGTAAGCTCTCTGTGACGATTGATTTCCCATTATATTGATCTCTGTATTTCTTCTGCTAAATAAGATTCAATCACATCCTTTTCTTTAAAATCGATAAAATCTTTAATGCTAATACCGCACTCTAAACCCATACCAACCTCTTTAACCTGATTTTTTTCTCTAAAAATACTTTTTATTTCTCCGTTATAGACAACTACACCATCTCTAATAATTCTAGCTTTAGACTTACTTTTTATTTCTCCATTAATAACTTTTGACCCAGCTATTTTTCCAGCATTAGAAACTTTAAATATTTTTTGTATCTCGGCTGAACCTAAAACAGTTTCTTTTACGTCGGGTTCCAGTAGTCCAGATAAAGATTTTTCTACATGGTCTAACGCTTCGTAAATAATATTAAAAAATTTAATATTAATATTTTGATCTTCAGCCAATTTTTTTGCTTCTCTATTTGGTTTAACATTAAAGCCAATTAATATTGCATTCGAAGCTTTTGCTAATGAAACATCGGTTTCATTTATCATTCCTATATCAGATAATATTATTTCAGCTTTGACTTCTTCATGTTTTATTTTATTTATTGCTGTCTTTAAAGCTTCACTTGAACCGTGTACGTCAGACTTAATTATAATATTGAGTTCTCTTTTATCTTTTACATTTTCAAATAAAGTTGTTTTATCTTTGACAATAGATTTCTTTTTAGCTGAATTATTTTTTTTATATTCGACTAATTCTTTTGCTTCATCCTCATTCTTAGTTACTAAAAATTCTGCTCCAGCAAAAGCAGAATTATTCAATCCTAATATCTCGACAGGCATAGACGGAATAGCTTCATCTATATTTTTGCCTTCATGATTTATCATAGCTCTAACTTTTCCCCAAGTATCGCCACAAACAAAAAAGTCTCCTCTTTTTAACTTTCCATTGCTAATTAAAATTGTAGAAACAGGTCCTTTGCCTTTATCAATTTTAGATTCTATTACGACTCCTTTTGCTTGCCCAGAATAAGATGCTTTTAAATCCAATATCTCTGATTGGAGCAGTATACATTCTTTTAGTTTGTTTAAATTCATTTTCTTTAGAGCTGAAACCTCAACAAATAAAGTATCTCCACTCAAATCTTCGGCTACTAATTCATATTGCATCATCTCATTCTTAATTTTACTAGTATTTTTTTCTGGTAAATCACATTTATTAATCGCCACAATAATCGGAACTTTTGCAGCTTTAGCGTGTTTTATTGCTTCGACTGTTTGAGGTTTAATACCATCGTCTGCCGCTACAACTAAAACAACAATATCTGTAATTTTGGATCCCCTAGCTCTCATTTCAGTGAAAGCAGCATGACCCGGTGTGTCTATAAAGGTAATAATCTTATTTTCTTCAGTTTTAATTTGATATGCACCGATATGCTGAGTGATTCCTCCATGCTCTCCTGAAACAACATTAGTGTCTCTCAATGAATCTAGTAATGAAGTTTTTCCATGGTCTACATGTCCCATTATTGTTACAACAGGAGGTCGAGATTTTACTTCACCAACTAATTGTTCTTTAATCTTTCCAGTCTCTAGAGAAGGTTGATCTTCTAATATTGGCTTATGACCAAATTCTTTAACTATATATTCAGCTGTATCCTTATCAATATTATGATTGATAGTTGCTATCACTTTCATATTAAACAAAAACTTGATGATATCGCTAGATTTTTCAGCCATTCTGTTTGAGAGTTCCTGTATGGTGATCTCCTCTGGAATTTTTACGTCTCTTATAACCTTTTTAAATTCCTTTTTTTCTTCATTTTCAGGTTTGTTCTTTTTTTCTTTAAGTCTAGCCCTTTTTACTGATGCCAAGCTTCTTTGTTTAATCTCAATTTCTTCTACATTTAATGCTCTAGAAACAGTTAATTTGAAATCTCTTTTATCCACTGGACTTTTCAACTTAAGTTTACTTTTACCAGTAGGTTTATTATCTTTTTTTATAAAATCTTTAGTAGCTTGTTGTTCAATAAATTTTCTCGTGAAATTCTTTTTTTTAAAATCAGTGCTTGGTTTTTGATTTAAAGATTGCCCAGTTTTACTAAAGTTTTTATTACTTTTAAAAAATTTTTTCTTTTCTACCGAAAATGATTTTTTTCCACCTGTATCGATTGAAGTAGTATCAATTTTTCTTTTTAAATTAGAAGATATAGTAAGTGTTTTTTTTTTATCTTTTTCCATAACATTACCTGTACGCTATCTCTCTAGCCGCCATAATTAATTCGTCAGCTTCTTTTCTTGAAAGTGAAAATTCTTCTAAATATCCATCGATTCTTATTTTTTTTCCTTTAATTTCATCAAAACCGCCGATAAGTTCATCTGAAGATAAATCTGCAAAATCACTTAGCTTTTTAATATTTTTTTGTCCTAATATTACAAGCATACCTTGAGTCATACCTTTTAAACTTATCAAAGATTCTTCAACTCCTAATTCTTTTAATTTTTGTGCTACTGCCTCTTTTTCTTTAATTAAAGTTTCTTTTGATCTCGATATTAATTCTCTAGCAGTATCCTCATCGATCGCATCAATTTTTGATATATTTTCTGCACTAGATTGTGCAATTTCCTCAATACTGATAAACCCTTCTGAAACTAAAAGTTGTCCTAATGTTTCATCAACTTCTAAGTTCTTAATTAAAGTTTCTGTTCTTTCCTTAAATTCTGCTTGCCTTCTTTCTGAGTCTTCCTTATCTGTAAGAATATCGATTTCAAAATTTGTCAATTTCGAAGCTAATCTAACATTTTGACCTCTGCGTCCTATAGCTTTACTTAAATTTTCTTCAGTCAGAATTATATCTATTCTTTTATTGTCTTGATCAATTAAAACTTTTTGAATCTCAGCTGGAGAAAGTGACTCAGAAATTAATGTAGGTAAATCCTCAGTCCATTTAATAATATCTATTTTTTCACCATGGAGTTCATTCACAATCGTTTGGACCCTGCTTCCACGCATACCAACGCAAGCTCCAACTGGGTCGATAGATGTATCTTGGGAATGCACACAGATTTTCGCTCTACTTCCTGGATCTCTCGCTACAGATTTTATCTCTATGGTACCTTCATAAATTTCGGGAACTTCTTGAAAAAATAATTTAGCTAAGAATTGTGGATGAGCTCTTGATAAAAATATCTGGTGACCTTTAATTTCTTTTTTTACTTCATAGCAGTATGCTTTAACTCTATCTCCTGTTTTTAATATTTCTCTTGGGATTAACTCGTCTTTTTTAATAACACCTTCTGCTTTTCCAAGATCAACAATAACATTACCATATTCCAATCTTTTAATAATTCCACTAAGTATTTGGCCTTGCTTATCTATAAAATCTTCATATTGTCTATTTTTCTCTGCCTCCCTAACTCTAGAGCTAATTACTTGTTTTGCACTCTGCGCTGCTATTCGTCCAAAATCAATTTGAGGTAGTTCTTCGAATACCTTGTCACCTACTTTTAATTCATCTTTTGAATTGATTTTTTTTGCTTCATTCAAAGATATCTCTCTAGCTGAATCTTCTACATTTTCTACTATATCTAAAACCTTTTTAATCTTTATTTCACCACTTTCTCTATCGATTATTACTTCAATGTTATTGTCATTTCCAAACTTAGTTAAAGCAGCTTTTTGTATTGCGCTTTCCATAGAACTAATTACAAGTTCTTTATCAATAGACTTTTCTGCAGCAACTGCGTCTACTATCCTAAGTAACTCCTGTTTGTCTAATCCTCTATTTAACATTTTATATGCCCCTAAAAAAAAATGGGCTAAAGCCCATTTTGATAATCTCCAGTTTTATAACTTCTTAATTCAAAATTAAGGCTTTTTCAAGATTACAATTTAAATAAATTTACTTTATCTGTTTTTTCCCAAGTAAATTCACCTTTATTTGAAGGTTTCCTACCAAAATGGCCATATGATGAGGTGATTTCATAAATTGAATTGTTTAATTTAAGCATCTCTCTTATACCTCTTGGTGAAAGATCAAAATTTTCATCAATAACCTTTCTAACAGCATCAATTTTATTTTTATCTTGGTCATTTAGTTTAATAAAAATTGATAGTGGTTTTGAAACGCCGATAGCGTAAGCCAATTGAATTAAACATTTTTCAGATACACCTGCAGCAACAATATTTTTTGCTAAATATCTAGCAGCATAAGCAGCTGATCTATCTACTTTGGTTGGATCTTTGCCTGAAAAAGCACCTCCTCCATGTGGAGCTGCGCCACCATAAGTATCTACAATTATTTTTCTTCCTGTTAAACCTGTATCTCCGTCAGGTCCTCCAATAATAAATTGACCAGTAGGATTTATATAAATCTCCTTTGAGTCTAAATCCTGTAGGTATTTGTTTGGAATAGATTTTTTTATATAGGGTAAAATTAAATCTTTTACTTTTTGCTGATTGAGATCTTTTGAGTGCTGGGTAGATATAACTACAGATTTAACTTTTACTGGTTTGTTATGTTCGTATAACATTGTAACTTGACTTTTTGAGTCTGGCTCTATGCCCTCTAAGATCTTTTTCTTCCTATCTTCAGCCATTAATCTCAATATTTTATGAGAATAGTATATAGGAGCTGGCATTAAATCTTCTGTTTCTTTACAAGCATATCCAAACATAATTCCTTGATCTCCTGCTCCTTCGTCTTTGTTGTCTTTAGCATCAACTCCAATTGCAATATCTGCTGACTGCTCATGTAAATAGGTTTCTATATCTGCAGTTTTCCAACTGAAGCCTTTCTGATCGTATCCGATTTCTTTTATACAACCCCTAACTTTTGATACTATTTCTTCCTTTTCAATTTTAGGGCCTCTTGTTTCACCTGCTAGGACTACCTTATTAGTTGTTGTTAATGTCTCACATGCTACCCTTGAAAAAGGATCTAAGCTTAAGTAAGAGTCAACAACCATATCAGAAATTCTATCACAAACTTTATCAGGATGACCCTCTGATACAGACTCACTAGTAAATAAATAGTTATTATTTCCCATTATTTTTTATCTCTTAATACTACGAAGATAATCGTATATGTAAATAAAAGGATAAAAAATATCAAATCATTTTTATTTTTATATTCATTGTTAATTAGTGGTACATTTAATTCAATATTGCCAATTTCCTGCGGCTCTAACCTTTTAATTATTCTTCCATTATTATCTATAAATGCACTTATTCCCTTATTTGCTGATCTTATCAAGTAGGTATTATTTTCGACTGCTCTAAAAATTGCTTTTGAAAAATGTTGATGTGGACCAATTGAATCTCCAAACCATGCATCTTCAGATATATTGATAATCAAATTACTTTTAGAAACATTTAAAAGTTGTGGAAAAATTATCTCATAACATATTAAAGGAAGAATATTAATTTTGTTGTATAGAAAATTTGATTGTTGCTCTCCTTTTGAAAAAGAACCATAACCTTGTGTTATTTTTTTTAATCCTAATTTTTCAAAAAAGCTATTAAATGGAATAAATTCTCCAAATGGTACAAGTTTTTTTTTATCATATCTATATATTTGTTTTAAATTATTATTAGCAACTAACATTGAATTATAAAATTTATCTGAATCTGGATCTTGAATATTGACACCAAAAACAAGTAGGTGTTTATCAGAAAAGTTTTTTTTAAAAAAATGTGAGTATTTTTTAAGTTGTTCTAAGTAAACACCTGCAAAAACCCCTTCTGGCCAAATGAAAATTGTTTCCTTATTAGGATCTGGATCACTAAATCTAATTACCTTGTTAATTGTGCTTATAATCTCTTTCTCGTTACTCAAATAACGCATTTCAAAGCTAGGAGAAATTATCTTCACATAAACTGTTTCTTTGTTAGATTCATAATCACTATTTTCAATATTGATCTTATAGGATCCAAAAATATAAAATGAAAAAAATAAAAGTATTATGAATGAAAAAACGCCATACTTATATCTTTCCTTAAAAAATAATAATACTGGAGAACAAAAAAAAACTATAGATAATGAGTTAAAAGCGTAAAGACCAATTGGATTTAGAATTTGTAAGATTTCATTGAACCAAGACCAACTATAAGACCATAAATTCCACGGAAAACCTGAAAACATAGATCCCCTTAAAAAATCCAATAAAGAAAAAACTAAACAAAATAAAAAGAAAGACGAATAATTATTTTTCATTAACCATCCTAAGATTAAAGATGCTAATCCATAATAAATACCAAGTATTGTAGGTATAAGTATAACTGAAAATGGAATTAAAAAGCTTAATTCTTTATCAAAAGTTAGAGAGTTAGATATCCAATATGTTCCGGATAGAAAAAATCCTACACCAAAAAGATACCCTACAAAAAAAATATTTTTAAAAAAAGGTTTTTTTCTATATTTATTTTTTGAACGCTTACTAACAAAACTTAAAAGTAAATATAATGATGGCAATATAAAAAAATTAATGAAACTGAAATTGAATGGTTGAAATGATATAGTTGATAAAGCTCCAAGTAAAAAAGGTAAAATAAAAACTAAAATTATTCTGTTATTTTGGATATGATTAAACATTTTACTTCACTAGTTTATAAAACTTATTTTCAAGATTTTTCATTTTTTTATAGTCCTTTTCAAATTTATGATCATGACCAAATAAGTGAAGCAAACCATGTATCCAAAGTTTATTTAATTCTTTAAAAAATTCTTTTTTATTATTTCTTCTCTTTATATTGTTGATACTTATTACAACGTCACCAAGATATATTTCTTTTTTTTTTAATAAATTTTCTTTTAATTGTTTCTTTTTATAGAAAGGAAAAGAAAGAACGTCTGTAGATTTATTCTTGTTTCTAAATTTTTTGTTAAGCTTTTTGATTTCTTTAGAGTCACTCAACATTATTGAAAAAATTAATAATTTTTTTCTATATAAACTATCTTTTTTATTTATTGACTTAATTTTTCTATTTAAATAATTTTGTGGGTTTTTAAGATATTTTTTCCATCTTATGTTATTTGGAATTACATTAACTTTTATCATTAATGTTTTTTTTTTGATAAGCACTTATTATTTTTGACACAAGAGGGTGTCTCACAACATCGTTGTGATCAAATTCGATAATCTTAATCTCTTTTAGATCTTTGAGTATGTTTTTTGTATTAACAAGACCTGATTGAGATTTATTAATTAAATCTATTTGTGAAGGATCCCCGTTTACTACGAGTTTAGAGTTTTCACCTATCCTTGTTAAAAACATTTTTATTTGAGTTTCAGTTGCGTTTTGCGCTTCATCTAGTATTGCAAAACAATTTTTTAATGTTCTTCCTCGCATAAAAGCTAAAGGTGCAATTTCAATTTCACCAGCTTCAATTTTTTTATCAATTTTATCTGACCCAAATAATTCATATAAAGCGTCATATAGTGGTCTTAAATAAGGGTCGACTTTTTCTTTCATATCTCCAGGTAAAAATCCTAATTTTTCGCCTGCTTCTACGGCGGGTCTAGACAAAATAACTCTATCAATTTTTTTTTCCATTAAAAGAGTAACTGCAACTGATACAGCTAAAAAACTCTTTCCTGTTCCTGCAGGGCCAAGGGAAATAACTACATCATTTTCTTTTAGTGCTTTAATATACTCAGATTGTTTTTCAGACCTTGCGATAACTGATTTTCTAGGTGTTTGAATTAATTGTTTAAATGATTTTACGTTTGACTCGGTAAGTTTCATATTTTTTTTTACAGACAATGTTATATCACTTTTTTCTATTAAATTCGTCAAAATATATTTATCAACTAAAAATTTAATTGCATTAGAAAAATCATTTAAATTTTCCTCTTTCCCTTTGCAAGTTATAGAATTACCTCTAAAAAAAATATTTGTTTTAGTTAATTTTTCCAGCTCTTTCAGATTTTTATCGAACTCACCAACGATACTCATCAATATTATGTTATCAGTTATTTGAATATTTATTGTTTCTTTATCAACTTTTTTAATTATCAAATTTTGGTCTAATTTACTTATTTTGGACATATATCTTATGCTGCAAATTCTTCTCTTTTTTTATAATCGATTAATTCTCCAAATAGAGTATTTTGATTATTTCTGGAAATTTTAACTTTCTTAATTTGACCAGTTAAATTAATCTTGCTCTTAACAATCACTGAATTGAAATATTCATCTCTGCCAAAAAAACTATTATCATTATTTTTTGTTTTATTTTCAAATAACACATTACAAAATGTGTTAACCAGTTTTTTTCTATAATTTTTTTTAATTTCATTTGTAATATGTTGAAACAAAGAAAGTCTCTTCTTTGCAATTTTAACATCAACAATATCTAAACTGGCTGCTGGAGTACCAGGTCTAGCACTAAATATAAAAGAATAGGTGTTAATAAACTTGATCTTTTTTACTAATTCTATTGTTTTTTCAAAATCTTTATCTGTTTCCCCAGGATAGGCGATTATAAAATCACTTGAAAATTTAATTGATGAATTGCTTTCTTTCAATGCTTCAATCAAATCTGTATATTCATTTATACAGTGTCCTCTATTCATCTTTTTTAAAATTTCACTAGAACCGCTTTGAACCGGTAGGTGTAATAAAGGCATTAGCTTTTTGCACTTCTTATGTGCCTCAATTAAATCCTTTGTGTAATCTTTTGGATGAGAAGTGGTAAACCTAATTCTTTCCAGTCCCTCTATATCATTTAGTTTATAAAGAAGGTCAGAAAGATGATTATTTTTATATTTATAAGCATTCACGTTTTGGCCTAAAAGTATAATTTCTTTCGAACCATTTTTTACTAGTTGTCGTGCTTCTAAAATAATTTCTTTAATAGACCTAGAATATTCTGGACCTCGAGTGTATGGGACTACACAAAATTTACAAAATTTATCACAACCCTCTTGAATTGTTAAATAAGACGAAGCTTTTGTATTCGAATTCTTAACTAAATTTAATTCATCAAATTTTTTTATTACATCAAATTCGGTCAAATTATTCTCTCTATCTTTTTCATCGATTCTTTTTATGATGTTGTTAATACTATGATAATTTTGAGGTCCGATTACTGCATCGATATATTTTTCACTTTTTAGAAGTATATCACCCTCAGCTTGGGCCACACATCCTACAATTAAAACTATTGGTTTTTTTTTATCTCTAAATTGTTTTTTAACTCGTCCAACCTCATGATAAACTTTTTCTGTGGCCTTTTCTCTAATATGACACGTGTTCAAAACGTAGCAATTTGCTTCTTCAATTTTTTTCGTAGGAAAATAATTAATTTTTTTAGCCAAATCTAGGATACGATTACTATCGTACTCGTTCATCTGACAGCCCATTGTTTTAATAAAAATTTTTTTTGACAATTTATTTTTTTATTTTTGTTCCATATAACTCTAATTTATGGTCAACAAGTTTATATCCAAGTTTTTTAGCAACTTCATATTGTAGCTTCTCAATATCTTTATCAACAAACTCTACGATTTCTCCACTATTAATATCTATTAAATGATCGTGATGTTCGTCAGGTGATTGCTCGTATCTTGCTTTACCACCTTTGAAATCGTGTTTTTCTACAATGCCTGACTCCTCAAATAATTTTACTGTTCTGTAAACTGTGGCGATACTAATCTTGCTATCAATCTCACTTACACGTTTGTGCAATTCATCAACATCAGGATGGTCTTTGGCACCATATTTTTCCTTAGAATCTGACATGACCTGAGCAATAATTCTTCTTTGATCAGTAAGTCTTACACCTTTTGCTTTACACTTTTGTTCAATAGAATTCATAAAATAAATTAACTTAACTTATATATAATGGTTTTATCAAATTTTTTTCCAATAAATTTTTATTGATTAAAACCTCAATATTTTCAAGCTTAAAATCAGTCAAATTGTCATCCTTATAGCTATACAATTTTACATTTTTAGAAATTTTAATTCCTTTTGCAACAGCCAAAGCTATTCTTAGAGAGGAAAAGCTCCCAGGTCCACTATTAACTAAAACTGTGAAATTTTCATTGATTTTTACTTTGTGCTTATTTACTAAATCTAATATGCTTAAGACTAAATTTTCATTTTTAACAATGCTATTTTTAAAACTGTGAATGAAAAAATTATTACCAACTTTTAAACCAATCTTGTCATTTTTGCCTGTGCAATTAATTATCAAAAAATTTCCATTCATATTTATAATTTCAATATTCACATTATTTAGTGAGATTAAATCTTTTTCAAGTACTAATAATGAAAATATAGATGATTATGGTTTGATATCTATAATGTACCATAGATTTAATGAGAACAAATATCCATCAACTAACATTCAATTAGAGATATTTAAAAAGCAACTTGAGATTATTAATAGTGAAAATTTGACGTTTGTACATCCTTCGAAATTAAAGGAACAAATCACTCAAAATAAGAAACAGAGAAAAATTCTTTTAACTATTGATGATGGGCTCCTCTCCTTTTATGAAAATGCTTGGCCAATATTAAAAGCGAAGAAAATACCCTTTATTTTATTTGTTAATACAAGAGAGGTTGGAACTTACAATTACATGAACTGGGCTCAAATTAAAGAATTATCTAAGGAAGATTTTGTAGAAATAGGAAATCACAGTCACTCTCACGAGTATTTAGTGAATGAAACTCCAGAAGTAATTAAAAAAGATATAATAAAAGCTAAAGAAATTTTTAGGAAGAATTTAGGAACTAATTCAAAATTTTTTTCATATCCATTTGGAGAGTATAGTCTCGCTTTTAAAAAAATAATTAAAGATCTCAATTTTGATTATGCATTTGGTCAGCATTCAGGTGTTATTGATGATACTAAAGATTTGTTTGAACTTCCGCGATTTCCTATAAATGAAAAATATGGTGCTATAGATAGATTTAAAACATTAGTCAAAACACTTCCATTCAAATATAAAAAGATTATTCCAGAAGAAAAATACTTAATTGATGAAAACAATCCTCCAAAAGTAAGTATTAAATTTTATGACAATATTAAAAACTTAAATCAAATAAATTGTTTTTCAAATGAAGAAAATACTTGGCGGAAATCAAATATTCAGTTCATAAATGACAGCACATTAAATATAATACTAAGTGGAAAATTTATTGGTGAACGTGGACGTATTAATTGTTCGTTAAGAGAAACAAATAATTTTTGGCGATGGCTTGGGATTCAATTTGTTGTTGCTGATTAGTGTTTTTTTATAAGTCTAATTGTTGTTTTTGAATTGAATTTGCTAATCTAACTGGTTCAAAGTCCATGAGTCTGTTTTGTTTTATTATCTGTGCTAATATTTTTGTATATTCGCTGCCAGTTTGAGCATAATTTTCTAATGTTTTAGTTAAAGATAAACCGGTAATTTTTTTATTTTTATTTCTGAACTCTTTCCTTTTATCTCGAAATTCTTTGTAGCTTTTATGCGTGTTTAAATTATTTTTATACGCTTTTACAGAAGCTCTCAAAATTGGAAATTTTAAAATTTTATGGCTTTTCTTTTTATCTCTCATTAAAGGTTCAATACCTTTTCCATTCCAGGTCCATTGCCCAAATATTGCATTACCTTCAAGGGCAAAACGTGATGTTCCCCAACCACTTTCTTTGGCTGCTTGAGCTAATGCTATTGAAACAGGAATAATATCCATTCTAGTTTTTAATTCTTCAATATTTCCTCCCTTAACCTTATATTCTAAAAATTTTTGTCTTAACCATTGTTTTTCGCTATCAGTTGTACTTTTTCTAGATAATATATTTGTTAGCTTAAGCCTGTCGTCTAATATTTTTGCATTTTCGGCAACCACCAATGGTAATACAATTTTTATGAAAGTTTCTTTTTTTAATTGAACGTTCTGAATTTCATCTAAATCTTTGGGAAATTGAGTAAAATAGATTGGTTTTACAGTTTTTTCATATCTCACTTTTTTAAGATCATAATTTACATCTTCAAATAAATTAAGAACTGTTTCTGTTTTTAGGTTTAGATCAGGCAAAATAATTTCTGAAACTTTATCTTTTTTCTTTAATTTGTTATTAGGTTTTTTTGCTTCTTTTTTAACTTTTTGATCTAATTTTTTCGTCTCAGCTTTTTTTGTCTTAGGTTCCTCTTTTCTCTTGTCCAAATTCTTTTTTGGGGTACTCTCTTTAACTATTACAATTTTATCAGTTTTTTTTAATTCATTAAATTGAGATACACCAGAAATTATAGCTGCTGAAATACCAACAATAATAAAAAAGCTAATAATTGTTCGATTAACCTTATTCTTATTTATTTGTTGATCGTAGATACCATGAAATAAGTCAGTTAACACTTTCGAAATAAAACCATATATTGTATTACCAAGCTTAGGTATTACTTCTAAAAAGTTGATTCCAGCTCTACCTAAAAGTCTCCATAAATTAATAAAAAAACGATAAACTGATCTTGAACTATCTTCTTTGAAATAACTGATCTTTCTTGAAAATTTATTTGCTGATTTGGAAGTGTTTTCTTTTAAATCATCTATTTGTCTTGATACTTTTGTGAAAGGTTTTGTAAAATTTTCTTTAAAAAAATTCGTATTAAAGTCTTTTGGAATAATAATTTTATTTTTTCTTAATATAAGTTCTATTTGTCCTGATGTAAGATTTTTTCTTCTGCCTATATAATCTTGAACTTCTTTAACGTTATAAATTTTAGCTAATTCTAAAAGTTTCTCTCTATAAGTTAATTTCTTTTTCATTAGTTTGCCTCTACAGAATTTACTTCTTTAACATAATGTTTTAGTAAATTTTGAACACCTTGTTTTAAAGTTATTAATGAACTTGGACAACCGGAACAGCTGCCCTGTAATTCTACTTTTACAACTCCATTTTTAAAAGATTTAAATTTTATATCCCCTCCATCTCTTGCTACAGCTGGTCTAATTTTCGTATCTAACACTTCAATTATCTTTTTTGTAGTATCATCATTATTTAAATTGGTATTTAAGTTTTTAGATGTATCTTTTAAAATTGGGCTATTATTATTATCAAAATAATGATTTAAATGGGATATAATCATTGGCTTTAACTCATTCCATGAAACATCTTTTGTTTTATTAACTGACAAAAAATTTTTAGAAAGCAAAACTAATTCTACACCTTTAAAACTTAATAACTCTTTTATAAAAGAATTATTTACTTGCGTAATATCATTTTTTTGAAATTCTTCAGTGCCAGTTTCCGAGATAATTTTTTCAGATAAAAATTTCAATGATTCTGGATTAGGTGTTGATTCAACATGTATCATATGGAATTTTATATTATATCAGCCCAACTTTTTCACGTATTTTCTTTAAGTTCTCCTCAGCTTTTAATTGTGCTTTTTCTGCACCATTCTTAAGAATTTTAAGTAAATATGTCTCATCTCCCATTAATTTTTCTATTTCTTTTCCCACTGGGCAAATTTGACTAATAAGTAGGTCAGCTAAATCATTTTTAACAGCAGAATATTCTTTACCGCTCATTTCATTTATCAGCTTATCCAAGTTTATACTAGATAGTTCAGAAAATATATTTAATAAATTAAAAGCTTCAGGTTTTTTTTCTAGAGAGCTTAGGTTGTCTGGTATAGGCGCAGAGTCTGATTTAGCTTTTTTGATTTTTTTTTTGATTTCGTCTGCAGAGTCTTTCAAGTTAATTCTGGAATAATCTGACTCTTCTGATTTACTCATTTTCTTTGTGCCGTCTCTTAAGCTCATTACTCTAGAAATATTTTTAGGTATCAAAGGTTCTGGAAGTGGGAAAAAATCTGGACAATTAAAATCTTTATTGAACTTAAGTGCAATGTCCCTTGATAGCTCTAAATGTTGTTTTTGATCAGCTCCCACTGGTACATGAGTTGCTTTGTATAATAAAATATCTGCTGCCATTAAATTTGGATAAATATATAATCCAACACTTGCTTTTTCTTTATCAGAACCTACCTTATCTTTAAATTGTGTCATCCTATTTAACCAGCCAATTCTTGACACACAATTTAAAATCCAAGCTAGCTCTGCGTGTCCTGAAACAGCAGATTGATTAAAGATTATACTTTTTTTTGGGTCTAGTCCCGCTGCTATAAAACTTGCTGTAGTTTCTAAAATGTTATTTCTTAATTTCTTTGGTTCTTGAAATGTTGTAATTGCATGAAGATCAACTACACAATAGATGCAATCTGCACTTTTTTGAAGTTCAACAAAATTTTTTAGTGCACCTAGATAATTTCCTAAATGCAGATTACCCGAAGGTTGAACACCTGAAAATACTAGTTTTTTTATAATCATTTAATTTGTCTTATAGTTTCTAATTTTTAAAACTCCACCAAAATAACATGATATCAAGTAAATAACTGCAACAAAAATAACAATTAATAGAAGGTAAATTGATTTAAATGTATAATTATAAACTAAAAATTCTGTATAATAGTTTAATAAAAATATTAATGTAATAGACATCAAAACTGTACTAATAATCATTTTTAAAACATTATAATATAGTTTTTGATCGAAACTAAAAAATTTCTTTCTATTCAAAAGGTAAAAGTAAATTACTATTCCAATCCATGTTGAGATAGAGGTAGCTATAGGAATAATAATAAAACCAATCTTTTTAAAAAAAACAACACTAATAACTATATTTAAAAAAACAATTATTATAGAAATATAAAAAGGTATTTTAGTATTATTTCTAGCAAAAAAGAAATTAGATAAAATTTTAATTAAAGCAAAAGCAGGTATTCCATAACCAAAATACTTTAGAGCTTTAGCAGTCATTTTAACATTTTGAGCATCAAATGATCCATAGCCTAGCAAAGCGCTGACTATTTCTTCTGAAGCCAAAATTAAACCAATACTTGCTGGGATAGCTAGCAATAAAGATAGTTCCAAAGATCTGTTTTGAATATTTAATAGTTTAGAAAATTTTTTTTGTTTAAAAACTTTTGACATAACAGGCAAAGATACAGTTCCCACAGCTATGCCTGCTAACGCCAAATTAATTTGATAAATACGGTCAGCATAGTACAAATAAGAGACTGCGCTTGCTTCGAAAGAAGCTATAATTGTTCCAATCAAAATATTTATTTGTGTCACTCCTGATGAAAGGATGCTTGGTAATAATTTTTTAAAAAAATATTTTACTTTGCTACTAACTTTCAACTTAAATTCAAAAGATGGTTTGTAATATTTTTTTGTAAAATATATTAAAAAAAGTAGTTGTAAAATTCCGGCAAGAGTTACACCATATGATAATTGTCTAGCAAACTCCAGCTTATAAAAATATGAAATAAGTAAACTTACAATTAAAATTAAATTTAAGATAATTGGAGTTGCTGCTGCTGCTGCAAATTTATTATTAGAATTTAAAATTCCTGAAAAAAAAGAAGATATACTAACAAACAATAAAAAAGGAAAGGTGATTCTAGTAAATTCAATTGCAAGGTTAAATTTTATATTGTCGTCAACGAAACCTGGGGCGATAATATTTACTAAAATAGGTGTAAATATTTCCACAATCAATACAATTAAAAACAATATTAAAATTAAAAATCTTAAAACTTCATCGGCAAATTTGTTTGCAGTTCTTTTACCAGCATTTTTGGCTGATATATAGTTTGGCACAAATGCAGCATTGAACGTTCCTTCAGCAAATAAACGGCGGAAGGTATTTGGGAGTCTGAACGCGACAAAAAACGCATCTGCGTAAATTGAAGCTCCTAAAAATATTGCAATTAATACATCTCTAAGATAGCCTAAAACCCTACTCAATAACGTAAAAAAACTAAAAATATAGGTAGATGATAATAAGTTCATAAATTTCTAAATTAAGCCACAAATAATAAATAAATAATGTTGTATAAATATTTATATTAAATACCCATAATTTAAATGACAAAAAAATCAAAAATTGACCATTATTCAGATAAAGAAGCTCTTGATTTTCATATAAAAGGTAAGTCAGGCAAAATTGAGATAAAGTCTTCTAAACCATTGACGACTAAAAGAGATTTATCTTTAGCATATTCTCCAGGAGTGGCTGCTCCTGTGAGAGAAATAGCCAAAAATCCCGCTTTAGCTTATGATTATACTAGCAAGGGAAATCTTGTTGCAGTAATTAGTAATGGATCCGCAATATTAGGTTTGGGAAATCTTGGAGCATTAGCTTCGAAGCCAGTGATGGAAGGTAAATCTGTATTATTTAAAAGATTTGCTGACATTGACTCTATTGATATAGAAATCGATAACAATGATGTCAATTCAATTGTAGACACAATCACAAATATTGGTGGTACATTTGGAGGTATTAATCTTGAAGATATAGCTGCTCCCGATTGTTTTCTAATTGAGCAGAAACTTAAAGAGAAACTCGATATTCCCATTTTTCACGATGACCAACATGGCACGGCTATTATTACAACAGCTGCGCTCATTAATGCGTTAGATATTTCAAAAAAAAAAATTCAAGATATAAAAATTGTTGTAAATGGCGCTGGTGCATCTGCACAAGCATGTACTAATTTATTTAAAAGTTGTGGTGTAAATACAAAAAATATTATCATGTGCGATAGTAAAGGTGTTATTTTCAAAGGAAGAGAAAATGTAGATCAATTTAAGTCAGCTTTTGCGATTGATACAAAATTAAGATCTTTAGAGGATGCCATGAAAAATGCTGATGTATTTCTAGGTTTATCGGCTAAAGATGTTGTTACAAAAGACATGGTAAAATCTATGGCTAAGAATCCTATTATATTTGCATGTGCTAACCCAGACCCTGAAATCAAACCTGAACTTATTAGTGAGACTAGATCAGATGCAATAGTTGCAACTGGAAGATCTGATTATCCAAATCAAGTTAATAATTTAATTGGTTTTCCTTACATTTTTAGAGGTGCTTTAGATGTAAGAGCAAAAGAAATAAATGAAGATATGAAAATTGCAGCTGCTAAAGCAATAGCATTATTAGCTCGTGAGGGTGTGCCTGATGAAGTTGTCTCTGCTTATGGAGGAGATCGGCCGAAATATGGAAAAGATTACATTATACCTTCGACTTTTGACCCAAGGTTGATAAGTATAATCCCATCCGCAGTGGCAAAAGCAGCTATGGACAGTGGTGTTGCTAGAAAACCTATTATGGATTTAGAAGTTTATAAAGATCAATTAAGAAATAGGTTAGACCCTTCGATGTCCTTAATGCAAGGTATCAATGCTAAAGTAAGAAAAAATCCTAAAAGAGTTGTTTTTGCTGAAGGAGAGGATGAAAATATGCTTAAAGCCGCAATCGAATTTGGAAAAAATAAACTTGGAACACCGATATTAATTGGAACTGAAAAAAGAATTAAAGAACAATTAAAAAGAATAGGATTAGATGAAAATCATAAAATTGAAATAGTAAATTCAACTGATCAGGATAAAAGAAAAAAATATGTGCAATATTTATATAAAAGATTACAAAGAGAAGGACAGCTAGAAAGAGATGTTGACCGACTAGTTAGGAACGACCGAATTGCATGGGGAGCATCAATGATAGCTTGTAAAGATGCAGACGCAATGGTTACGGGAAATATTAGACATTATGCAGCATCTATTGAGAAATTAAAAAAAGTTGTTGACCCTAGACCTGGAGAGGAAATCTTTGGTATGACAATGATAAATTCGAAAGGTAAAACTATTTTAGTAGCAGATACAAATGTCCAAGATTTTCCATCAGCTAAAAGATTAGTAAATGTTTCTAAGTCTTGTGTACGTGTAGCAAAATTATTTGGTTTTGATCCAAAAGTTGCTTTTCTCTCCCACTCAACATTCGGAAAACCAGTTTCTAAAAATACTAAACATGTTAGAGATGCAATTGAAATATTAAAAAATGAAAAAGTAGATTTTGATTTTGACGGAGAGATGCAACCTGATGTAGCTCTGAATCCTATTTATAAAGAAGTTTATCCTTTCTCTAAAATTGTAGGAGAAGCAAATATATTAATTATGCCGGCTTTACACAGTGCAGCAATTTCTACAAAACTTATGAAAGTTTATGGAGATGCAAAACTAATTGGTCCACTTTTAATTGGTCTGGGTTTACCTATCGAAGTTGCACCACTTAGGTCGAGCACTTCGGACATTCTCAATCTAGCGTCAATAGCAGCTTATTCTTCACATGTTATCGATTATAAAAGTTAAATTTTATTACGACTGAGTTCGGTGACTAAATAAATTGATGGTATAACTTTTTCTACATCATAAATTTTATTAGCTTCATTAATTACTTCTTTTTTTTCTTCTTTATCCATTGCTATTCCAAAAATATATATATTTTTATTTATTGTCTCTAAAGTATAGTTTCTAGCTTTAGTTTTTTTATTCAATATAAGAGCTGATCTTAGTTGACTTGTTATCAAGATATCTTTAGCAGTACTTTTAAAATTACTTTGTCCTTTTATAGTTATAGCGTTCTTTACTGATCTTACCCCTTTGGTTTCCCATGCCATTTTGGTTATCTTAATTTTTTCTTCTGGCTCGTTTACTTTGCCTGAAAGAAAAATCCGTCCGTCGATTACCTCTGTTTGCACTGATAAGAAATATCTTTTATCCTTCAACGCAAGTCTTGCAGATAAATTTTTTTGCATAATAGTATCATCAATTTGCATTCCGATAGTTCTTGGATCAAAGGTAATATCTACACCAGTGCCAAAACGTCCTACTGATGAGCATGAAATTAAAAATAATAATAATAATAAGCTAATTAATTTTTTCATTTTCCTTCAATTTCAAACAAATATCATAAATTTTCTTTTTACTAACTTTTTCAGTATCAAATAAGAGTTTTACCGTGTCTTTCAATGTATTCTTTTTTAATAATATTTTCGCCTTTTTTTTTATTTTATCATCATCAATAATTTTATCTTTAATATTTTTTTCTGATATTACAACAGTTAACTCACCTTTTATTTTAGTTTTTAACAATTTGATGTCGTTTACATTATCCCTATAAAAAGTTTCGTGAAGTTTTGTAATTTCTCTAGCAATCATAATATTTCTATCTATAAAATACTTCTTAAATTTTTCCAAATAGAAATTAATTTTGATAGCAGGTAGAAAAAAAATTTGTGAAAAATTTAAGTTCGCTAGAGAAGATAAAATTTTTTCTAATTCATTATCAGTTTTAGGTAAAAATCCATAAAATAAAAACTTATCGCTAAATCCAGAAGTGCTCATAGATGCTGTTATTGAGGAGACACCCGGTATAGGAACAATGTTAATATTTTCCTCTATACATTTGTTGATTAGGACTTTGCCAGGATCAGAAAGTAATGGAGTTCCTGCATCTGAAACTAAAGACAAAATTTTGCCTTCATTTATATATTCTATGATTTTTAATAATTTTTTATTTTCGTTAAACTTATGATAGGAGATTAACTTTTTTTTAATTTTAAAATGATTCAATAATTTCAATGAACGTCGAGTGTCTTCACATAGTATTATATCTGTTTTTTTCAGCACATCCAATGCTCTTAAAGTTATGTCATCTAGGTTTCCAATAGGAGTAGAAACAATATATAAGTTTTTAGTTGATATTTTCATTTATGAATAAAAAATTTACAATAATAATTACTTATATAATATTATCCTTTAATTCTCATTTATTAAGTAGTGAAAATAACAATACTCTAAAAATTGGACTGCTAGCACCTTTAACTGGGGAGTACCAAGATCTTGGATATTCACTTTTGTACTCATTGCAATTAGCATTAGACGAAATTGACGATAAAAATGTGATGATAATACCTAGAGACTCCGGATCAAACAATAAAGAAAAATTAAATCATGCTATAAAAGAAATTCGTTCGCAGGGTGCTAAAGTTATCATTGGTCCAATAAATAATGATGAATTTGAAGAAGTGAGAAAATATAATGATTTAGTTTTTATTTCTCCGTCAAACATAAACCCAGAATTTCAAAATAATATAATAAGTGTAGGTATAAGCTTTGAGTCTCAAATTTTGGCCCTCTCTAAATTTTTAAAAAAAAAAAATAGAAAAAAAACAGTAATTTTAATTCCCAAAAATAATTACGCCGATTTAATTGATGAAAAATTGAATAATTTTAAAATAAATAATTTTAAAATTTTCAAATACAATCCGGATCCAAAAGTTTTAACTGGTGAGATTGAAATTTTGACTAATTATTCACAAAGAAAAAGAAATTTGAAATTAAGAAAAAAAATGTACGAGGATAAAGATGATGAAGAATCAAAAAAAATGTTGGAGAAATTAGAACAAAAATATACTTTAGGAGAGGTAAATTTTGACTCAGTAATAATTATCGATTTTGGTAACAGTTTAAAAAGTGTATTAACATCTTTAGTTTTCACTGATGTTAGCCAAAAAAAAGTTTTGTTTACAACTTTAAACCAGTGGTTTGATGAAAGCATCTTTTATGAAAATACAGTTAATAAATTATTCTACCCTTCAATTAATTATCAGGAGTTTAAGAATTATCAAAAAAAATATTTTAAAACATTTAAAAGATACCCGAGTGAGATAGCTATCTTAGCTTACGATGCTGTTGGGTTAATTTATTATACTTGGAAGAAAAAGGAAAAGATTAATAATGTAAGTGATTTTTATTTTAAGGGTAAAATCAAAGGTAAAATCGGTACTTTTAGTTTTGATAATAAAAAGATAATACAAGATTTAAGTATTTACAAAGCTGAAAATAAAAAATTTACAAAATTTTAATTTTTTTTTTTAATTTTTTAAAAGCAATATATCTGTGGTCCATTCTTATTTTTTTTGACTTGCTCATTTGCCCAAAAGTATGTTTTTCTCCGTAAGGAATAAAAATTGGATCATAACCAAATCCTTTTTTTCCTATAATATGATTTGATATTGTTCCCTTAATTTTACCAACCACAGTAGCTTTTATTCCTAAATGCGATTTATAGGATAGACTACAAACAAATGTGGCAGTTCTATTTTTTTTATTTTTCATTAATCTTAAAATAAATTTCATTGCTTTATGAAAATTCCCATATTTTTTTGCCCATCTTGCAGAATAAATTCCTGGTCTTTCCTTGAGAGCTTTAATGCAAAGTCCAGAGTCATCAGAAATCACAGGCATACCACTCAATTTGTAAAAGTAATTAGCTTTTAATCTTGCATTGCTGTGAAATGTTTTTCCTGTTTCTTTTGGACTTGGAATTTGAAGTTTTATTGGTGATAATTTCTTTAACTTTTTTGATATAAGAAAGCTTATTTCTTTAAACTTTCCTTTATTGTGGGTGCCAATTAAGATTTTTTTCATTCATCACTAGTAATTTAAATTTTAAACATTATATAGCAATTAATATGAGTGCGGATAACCAAAAAAATACTGAGGAAGCTGATAAAAGTCTTGAAAAAACTCAAGAAATAAAATCTGAGACAAAAAAAGAGCTTTCTTTAGAAGATAGACTTAAACAGTCAGAGGATAAATTGCTGAGATCTCTTGCTGAAATTGAAAATCAAAGGAGAAGATTTGAAAAAGAAATTAAAGATGCTTTTGAGTTTGGGTCTTTTAATTTTGCAAAAGAAAGTTTGGCTATACTAGACAATCTGCATAGAGCTAAAGAAGCTATAAAAAATGATGAAGCGCTCAAAACAAACAAAGATTTAAACAAATTTATAGAAAATATTGTAATAGTTGAAAAAGACTTATTGTCAATATTTGAGAGAAATAGGATCAAAAAAATTAATACTGAAAATAAAAAATTTGACCCGAACTTACATCAAGCTATGTCAGAAATAGAAAATGTTAGTGTCGAATCTGGGATTATTCTTCAAGAAATTCAAGCTGGATATATGTATGGAGAAAGACTTTTAAGGCCTGCTTTAGTGAGTGTTGCGAAAAAAAAAGTAGATAAACAGGCGGAAACAGACGAAAAAAAAAAGGATAAATAACCTTGTAGAGTGAAAAAAAACACCCATATAAGTACCGTAAATTAAAAGGATAAAAATTATGAGCAAAGTTATAGGAATAGATCTTGGAACAACAAACTCTTGTGTAGCAATAATGGATGGTACACAAGCAAAAGTATTAGAAAATACTGAAGGGGCTAGAACCACACCTTCAGTAGTTGCATTTTTAGAAAAGGAAGAAAAACTTGTCGGTCAACCTGCTAAAAGGCAAGCGGTTACAAACGCTGGTGATACAATTTTTGCTGTTAAAAGATTGGTTGGTAGAAAATTTGACGGACCTTCTGTGCAAAAAGATATTTCAAAAGTTCCTTATAAAATTATAAAATCAGAAAATGGAGATGCTTGGGTTGAAGGCAAAAGTAAAAAGTATTCTCCATCTCAAATTTCTGCTTTTGTTTTACAAAAAATGAAAGAAACTGCTGAAAAATATTTAGGTCAAGCAGTAACAAAAGCTGTAATTACTGTTCCAGCTTATTTTAATGACTCGCAGAGACAGGCTACAAAGGATGCAGGAAAGATTGCAGGATTAGAAGTTTTAAGAATTATAAATGAACCAACTGCAGCTTCGCTTGCTTATGGTTTAGATAAAAAAGGTGGGCAAAAAATTGCAGTTTATGATTTAGGTGGGGGTACTTTTGATATTTCTATTTTAGAAATAGGTGATGGAGTTTTTGAAGTTAAATCAACTAATGGAGACACTTTTTTAGGTGGAGAAGATTTTGATGATGCCATTGTAGAATATTTAGCGTCTGAATTTAAGAAAGATAACGGTATAGATTTAAAATCAGATAAACTTGCTCTACAAAGACTTAAAGAAGCAGCAGAAAAAGCAAAAATTGAACTTTCTTCTGCGGCTCAGACTGAAATTAATTTGCCATTTATTACTGCAGATAAATCAGGCCCAAAACATTTAAATTTAAAGTTTACGAGAGCTAAATTGGAAGCTTTAGTTCAAACCTTAGTTGATAGAACTTTAGAACCATGCAAAACAGCTCTTAAAGACTCTGGTTTTTCCGCAGCTGAGATTAACGAAGTAGTTTTAGTTGGTGGAATGACTAGAATGCCTAAAATTATGGAAACAGTTAAAAACTTCTTTGGAAAAGAACCAAATAAGAGCGTGAACCCGGATGAAGTTGTTGCTATGGGCGCTGCTATACAAGGTGGAGTTTTGCAAGGTGATGTCAAAGACGTTTTATTATTAGATGTTACACCTCTATCTCTTGGAATAGAGACTTTAGGAGGAGTATCAACAAAATTAATTGAAAAAAATACGACTATTCCAACTAAAAAAAGTCAGGTTTTTTCAACAGCTGAAGACAATCAGCCAGCCGTATCAATAAGAGTTCTACAAGGTGAAAGAGAAATGGCTGCAGATAATAAGATTTTAGGTAATTTTGAATTGGTGGGAATTGCTCCTGCTCCTAGGGGTACACCTCAAATTGAGGTAACTTTTGATATTGATGCGAACGGAATAGTCAACGTTTCAGCTAAAGATAAGGGTACAGGCAAAGAACAAAAAATTCAAATACAAGCTTCAGGAGGATTATCAGAGGAAGAAATTCAAAAAATGGTTAAAGATGCTGAAGCTAATAAAGAAGCCGACAAAAAGAAAAGAGAATCTGTAGATGCAAGAAATCAAGCGGATAGTTTAGTATTTTCAACCGAAAAAAGTTTAAAAGAACACGGCGATAAAGTTTCTGTTGATGAGAAGAAAGCAATTGAAAGTGGCATTACAGATCTAAAAAAATCTCTAGAGGGAACAGATATTGAAGATATCAAGAAAAAAACGCAAAGTTTAATACAAGCTTCAATGAAACTAGGAGAGGCAGTATACAAAAGTCAACAAAAACCTGACGCGAAAGCCAAAAGTAAAGATGATGCTAAAGAAAATGACAAAGATAACGTTGTAGATGCAGATTTTGAAGACGTAAAAGAAAAGAAAGAAGAAGACAAAGAAAAAAGCGCCTAAGATAATTGTGAAGGAGACGTCCTGTGGCAAAAAGAGATTACTATGATGTCTTAGGTGTAACTAAGTCAGCATCTAAAGATGAAATTAAGAAAGCTTACAGAAAACTAGCACTTAAATTCCATCCAGACAAAACTAAAGGTGATAAATCTTCTGAGGAAAAGTTCAAAGAAGCAAGCGAAGCTTATCACATACTTTCTGACGAAAAAAGAAAAGCGAACTATGATCAATTTGGTCACGCCGCATTTCAAGGCGGTGGCGGACAAGGTTTTGGTGGATTTGATACATCATCATTTTCAGATATTTTTGAAGATTTTTTTGGTGATTTTGGAGGGAGCACATCTTCAAGAAGAACTAGCAATAGAGGAAACGATTTAAGATACGACATTAGTATTAATTTAGAAGAAGCTTATAAAGGATTAGAGAAAAATGTTAAATACACCACGTATAAAAGATGTTCTTCTTGTTCGGGCAGCGGAGCTGCAAAAGATTCAAAACCAATTAAATGTAGTTATTGTTCAGGGAGAGGTAAAGTAAGAACTAATCAAGGTTTTTTTACGATCCAACAAACTTGTCCGCAATGTAGTGGATATGGAGAGACAATCGGAAGTCCTTGCAAGGATTGTGGTGGAAATGGGAAAATGCAAGGAAATGAAAATGTGACAGTTAAAATACCAAAAGGTGTTGATGATGGTACACGAATTAGATTGTCTGGCAAAGGAGAGGCGGGTATCAAAGGAGGATCAAATGGTGATTTATATTTATTTATATCTATTGATAATCATAATATTTTTAAGAGATCTGAAGAAAATTTATATTACGAACTCCCAATTACATTTTCAAACGCATCATTGGGCACGACAGTTGAAGTACCTTCAATTGATGGTGGTAAGTCAAAAATAAAAATTCCATCTGGCACTCAACACGGTAAACAATTCAGACTTAAAGGCAAAGGAATGCCTGTACTGAGGAGAAATTTATTTGGAGATTTGTATATTAGAGTAGTAACACAGGTTCCAACCTCACTGTCAAAAAGACAAAAGGAAATACTTGAAGAGTTTAACGAAATTGAAAACAATAAACCAGACCCAGTAATAAAGAGTTTTTTTGAAAAAGCTAAAAAATTTTGGAAAAGCTCTTAATTTAAATGGAAACTGATCAAATAATGTCTGCGATTTTTTTGATTGCAGTATTAGCTCTAATCCTTCCTGGATTTTTATCTACTAATAATAAAATAAAACAATTTATGAAAAATCTTTCTATTTGGGTTATAATTGTTATTATTATCATCATTACTATTTATTTTATTAAATAATGAAAAAAATTAACTTAGCTATAACTGGATGTATGGGGAGAATGGGTCAGCAATTAATTATATCCTCCAAAAAAAACAATAATTTCAAATTAGTTGCTTTAACTGAAAATAGAGCGATTAAAAAAAAAATTTCTGGTATTAAACCTGTTTTCAATACTATAAATACATTTAAAAAGTCTCATGTAATTATAGACTTTACTGTTCCTAAATGTACGTTAGAAATACTTAAAATTGCATCTAAATTAAAAAAAAGAGTTGTTATAGGAACAACTGGTTTTTCAAAAAAAGAGGAAAATTTAATAAAAAATTTTTCTAGGAAGATCCCTATTCTTAAAGCAGGTAACATGAGTTTGGGTGTAAATTTGCTTATGTATTTAACTGAAATTGCTTCAAAATCTCTTGGTAATAATTTTTTAAGTAAAGTATATGAAGTTCATCATAAACATAAAATTGACTATCCATCTGGTACTGCTTTAATGTTAGGTAAAGGAATAGCTGATGGAAAAAATAAAAATTTTCACAATTTAATTGGTAAAAAATATCTAAATAAAAAATCTTTTCCTTATACAAAAAAAATAAACTTTAATTCCATTCGTAAAGGTGAAGTGATTGGTGAACACGAAGTAAGGTTTTCTAGTGGAAAAGAAATTATAAAACTTAACCACGAGTCGTTTGATAGAGCTTTATATTCTGAAGGTGCTTTAGTTGCTGCTTCTTGGTTAATGTCAAAAAAAGTAGGCCTTTATTCTATGAGAGACCTTCTACATTTTAAGTGAGCAATAAAGAAAAAGCTAAAATTATTTTAAGGATATTAAATAAAACTTATCCTAAAGTTCCTAAACCGCTTAATTACAAAAATACTTTTACTCTTTTGGTTTCTGTATTACTTTCAGCACAATGTACTGATGTAAATGTTAATAATGTTACAAAAAATATCTACCCAAAATATAATAAACCAATTCATTTTTTAAAACTTGGTAGAAGAAAAATTCAACAATTAATAAAAAGAATAGGAATATTCAGAGTTAAAGCTAAAAGCATCTTTTATTTGTCGAAAACTTTAGTTAAAAAATACAATGGCAAAGTGCCAAAAACTTATGAAGAGCTAGAACAGTTGCCTGGCGTTGGTCACAAGACTGCGAGTGTTGTAATGTCTCAAGGTTTTGGTTTTCCTGCTTTCCCAGTAGACACACACATTCATAGATTGGCTCAGAGATGGGGTTTGACGAATGGTAAAAATGTTGTACAAACTGAAAAAGATCTAAAGGAAGTTTTTCCCAAAAAGTATTGGAACAAACTGCATCTACAAATAATTTGGTATGGAAGGGAATATTGTAAAGCCCGAGACTGTTTTGGATTAACTTGTAAAATTTGTAAAAGCTGTTATCCCAATAGAAAAAAACCAGTTGATGTAAAAAAAGCATAAATAAATGAAAATCTTAGGAATTGGCAACGCTATTGTAGACGTTATTTGTAAAGTTGATGAAGAGTTTATCACTCAGAATAATTTAACAAAAAGTACTATGAAGCTTGTGGACGAAGCTGAATTTAAAAAATTATTATTAACTCTTAAAATAGAAGAAACTGTTTCTGGTGGGTCAGTCGCAAATTCAATAGTAGGTCTTTCACAACTCGGGAATAAAGTTGGCTTTATTGGTAAGGTAAGTGATGACGATTTAGGCAACAAATATGAAGATGGTTTAAGAAAAGAAAATGTTGAATTCTTCTACTCAAAAAAAAAAGAGGCAATTTCAACGGGGACTTGTCTAATATTAATTACACCAGACTCTGAAAGAACTATGATTACTTTTCTTGGAACTGCGGGTAAAATTAATGAAAATGATATTAATACAAACGCAGTTAAGAGCAGTGAAATCTTATTTTTAGAGGGATATCTTTGGGATGAAGGTGAGCCAAAAAAAGCTTTTGAAAAAGCAATAAGTAGTTCCAAAAAAGTTGCAATGTCATTGTCAGACTTATTTTGCGTAGAAAGACATAAACCTCATTTTCTTGAATTAGTGAAAAATAAATTAGACATTACCTTTGCTAATGAACAAGAAATTATGTCACTAATAGATGTAAAAAACTTTGAAGATGTAATTAATTTTGCAAAAGAAATTAATAAATTAATAGTAATAACTCGAGGAGATAAAGGAGCTGTTGCAATTAATAAAGGAAATGTTTTAGAGTGTCCTGCAAAAACAAACCTTAACATTCAGGACTTAACAGGAGCAGGTGATTTATTTGCGGGCGGTTTTTTACATGGATTTATAAATAACAAGACAACAAAGGAAAGTTTAGAAACTGGGACCGAAATGTCTTCAAAAGTAATTCAAATAATTGGAGCAAGACTAGATAAATAGAATTATTTTTTTTTTCGTCTAAAACTTCCTTTACCCTTTTTTGGTTTAACAATGCGTTTTCGATATTTTTTTGAAAATAAATCAAACGCTATCTTATTTCTTTTTCTCATAGAGAATAACCATCTTTATTATTGCGTATAAATTTTTCATCAAAAAATTTATCTTTAATCTTTTTTCTTAATCTATATACGTGAGTTTCTATAGTATGTGTATCAACGTCTTTTGCATATTTCCAAACTTTTTTTAGAATTTCATCTTTATGAACTGATTTTTTATTTGTTAAAAGAAGTTCTAATAATTGAATTTCTTTTTCTGTTAAAGTTATAAAATCATTAAATCTTAATAATTTCTTTTCATTTTTATTAAGAATGTATTCCCTTATTTTAATCGATGAGTTCTTTGAAAAATTTTTCTTTGCAATTAAATTTTCTATAATTTTATTAATATCTTTTATATTTAAAGGTAGATATAAATTACTACTAAATTGTTCAGCTGGTTTTGAATTCGGCTTTAGAACAAGAATTTTAATTTTATCTATTTTTTTGATCATATTTCGAGCATCAGCAACTTCTTTAAAAATATCCTCATGTATAATTAATATGTCAAAATTTTGTAATAAATCGTTTTTTGGATTCTTTGAGTTTAACCTTAAGTTAAAATTGAAAAAATCTTTAAGTTCCTCTAATGAAGTGTTAAACTTTTCTGGACCAAATGATAAAACATTAATCATATGCGTATTCACATTAAAAATAAATATCTGTCTATAGACAATTATAAAGTAAAATGTGCGATTGGCAAAAGAGGAATTAATGTAAAAAAAAAAGAAGGTGATTTAATAACCCCAAGAGGCCTTTTTAAGATAAAATTCATTCTTTACAGAAAAGATCGAATATCTAACCTTAAAACCAAAATTAAAAAAATTGCTATAAATAAAAGCATGGGATGGTGTGATGACCCTAGATCTGTTTGCTATAATAAACTTATTAATTTACCTTTTAAGTATAGTGCAGAAAAACTCCATAGAACTGAAAATACTTACGATATTATATTAGTACTAAACTACAATATGAGTCCAATAATAAAAAATAAAGGGAGTGCAATTTTTATTCATATCGCAAAAAATAATTTTAAAAAAACTGCAGGGTGTATAGCAATTAGAAAAATTAGTATAAAAAAAATAGCTTCGATGATAAATAAAAAAACTTTGGTAAAAATTAGTTAAATTCTTTCCCCAAAAATTGAACTTCCTATTCTCAAAAATGTTGATTTATAATTTACTGCTTTCATATAATCTGCTGACATGCCCATACTTAATTCCTTGAAACCTAAAGAAGTATTAAGCTCTGACAAGCTTTTAAAATATTTATTAGTATGTTCATCGTTTGGTGGAATAGCCATCAATCCAATTATTTCCATTTTTTTTTCATTTCTACAGTAAGTGTAAAAGGCATCAACCTCATTGTAAGGTATACCTGACTTTTGATTTTCGTTTCCAATATTTACCTGAATAAAATATTTTAACGATTTATTTATAGCTAATTGACTTTTTGACAAAGTGTCAGCTAATTTCTGGCTATCTAAAGAATGTATATAATCAAATAACTCTACAGCTTTTTTAGCTTTATTATTTTGTAGCTTTCCTACCATATGTAATTTAATTTGTTTGTTTTTGCTTTTAAAGTCTCTCCATTTAATTTCAGCTTCTTGAACTTTGTTTTCACCAAAATGTACATGACCATGGTCAATTAAAGGTTTTATATGATTTAATTCAAAAGTTTTACTTACAGCAACAATTTTAATTTTATTGAAATTTTTATCTTTTTTAATATTGGATTGTATTATATTAAATCTATCGACTATTTTATTCATATGATTATTTATAATAAAAATTACTTTTTAATAATAGAAGATATTAAAAATATTGATTTAAACAAGATAAAAACTCCCAATAAATTCATAATTATTTATAGATCAAATGGAAAATTAGTAAACATTAACATTCTTAAGAATTTTAGAAAGATTTGTCGTATTAAAAGAATACAATTTTTTATATCAAACGATTTTAAATTGATGGTAGATTTAAATGCCGATGGTTTATATATATCAGCTTATAATAAAGATCTTAGAATAAACAAATTTAAAAATACTAAATTTAAAATTATAGGCTCAGCTCATAATATTAAAGAATTACTAATTAAAAAACAACAAGGTTGCTCTAAATTTATATTTTCGCGGTTATTTAAAACAAATTATAAAAATAAACCTGGTTTTACAGGAGTTGTTAAATTTAATCTACTAAAGCTTTCCAGAAAAGAGGACTTGGTACCACTTGGAGGAATTAAATTAGAGAATTTAAATAAAATGAAACTTGTAAACTCAAGTGCTTTTGTTCTTATGTCTGAAGTAAAAAAAAAGCCGGCTGAAATATTCAGCCGGCTTTTTTAAATTGACTAACTAAACGTTAATTAAAACGCAAGTGTCACTGCCATTAACATTTGGTCAACATCTACTGCTGTTGATGAGTAACCTATGTTTTTATGTGAGTTAAATGACAAAGCTAATGTCATTCCGCCCATATTGTAAGCAGCTTGAATACCTGTAGACTTTTGCTCTACATCTGCAGTGCTATCTACGTTTTGATTAGCTTCTGATCTTTCTTCTTCGTAAGAAAGTGATAAATCATCATTAACAGCTAATGAAACAGACATGTTAGTCTGATCGTAGTAATCTGCACCTGTGTTCGCACTGTCAGCAACTAAGTTAGCTCTCAAACCTTTTGAGTAACCAATTGTTGCGTTCCCCATTGCGTAAGTAGCAAAGTATGCACCACTTTCTGGAGCTTGGTCTTTTTTCGTAGCACCTGCTTTTTTGAATTCCATGTAAGAAGCACCAACATTTAAACCATCAATTGGAGTTGCTTTTACTTGATATTCTGTAGCAGATCTACCAGCGAACGCTGCACCGCCTTCAGTTATAGCAGCGCCTGCATTGTTTCCAGAACCGTTTGCTGTGTCTAAGTCTGGAGCGTATGCAATTTTAGCAGTCATACCAAACGGCAACAAGTCTGCTGGCGTATGATATTGTACGTTGTTATAAGAGTCGATTGTAAAGTTATCTGTTGTAGCAGATGGATCACCTGAATCTGTTGGTCTTGAGTAAACAGACTGTGATGCTGCATCTTCAACATCTAAAGCACCTTCAAGAATAAATACACCAACAGTTCCGTAAGGAGTTGACATTGTTATTGCTGTATCATCGTTAAGTGCAGATCCACCAGCAGCTGTGTCAGCAGGGTCTAACTCCATAGAGTATGTCCATGCGTAACCAGCGTCAGTTTCACCTGATGCCGTAAAGTTTAATTCATTAGTTATACCTAAACCTTTACCCGCTACATCACCTGATTGAATGTTGTAAGTTGCTTTCGCAGTACCACTTACACTTAATTCACCAGCATTTGCTGAAGCAAAAAGTAAAGAAGAAGATGTTAACATAACGAATAAAGTTTTGATTATGTTTTTCATATTTTTCCTTTGTTATTAGTTAAATATTTAACTGACTGGAAATTAATATATTCGCTAATTTAATGGTAAATATCTTACTAAAATTTGATCTTTTTTGATTAAGTGTTGCATATATATCACTATTTTTATAGTATTTTCCGAGTTTATAGTTTTGAAGCATTAAGTTGTCTAAAAACGATAGTTTAATTGCCATATCAATGTTATTTACTGATTAATCGTATGCATCATTTTATTAGAATAATATTATTTCTTAGTCTCATTACACTGCTGAGTTGTGGCAACTTAAAGCCCAAAAAAGTAGATATGAGAGAAAATCCAGTTAACATGCAAGAAAGAGCAAAAAAAAATATTAGAGAAGGAAAAGGAGTTTCATTAGGTTCTATTGTAGGAAATAGAGGAGGTAATACAACATTTGAATTTAGTACCTCTAATCCTATGTGGAGAGCTTCTTTAGAAGTTTTAGATTTTATTCCTCTTGCCACAGTAGATTATTCTGGGGGCATGATCATTTCAGATTGGTACTCTGACAGCACAAAATCCAATGAGTCAATTAAAGTAACAATCAGGTTTTTATCCAATGAAGTGAGAGGAGATAGTTTAAAAATTATTTTACACAAAAAAGTCTGTAAATCTAATCAAGTTTGTATTGTAACTCTTTTAAGTAATTCTAAAATTGATGAAGAGTTAAGATCTAATATTATTAGAAAAGCAGCACTTCTTGAACAAGAATCTAAAGAAAAGAAAAAAAATTAATTAAAAATGGAAAGAGTTAATTTCCAACTTATCGAAAAGAAATGGCAAGAAAAGTTTATATCGGCCAAACTTTATAACAAAAATTCAAAAAAATTTTATTGTCTTGAAATGTTTCCTTATCCATCTGGAAAAATTCATATGGGACACGTGAGAAACTATACTATAGGAGATGTAATTGCTCGATATAAGTTCTTAAAAGGATTTGACGTTTTACATCCTATGGGATGGGATGCTTTTGGACTGCCAGCTGAAAACGCAGCGAGAGAAAATAAATTAAATCCTAAAGAGTGGACAAATCAAAATATAAAGACAATGAAAAAGCAATTGAAAATGCTAGGTTTATCTATTGACTGGGATTTGGAACTTTCAACTTGTGACGAAGAATACTATAAACATCAACAGTCATTATTTATTGATTTTTATCATCAAGGTTTAGTCTCAAGAAAAGAAACTTATGTAAATTGGGATCCAGTTGAAAAAACTGTACTAGCAAACGAACAAGTAATTAATGGTAAAGGATGGCGTTCTAATGCAGTAGTCGAAAGAAAAAAACTTTCCCAATGGTTTTTTAACATTACTAAATATTCAAATGAACTTTTAAAAGATCTAGAAAAATTAAATGGTTGGCCTAGCAAAGTTAAATTAATGCAAAAAAATTGGATAGGAAAATCCTATGGTTGTGAAATGAATTTCAAAATAAAACAACTCAGTGCTGAAATTAATATTTTTACTACTAGACCTGATACAATATTTGGGGCTAGTTTTATAGCGTTATCTGTTGATCATGAAATTTCGAAACATTTTAAAAAAAATAAGGAATTCCAAAACTTTAAAAAAGAATGTACCAAAATGGGAACTACCGAGGAGGCACTAGCAAATGCAGAAAAGCTTGGATATAAAACTCAGTTCACTGCACAACACCCTTTTCTAGAAAATAAAGAGATACCAGTTTATTTTGCTAATTTTGTATTAATGGATTATGGAAATGGAGCAATTTTTGGTTGTCCAGCTCACGATCAAAGAGATTTTGATTTTGCTAAAAAATATAAGCTTCCTATTATCAAAGTTGTCTCGGATTCAAATAATCATTTAGAAGGGTCAAAAATGAAAGAGGCGTATATTGGTAGTGGTAAAATGATTAATTCAGAATTTTTAAATAATTTAGATATTATAGAAGCAAAAGAAAAGATAATTAAGATAATCGAAGAAAAAAAAATCGGTATAAAAAAAACTTTGTTTAGATTAAAAGATTGGGGTGTTTCAAGGCAAAGGTATTGGGGTTGTCCAATACCTATGATCTATCTTGAAGATGGATCCGTTGTTCCAGTTGAAAAAGAAGAACTGCCAATAAAATTACCAGAAAACATTGATTTAAATTCTTCAGGAAATCCACTCGAGAATCATCCTACCTGGAAAGTAACAAAAGAAAAAAAAACAGGAAAACCTGCTATTCGAGAAACTGATACTTTAGATACTTTTGTAGACTCGTCTTGGTATTTTTTAAGATTTTGCTCCCCAAAACATAAAGATACTCCTTTTGACATTAAGAAAATTAATCATTGGATGCCTGTAGACCAGTATATTGGTGGAATTGAACATGCCATATTACATTTACTTTATTCACGTTTTTTTATGAAAGGAATTAAACAATGCAACAAAAGTATAGAATACTCTGAGCCATTTGAAAATTTATTTACTCAGGGAATGGTTTGTCATGAAACTTATAAAAATAAAGATAATGAGTGGCTATATCCAGATGAGGTTGAAAAAATAGGAGAAAAAAAGGCAATAAATTTAAAAGATAAATCAAAAGTGAGTATTGGACCATCTGAGTCGATGTCTAAGTCAAAAAAAAATACTGTAGATCCAGAAAAAATGATTAAAGAATATGGCGCTGATGCTGTTAGATGGTTTATCTTGTCCGATAGCCCTCCTGAAAAGGACGTTCAGTGGTCAGACACTGGCGTTTCTGCTGCTAATAAATTTTTACAAAAAATATGGAATTTAAATCACCAAATTATCAATAGAAAAACCAAAGAAAGTAATCAAGCAGAAGAAAAACAATTTGAGAGCAAATTAGAGTTATATATTTATAAAATTGACAGTTCGATAAATAATTTTCAATTTAATGTCGCTATTGCTCAATTTTATGAGATATTTAAATACTTTAGATTTTGTTTGGATTTAAAAATCGGAAATAAAATATTTTTACACTCTCTAGCAAAAGTCATGAAATTAATGATACCTTTCACACCCCACTTGGCTCTTGAATGTCTTGAGAACTTGGATTGTAAAGATACTAATAAATGGCCGAAAATAAACACTGCTGTTTTGAATGAAGTTAAAATCAATCTAGTTATTCAGATTAATGGAAAAACTAGAGATGTTTTAAGTATTAGCAAGGACACTGACGAGGAAGAAGTTAACAAGTTAGTCAACACATCATCAAAGGCACAAAAATATCTTATGGATAAAAAAATCATTAAGACTATCTTTGTAAAAAATAAAATAATAAATTACATAATTAATAGTTAATG